>DATKDQ010000274.1:0-4200 GCA_035544635.1 Thermoanaerobaculia bacterium
GGGATCCAGATACGCGAGCGCCGGCGACGGCGTCCGATAGGCGGCCGTCTCGTCGGTTACGAGGAGCGGGCGCAGGAGGACGATCTGACTTGCCGCGTGAACGACCAGGATCATGCTGCCGGCCAGCCGGGGCGCGCGGCGAGAAGCGGCGGCGAGCGCGCCCGCGGCAGCGACCGCTCCCACCGAGAGGGCGAGCGCGGCTCGCCAGCGCGCGACCTCCGAGGCGGCGAACGCGGCGGGGAAGGTCGGCGCGATACGCACGCCGAGCGCCTCGATCGCCTGGGCGTTCCACCACGCGAGCCCCGACCATCCCACCAGGGCGACCAACGCCACGCCGGCGAGAGCGCGCAGCAGGACCCGCGGCCTGCCGGCGAGGACGGTCCGCTCGAATCCGACACCGGCCAGGATCGACGCTCCCACGGCGAGCAGGAGCAGAGCCTTGACCGGATAGCGCAGGGCGTCCGCCTGCGGCAGACGATAGAGGTAGAACATCAGCGGGTTCCAGCCGCCGAGCGCCAGGAACCCGCCGACGAGAACCATGGACCAGGCAAAGCGGGCCGGCCGCGAGCGAGGCCGGCCGCTCGCGAGCAGCAGCGCCACCGCGACCAGTCCCGGGTAGAGCGAGAAGAAGAGAGGCCGCACGGTGCCGAGCACGATCTCGCCCCAGTAGCCCAGATCCGGCCGGCCGAAGAAGAGAGGGACCACCAGCTCCACGAACGTCCGCGGGTCCCAGCTCGCGACCAGGCGCGATTCGGCGGTGAGCCCGAGGCTCCCCCGATAGGAGCTGCCGACGATCCTGGCGAGCTCCACCAGCTGGGGCGCCGCCAAGAGAGTGCCGAGCGCGAGAGCCAGCGCGAGCCGCCCCAGCCGGCGCGCGCTCCGGTCGCCGCGGTGGAGGACGGCCAGTCCCGCCCCGCACAGGGCCAGGGCGGCGAGGATCGGATCGCCGGCGACCAAGAGCAGCCCCCAGGCGGTGCCGGCGCCCGCGGCGGCGAGCGCCGGACGGCGGCCGCCCACCGCGGCGATGCAGGCGGCGGCTAGCGCCGGGGCGAGCGCGGTGCCCGCCGTCAGGTTGTACAGGTTCATCTGGGACAGGAAGTAGCCGGACAGGCCGTAGCAGAACCCACCGGCCCAGGACGCCTCGCGAGTCATTCCCCACGCGCGCCCCAGCCAGTACACCGCAATCGGAGCGAGCAGGAGATGCAGCCAGAGGTGAGCGTTCATCGCCCACACCACCGGCGCCACCAGAAACAGGAGGTTGTCGGGATACAGCGCGACGTTGTTGAGATTGCCCACCAGCGACTGCCCGCCGGCGCGAAACGGATCGATCAGCGGCAGGAAGCCCGAGCGCATCGCGTCGGCCTGCACCGTCTTCACCATCAGGTGGTAGTTGAAGAGATCGCGCAGATACCAGGTCTCCCGTCCGGCCATCACCGGCCACAGCGCCGCGATCAGGATCGACGCCGGGGCGAGCGCGAAGAGTGCTAGCGAGGTACGGGCCTTCATCGGATTCCGGTGGCGCGGTGTGCGTGCGGGAGAGCTCGCCAGCCCCCTCGCCGGCGAGCGCCGGCCCGGTGAACGCGCCTCGGCGCGGCGCAGCCCGACGCGGGCGGGGCCGCCCGGCGTTCAGGAATAATAGGCGCCGTGCTCAAGGCCCTGGTGGTGTCGCTGCGCCCCGCGCAGTGGAGCAAGAACCTGTTCGTGCTCGCGCCCCTGGTGTTCGCCGGGGGTCTCTCCGATCCCACCATGGCGGGCCGCGGCCTGCTCGCGTTCGCGGTGTGGAGCGGCGCCGCGAGCTCGGTGTATCTGCTGAACGACCTGCGCGACCGCGGCAAGGACCGCCTCCATCCGCTGAAGCGCCTGCGCCCGATCGCGACCGGCGCGCTCTCTCCGGCGGCGGCGAGCGCGGTGTCGCTCGCGCTCGCCGGCGGGGCGCTCGGGGGTGCGCTCTACCTCGGCACGCGCTTCGGCGTCTTCCTGCTCGGCTATCTCGTGCTCAACGTCCTCTACTCGTTCGGCCTCAAGAACGTGGTGATCCTCGACGTGATGGCGGTCGCATTCGGGTACGTGCTGCGGGTCGAGGGCGGCGCCGCCGCGATCGGCGTGGAGGTCTCGACCTGGATTCTCCTCTGCACCACTTTCGTCGCTCTCTTTCTGGCGTTCTCGAAGCGCCGGCACGAGCTCCTGCTGCTCTCCGAGAATGCCGCCCACCAGCGTGGCGTGCTGATCCACTACGGGCCCACGTTCCTCGACCAGATGATCAACGTGGTCACCGCCTCCACCCTGATCTCGTACGCGCTCTACACCCTCGCGCCGGAGACCGCCGACAAGTTCGGCACTCCGGGGTTGACCTACACCCTGCCGTTCGTCCTGTTCGGCATCTTCCGCTATCTCTACCTGGTGTACCAGGTCACCGACGAGCGCAACCCCACCGAGGCGATCCTCCGCGACCTGCCGTCGGTTCTCAACGTCGCGCTCTGGGGCCTGGCGGTGGTCGCGATCATCTATCTGACCTGAGCCGCGCGGTCGTCCCCGAGCAGGGGCGCGCGGTCCCACGCCGGGCGCGCCAGGACGAGATCGCTCCCCGCCATGGTGACGTTGCGCTCCAGGCGCACGCGGTGAACCACCTCGGCGGCGAGCGCCTCGAGCAGGCCGGGATAGGACTCGGCGAAGAGCAGGAGGTAGTCGGGGCGACGCTCGGCGAGGAAGCGGACGAGGCCGTCGCGGCCGCCGGCGGTGGCGGCCGACCCCTCGAGCCAGGGCAGGATCTCGGGGGTGACGATACCGGTGAGATCGACCAGCGGATTGGGCGTGAAGAAGCCCACCGCCCCGACGTCCTGCGCCGCGACCACGGCCTCAGGCGGCAGGTGCCGGCGGATCCACAGCGCCATCGCCACGTCGCTCTGGTTGACGTCGCGCACGTTCCGGCCGTAGCGCACGCTGCCGCTTACCAGGCCCGAGAGCGGCGGCACCAGGAGGGCGGCGGCGAGGATCGCCCCCGCCGCGACGCGCCAGCCCCGCCGCGCCGTGCCCAGGCGCTCGAGCGGCCGCTCCAGCGCCAGCGCGCCCAGCACCAGGACGAAGGGCAGGAGCGGGAAGAAGTAGCGGCCGAAGTTCCCCACCATCATCGGCGCGCCGGGCGCGTCGTAGAGGGAGTAGGCGAGGGGCAGCCCGGCGGTCCACAGCGCGGGCAGGAGCCCACGATCGCGCGCCGTACCCAGCCTTTCGAGCAGGGCCAGCGCCCCGGCGGCGGCGAGCAGCACGAGCAGCGGATGGGGCCGGAAGAGGACGCCCACCACCCGCAGCAGGTAGAGGCCCGAGGGCAGAAGCGTTCTCGGGCCGTCGGTCTTGACCGCGTAGGTGGTCGGCAGCGGCGAGTCGGACACCGCGAGCGAGAAGACCTGCACGGTGGCGACCAGGGCGAGAGCGCAGGCGGCCCCGATCGCGAGCCCGGGGAGAAGCGAGCGCCGGGTCGTCCCCGGGTGCGGGAAGAGCACGCGATCCGCTGCCGCGAGCGCGAGGAGAAGAAGCCCCTCGGGCCGAGCGAGGCTCGCCAGGCCGAAGAGCGGCAGCGCGAGCGACACCGCGGCCGGCCGCGCGGCGCGCCGCTCGCGCAGATGCACGACCACCGCCCCGACGGCGAGGGTGACGAACAGGCCGACCTCCATGCCCGAGAGCGCGGACCACACCATGGCGTCGGTGACCAGGTAGAGCAGCGCCACGAACCCGGCGGCGCCCTGCCCCAGGCCGAGCTCGCGCGCCAGCGCGTAGCTCACCGCGGCCCCCGCCAGGTAGAGCGCGAAGCCGAGCAGCTTGACCCAGGCGAGCAGCGGCCCCGGCGCGGCGAAGGCGAGCGAGACCAGCGCGGTCCAGAGCGGAGCCGTCGAGCCCGACACCAGCGTTCCCGGCCGGTAGGAGAGACCCCCGCCCGAAGCGAGGCTGCGGGCGAACTGCAGGTGGATCCAGCCGTCGTCGAGCGGCAGCCCCGCTCTCCCCGAGGTCGAGAGCTCCTCGAGCAGGTAGAGCGCGACCGCGGCCGCCGCGACCAGCGCGAGAGCCAGCACCGCGAGGCGGCGGCGCCCCGGCGCCCGCGCGGGATCCGGAGCAGGGGAGCCGTGGGCGGCGACGGACAGACTGGAGCCCCTCGCCGGGGAAGCTAACACAGCCGCGGTGCTACGATTCCGGCGCTTGCAAGGCTCC
>DATKDQ010000275.1:0-3474 GCA_035544635.1 Thermoanaerobaculia bacterium
GCCAGACCGACGTCGGATTCGAGATCGCGGAATGCGCGCCGCCGGTGCTCCTCACCATCACCAACAGCGAGTCGAACGTGCCGCGCATCCCGAAGACGCGCGACGTGATGATGTCCTACCGCAAACCCCTCCAGAAGTGGAGGCTGGCGGATCTCGGGCTCGACGGCGCCGCGCTCGGCGACGGGCGCTCGGGCTACGAGGTGGTCGATCTCTACGTCCCCAAGAAGGATGTGCGCTGCGAGTTCGTCGAGGGTGACTCGCTCGAGGACAAGGTCGGCGCGTTCGCCCGCAAGGTGGCCGAGGTGGTCAATGCGGTCGGTTAATGCGCCGTCGGCGGCGCCAAAGTCATGCGAGCGGAGGGCGTGGTATGCACCACGCCCGGAGCGCGCTGCCGGGAGGAGGAGCTCGTGAGCGACGTCGTTCTGGTCCTTTTCGGTGAGTCGGGCTTGGATCGCGCGGCGCAGGGAGTGGCCGGCGCGGGGCAGCGCCTGAAGAGTGAGAGCGGCGGGACGCTGACCGCGGTGGTGGTCGGCCCGCCGGCGGCGGGAATGGTCGACGCCCTGGCGGAGCTGGTCGACCGCGTGGTGGTCGCGGGCCAGGGCGAGCTCGCGCAGTACCAGCCCCAGGCCGCGCTCCACGCGCTGGTGCAGCTCCTGAAACCGCTCTCGGCGCGCGTCGTGCTCCTCGGCAACGACACCTACAGCCAGGAGGTTACGCCGGGGCTGGCGCACCGCCTCGGCGGTAGCTCGCTCGCCGACGCGATCGCGATCGGGGTCGAGGGCGGCGTCGTGCGCGCGACGCGCTCCGCCTACGGCGGCAAGGCGCTCGCCGTCTACGAGCTCAAGCGCTCGCCGGCCGTAGTCTGGGTGCGGGCGCGGGCGCTCGCGCCGGGAGAGCCCACTGGGCGGCAGGCGGCGGTGGAGGAGGCGACCGTCGCGCTCGAGGCGCCGGCGCTGCGCATCGTCGAGCGCAAGCGCGAGGCGCAGGCCGGCGTCCGGCTCGAGGACGCGCAGGTCATCGTGTCCGGAGGCCGGGGCCTGGGTGGACCCGAGCCGTTCGAGGCGCTCCAGCAGCTGGCGTCGATCATCGGCGCGCAGACCGGCGCCTCGCGCGCCGCGTGCGACGCCGGCTGGGTGCCGCCCTCGTGGCAGGTGGGGCAGACCGGAAAGAAGGTGGCGCCCGAGCTCTATCTCGCGATCGCCATCTCGGGCGCGAGCCAGCACCTGCTCGGGATGGGCGACTCGAAGGTGATCGCCGCGGTCAACACCGATCCCGACGCGCCGATCTTCAAGCACTGCAGCTTTGGTATCGTCGAGGACTACCGCAAAGTGGTTCCACTCCTGACCGAGAAGCTGGCCGAGCTGCGGAAATGAACCCAGCCGAGGCGACGCGCGAGGTCTTCTGGAACATCACCCACATCTGGGTGATGTACGCGCTCCTGGTGCCGACCGCGTTGATCGCGGGCTTCGGTCTGTGGCGTCGCGCCCGGCTCTGGAGAGCGGGCAGGCCCGCGGCGCGCTTCGACCGCGTGGGCGAACGCCTCGCGCTGGTCGCCAAGCACGTCCTGGCGCAGCGGCGCACCGCCCAGGAGACCTACGCCGGCGCGTTCCACCTCATGCTCTACAGCGGCTTCGTGATCCTCACCATCGCCACCCTGGTGGTGATGGTGCACGAGGACTTCAAGCTCCGGATCATGCAGGGTGCCTTCTACCTCTACTTCCAGTCGTTCCTGGTCGACATCTTCGGTGCGCTGGTGGTGGTGGGGGTCGCGCTCGCGGGATGGCGGCGCTGGGCGCGGCGACCGAAGCCGCTGGTCTACACCGAGGAGGCCTCGATCATCCTGGTCGCGATCTTCGTCATCGCCGTCACCGGTTTCCTGCTCGAGGGATGGCGGATCGGGGCGACCGACGACCCATGGGGCCACTGGTCGCCGGTCGGCTTCCTGGTGGCCAAGGCCTCGAAGCCGCTGATGAGCGTCGAGGCGATGGAGACCGCGCACCTCGGGCTGTGGTGGTTCCACCTGGTAGCCGCGTTCGCGTTCCTGGCCTGGGCTCCGTACACCAAGATGCTGCACGTGGTCACGGCGCCCCTCAACGTCTACACCGCGAACCTCGACGGCTACGGCGCGAGCCTCAAGCGCATCGACTTCGAGACCGCGCAGAGCTTCGGGGTCAACGCCCTCTCGGACCTCACCTGGAAGGACCTGCTCGACCTCGACGCCTGCACCGAGTGCGGCCGCTGCACCGCGGTGTGCCCGGCGGCGACGGTGGGCAAGGAGCTCTCGCCGCGCGACATCATCCTCGACCTGCGCGAGCTCATGCACCGCAGCGAGGAGGCGCTGCTCGCGGCCGGAGCGGCGGCGGCGGCGGCGTCGGGAAACGGAGAGGGGGCTCCGGGCGCGGTGGCCGCCGGCGGCCAGGGTGGGGGGCAGACGCCGCCCGAGGTCCCCAAGATCGCGATCATCGACGAGGGCAGCGCGGTGTCGCCGACGGCGCTGTGGCAGTGCACCACCTGCGCCGCGTGCATGGAGGCGTGCCCGGTCTACATCGAGCAGATGCCGAAGATCGTCGACGCTCGCCGCTTCCTGGTGATGGAGCAGGCGGAGTTCCCCGACAGCCTGCAGGCGGTCGTCACCTCACTCGAGCAGCGCAGCCATCCCTTCCCGGGCACCTCCTACAGCCGCGTGAGCTGGACCGAGGGGCTCGGCGTCAAGGTGCTGGGCGAGCTGGAGGATCCCGCGGCGGCCGAGGTGCTGCTCTGGGTGGGCTGCGGCGGCGCGCTGGTGGAGCGCAACCAGAAGTCGACCCGCGCCCTGGCGCAGCTTATGACCGAGGCCGGCGTGAAGTTCGCGATCCTCGGTCGCGAGGAAGCCTGCACCGGCGATCCGGCCCGGCGTATCGGTAACGAGTTCCTGTTCGAGATGCTGGCGAAGGGCAACGTCGAGACGCTCGACCGCTACGGCGTCAAGAAGATCGTCACCTCCTGCCCGCACTGCTTCAACACCTTCGCCAACGAGTACCCGCACCTGGGCGGCCACTACGAGGTGATGCACCACTCGCAGATGCTGTCCGGCCTGGTCGCGGAGGGGAAGCTCGCGCCGCAGGCGAACGGGCAGCAGGTCACTTTCCACGACCCGTGCTACCTGGGGCGGCACAACGGCATCTTCGACCAGCCGCGCGAGCTGGTGCGCCTCACGACGCGCTCGGCGCCGATCGAGATGAAGCGCAGCCGCGAACAGAGCTTCTGCTGCGGCGGCGGCGGCGGGATGTGCTACGTCGACGAGAAGCCGGACCAGCGCGTCAACCAGGAGCGTGCCGACGAGGCGATCGCGACCGGGGCCGACGTGGTCGCCGTGGGCTGCCCGTTCTGCGCCACCATGCTCGAGGACGGCGTAGCCGCCCGCAAGGGCGAGCGCGACGTCGTCGTGCGCGACGTGGCGGAGCTGCTCTGGGAGTCGGTGAGCGCGGGCAAGCG
>DATKDQ010000276.1:0-3405 GCA_035544635.1 Thermoanaerobaculia bacterium
ACGCTGGTGCGGTCGCCGACGAGGTAGTCAACGCCGAGACCGGGCACCCAGGCGTCGACGCCGTTCTCCGCCACCGCGAGGTCGGCTCCGCTGCGATCGGGATCCGATCGGCCGAAGTTCTCGCGCCGGAAGTCGATCGTCTCGAAGCGCACGCCCGGACGCAGCACCCACCGGCCGAAGGAGATCCGGTCCTGCACGAAGAACGCGAGCGCTTCGGCGGAGCTGATGCGGTTCGACTCGGAGCCCGGAGCGCCCAGCGCGGTGAGCGCCAGACGGCCGCCGGTCATCTGCCAGCGGTCGTCCTCCTGGAAGCGATCCTCCTCGTCCTCGTGGAAGCGCACGCCGAGCTCGAGCTCGTGACGCGTACGGCCGCCGAGGTGAAGGCCCAAAACGGTCTCGACGCCCTGGCTGTAGTAGTCGCGCCGGTTGTTGCGGAGGGTGAGGGCGCCGGGAGCGCTGTCGATCTCGCCGCGCGCGATGGCGATCGCGTCCGAGAACCGGCCGGGATCGGCGAGCAGGTCGGAGATGGCGACGCCGGCGACACGATCGAGCTTGTGCCAGTTGCGGAAGAAGTCGTTGCGGTAGACCGTCGCGGTGACGTCGAGGCGCTCACTCGGCTGGACGAAGTAGCGGAGCTGCACCTGCTCGTGCTCGGTGTCGATCGAGTCCGCGGCGGACGAGGCGTAGCGACGGAAGGGATCCGCTCTGAAGTCCTCCTCGGTGAGGCCCAGGTAGGTCTCGTGGCCGAGCTGGTCGGTCCTCCCGAGCTTGATGTCCAGCGCCTGAAAGACGGCGGCGTCCGGGCGGCTGTTGAACCGGAGCTTGCCCAGGTAGTCGGAGAGCTCGGTGCCGGCGTCGCCGCCGCCGTCGAGGTCCTTGAAACCGTCGGTGGTGAACTGGAAGGTCTCGAGCAGCCACGAGAAGCGCTGGCCGGTGTCGCCCAAGAGGGCGCGCAGCTTGCCGGTGGACTCGGTCCCGTACGCCGCCTCGATATGTCCGCCCCAATCGAGCGGGTAGTCTGCCGACAGCATGTTGATGACGCCGCCGGTGGTGAACGGCCCCTGGCGAACCGAGCTCGCTCCCTTGAGGATCTCGAAGCCGCTCATGCGCCCGGCGGTCGGCACGTAGTAGGCGGCCGGAGCGGCATAGGGAGCCGGAGCGATCAGGACGCCGTCCTCGAGCAGTGTGATCTTCGAGCTCCGCTCGACTCCGGTGCCGCGCATGCCGATGTTCGGACGCAGGCCGTAGCCGTCCTCCTCCTGGATGTTGATCCCGGGCACCTGCCGCAGGATGCGGTGCAGATCCGTGTTCGACTGCCGCTCGAGATCGGACTTGGTGATGTAGTGCGCCGATCCCGGCGTCTCGATCAGGTTCTCGGCGCTCCCCAGGACGGTCAGCCGCTCGAAGAACGCCGCCCGCGAGACCGGCGCCGGCGTCACGCCATCCGCCACGCGCTCGCCGGCCTCCGCCGGGCTCTCGATGGCCGCGCCCGCGGCCGCGCCCGCGGCCGCGCTCGCTGGAGCGGCGGTGCCTCGAGGTGGAGGTGCGGCCTCGAACGACTCGGGCTCGTCGGCGGCCGCCGCTGCCGTGAGCCCACCGGTCACGAGGATCGCGGCGAGAAGCAGCAGTGTGGTCGGTCTGGTCCGTCTGGTCGGCCGACGGCGATCGGCAGGTTCCCGCGTCACTGCAATCACGTCGTTCTCCCGGGCCAGCGGACTCTGAATGATATTGAGACGCAATCTCAATTACTCCAAATAATTCTGGACTGCTCCGGTCCTATTTGTCAACAGCCGAGCTCCCCGGTCCGTCCCCGGGGCGCAGCAGCCAAAGAGTCGAGGCCCATGTAAGATCCGCCGATGTTGGGCAACAGGATCGTGGTCTCGGTCGGTCTGGCGCTTCTCGCCGCCTGCGGCCGCGGCGCACCGGGCGCCCCCGTGCCGGGCGGCGCCGCCGAGGGCGGAGCCAATGCCCAGCCTCCGGCCCTCCCGGTCCAGGCGACGGTGGCCGAGCGCACCGAGATACCGATCACGCTCACCGCGGTGGGCTCGTTCCAGAGCCCGGAGACGACCACCGTGGCGGCCGACGCCTCGGGCCTGATCACCTTTCTCGACACCCCCGAGGGGAGGCTGGTCCGAACCGGCCACCTGCTCGCCCGCCTCGACGACTCGGTGTCACGGTCCGCGCTCCAGGTCGCCGAGGCGCGCGAGCGCAACGCCCGAGCCGAGCTCGAGCGCGTGAAGCCGCTCTACGAGGACGGCGTCGTGCCGCGCTCGTCCTACGACAACGCCGTCGCCGAGCTCGAGGTCACGGCGGGCCAGCTCGCCGAGGCGCGCACCCGGCTGGGGAAAAACGAGGTGCAGGCGCCGTTCGCGGGGGTGGTGTCGCTCCAGACCGCGCAGCAGGGGCAGTACGTGTCCGCGGGCGACGCCATCGTCCGTCTCACCAAGGTGAACCCGCTGGAGCTCATCTTCACCGTTCCCGAGAGCGACGCCGGCAAGGTGCGCGTCGGACAGCCGATCGAAGGGCGCGTCGGCCGCTGCGGCGAGGCGTTCTCGGGCGTCGTCGAGGCGCTCGATCCCACGGTCGACAGCGCGACCCGCACCCTCTCGGTCCAGGCGCGCGTGCCCAACGACGCGGGCGTCCTGCGGCCCGGGATGTCGGCGCGCGTACGTCTGGTGGTGGGGTCTCTGGGCGACGCGATCCTGGTGCCGCGCCCGGCGCTGGTGCATCAGGGCACGCGCTATCTGCTCTACGTGGTCGACGAGTCGGGCACCGTCGCCGAGCGCGAGGTGGTGCCGGGACAGTTCCTGATCGACCGGGTCGAGATCCGGAGAGGTCTCGAGGGCGGAGAGCAGGTCATCGTCGCCGGCCACCAGAAGGTGCGACCCGGCGCGAGAGTAGAGCCGGTGCCCTGGGAGTCGGTCGAGAACCCGCTGCTCAGCCTCGGGGATCGCGAAGGAGAGGATTGCCTCTGATCCGCTGGAGCGCGTCCTCCAAGAAGTCCAGCCGATCGTTCCCGAAGAACATTTCCTCGCCGACGAAGAAGGTGGGCGCTCCGAACGCGCCGCGCCGGACGGCCTCCTCGGTGGTGGCCTTGAGCTCCTCCTTCACCTCGGTGGTCTGAGCGCCGGCGAGGAGCCCCTCGCTGTCGAGCCCGGCCAGCTCGAGCACCTTGCGGACCTCCTGCGGATCTCCGAGATTCCGGGCGTCGGCCCAGAACGCGGGCCACAGCTCCCCGTGGAGCGTGGGGAACACGAGGCTCTTCTGCGCCGCCACCGCGAGCCGCATCAGCGGCAGCGTGTTGATCGGAAAGTGGGGGTTGCGCTGGAACGGCACCTTCGCCCGATCGGCCCAGCGGCGCAGGTCGATCGCGCCGTAGCGGCTCTTCGCCTCGACCGGGTTCTC
>DATKDQ010000277.1:0-13652 GCA_035544635.1 Thermoanaerobaculia bacterium
GCGCGCTGGTCGAGAGACGGCCGGCAGCTCTTCACCGTCGAGCGACGGCCCCAGGTCATGACCGCGCGCGAGTTTCACCCGGAGGGCTCCCTCGGCCCCGCGCGGCGCCTGTTCGACTTCGATTACCACTACGACTGGGACGCCGCACCCGGCGACAGGTTCCTGGTGGCGGCGGACGCCGAGGCGCCGGCCCTGGTCTTCGTCGACGGCTGGTTCGCCGAGCTCGAAGCGATGTTTCCCCAGAGGTGAGAGAATCCCGCCGCTCCCCTGGAGGAGACCACCGTGCCCGGCTCGCGCCGCCTCCGACTCGCGCTCTCGCTCCTCTTCACCGCGCCGCTTCTGCTGAGCGCGGCCCCGGACGATCGCGCGGAGTCGGCACCGCGCGCGATCACGCTCGACGACGCGGTGCAGTGGAAGCACATCGCGGCGCCCGCGCTCTCGCCCGACGGCGCCTGGCTCGCGTACCGCTTCGGCCCCGAGCTCGCACCCGGCGAGGTGGTGGCGCGCAGCACGCGAGACCAGACGGAGCGCCGTTTCCAGGCTGGCGAGCCCCCGCGGGCTCCGGTCGGAGCCGCCCGGCCGCCGGAGCGCGGAGCGGGCTTCTCGTTCTCGCAGGACTCACGGTTACTGGCGTACGTGATCTACCCCGACCCCGAAGCCGCGAGCGGCGACGGCGCCGAAGCGCAGAAGCCGGCGGCCGCGGCCCCGCAGCGGCGCAAGCTCGGTCTGGTCGAGCTCGCGACCGGAGAGTCGATCGAGCTCGACGCCGTCGCGTCGTACGCGTTCGCCGGCGAGCGCGCGGACTGGATCGCGATCCACAAGGCCGGCGACCCCGCGCGCGCAGCGGGCCGCGGCGGCTCGGGGGCGAGCCAGCCCGCCGGCGGCGCCGCCAAGGCCGATCGCCGCAAACGCGAGCGCCCCGGCCCCGGCTCCGACCTGTTGCTGCGCCAGCTCGAGACCGGGCGCACGCTCACCCTCGGGCACGTCACCGAATATGCCTTCGACCGGAGCGGCCGCTTCCTGGCGTGGGCCGTCCTCCCCGAGGACGAGACCGGCGCCGGCGTCCATCTGCGGGATCTCGAGACCGGCGTCGTGCGCATCCTGGCGAGCGGCGGCGACCACTACACGGCGCTGCGCTGGCTCGAGGAGGGCGACGCGCTCGCGTTCCTCGAGGGCCGCGAGGACGAGACCTGGGAGCAGGATCTCTACCTGCTGTGGGGCTTCTCGGGATTCTCCGCCGGCGAGCCGATCGAGGTGCGTTGGAACCCTGCCGAGGACGCCGCCGCGCCCGCCGAGATGAGCCTCCATCCCAAGCAGCGCCCGTACTGGCTCGAGGATCGCTCGGCGATCGTGTTCGGGCTGCGGCCCGTCGACCGGGCGAGCGCCGAGCACGAGGACGCGGACGAGAACGACCGCGACCAAGAGACCGGCGACGACGACGCGGACCTCGACGCCGGCGAGGCCGAGCAGCCGAAGACCGCCGGCCTCGTCATCTGGCACTGGCTCGACCAGCGCCTGCCGTCGCAGCAGCGGGTCGAGGAGCAGCGGGACCGCGACCGCAGCTCGCTCGCGCTGCTGCGGCTCGACGATCGATCGTTCGTCCGCCTCGCCGACGACGACCTGCTCGACGTCACGCTCGAGGAGAACGACCGGTTCGCCATCGGCCTCGATCGCCGGCCCTACGAGCTGGATGGGACGCTCGACGGGCGGCGCTATCAGGACGTGTGGGCGATCGATCCGCGAACGGGCGAGCGCTGGCTCGCGGCGGAGCGGGTGCGCTGGTACTACGGGCTCAGTCCGCAGGGCGACCGGTTCCTGCTCTACCGCGACCGTGCGTTCTGGGCCTACGACCTCGAGCGCCGCGCGCTCCACAACCTCACCGGCGAGCTGCCGACCTCGTTCGTCGACCTCCAGAACGACCGCAACGTCGTCGACCCACCGGTCGAGCCGCTGGGCTGGAGCGAGGACGGCCGCTGGGTGCTCCTCGCAGACAACTGGGACGTGTGGAAGGTCGCGGCCGGCGGCGATCGGGCGGCGGCGGTGAACGTCACACGCGATGGCGCGAGCCGCGAGATCCGCTACCGCCGCGCGTTCCGGCTCGACCCCGACGACGAGGGGCTGGATCTCACCGAGCCGCTCTACCTGGGGGCCTACGGCGAGCGCACCAAGAGGGTCGGCATCGCGCGACTCGAGCCGGGCGCCGATCGCACCGAGCTCCTGCTCTGGGAGGACGCGGCGTTCACCACTTTGATCAAGGCCGAAGACGCTCCGGTGCTCGCCTTCACGCGCGAGACCCCCGCCGACTACGCCGATCTGTCGATCGCCGGCCCCGACCTGCGCTCCGGGAGGCGCGTCACGCACGCCGGCGCGCAGCGCGACGCGTTCTCGTGGTCGAGCGAGCGGCTGCTGCTCGACTATCAGAGCGAGCGGGGGGACGCGCTCCAGGCCACGCTCCATCTGCCTGCCGGATACCAGCAGGGCCGCCGCTACCCGACGATCGTCTTCATCTACGAGCGCCTGACGCCGTTCCACCACCGCTTCTATCCGCCCGATCCCTCCGGTTTCAGCGCCTCGGCCTACACCAGCGGAGGCTACGCGGTGCTGATGCCCGACATCCGCTACCACGTCAACGATCCCGGCATGTCGGCGGTCTGGAGCGTGCTGCCGGCGCTCGACGCCGCGATCGCCACCGGCGTCGTCGACCCCGAGCGCGTCGGGCTCCACGGCCACTCCTGGGGCGGCTACCAGACGGCGTTTCTGGTGACGCAGACCGACCGGTTCGCGGCCGCGGTCGCCGCCGCGCCGCTCACCAATCTCATCAGCATGTACAGCTCGATCTACTGGAACACCGGGTCCGCGAACCAGCCCATCTTCGAGAGCAGCCAGGGACGCTTCGCCGGAGACTTCCTCGGCCACGTCGACGCCTATGTCCGCAACTCGCCGGTCTTCCATGCCAGAAACGTCGCGACACCACTCCTCCTCCTGCACAACGACAAGGACGGCGCGGTCGACTGGAACCAGGGCATCGAGCTCTTCAACATCCTGCGCCGGCTGCGCAAGCCCGTGGTGATGCTCCAGTACGAGGGAGAGAACCACGGTCTGGTGAAGGGGGAGAACCGCCGCGACTACTACGTCCGCATGCGGGAGTTCTTCGATCACCACCTCAGGGGCGAGGCCGCGCCCCGGTGGCTCACCGACGGTGTGCGGCGGATCGACCTCGAGCGACACCTCGAGGAGCGCGCGCGCGCGATGCGTGGGCAGGCCCAGGCGCCGCCGTCGTGACCAACCCGCTCGACCCGTTCTTCGTCGGCTGCGCCGCCGCCTTCGCCTTTCTCCACCTCACGCTGTTCTGCTTCCACCGCGAGGACCGCGGCAACCTCTATCTCTCCGCGGCCGCCGCCGGCTTCGCGGCGGCGATCGCGTTGCCCGACGGGCTGCTGTCGCTGGCCGCGATCCTCGCCATGATCCTCGCGTTCGTCCGCTTCGCCTACTGGTTCACCTACGAGCGCGCGCCCGCGAGGCTGTTCGCGCTCTGGCTGGCGGCGGCTCCGGCCGCACTGGCGCTGGCGGCGTTCACCCAGTCCGCGCTTCCGTTCTGGGCCTTCGTGGCCGCCTCGCTGATCGAGCTGCTCCGCACCATGCGCCGCGGACCGGTGCGGCGCCACCCCGGAGACTGGCTGGTGGCGGCTGGGTTCGGCGCCATCTTTCTCGCCGCCGCCGCCGAGATGGTCATCGACCTCGGCAGGGCCTTCTGGGCGGGGATCGAGATCGACATCTACCCCTACGGCATGCTGGTCCTGTTCGCGGCGATGTCGATCTACCTGTCGTGGCGCTTCGCGACCACTCATCGCGAGCTGGCGGTCCGCCTGCGCGAGGTCGAGGAGCTCTCCGCCCGCACCCTGGAGCAGGAGCGCGATGCCCGCGCGCGGGAGCTCGAGCGCCGCGTGCTCGAGGTGGACCACCGGCGCAAGACCGAGGAGCTCGAGGGGGCGCGCCGGCTCCAGCTCTCCCTTCTCCCCGCGGCGCCGCCGGATCTACCGGACGTCGAGGTGGCGTTCGCAATGCGCACGGCGACCGAGGTCGGCGGCGACTACTACGACTATCGCAGCGAGAACGGCAGCCTCACTCTCGGCGTCGGCGATGCCACCGGTCACGGCGTCGACGCCGGCATCCTGGTCGCGACCGTGAAGGGTCTCTTCCACACCACCCATCTCGAGCACGGCCTGCGGCCGGCTATGGAGCGGGTCCACGAAGGGGTGGCCGGCCTGGGACTGAAGCGACATCACATGTCGCTCGCTCTCTTGCGCTACTCGGCGGGAACGGTCCGCTTCGCGGCCGCCGGCATGCCGCCGCTTCTCGTCCATCGGGTCGCGACCGGCGAGGTCGAGGAGATCCTGCTCGAGGCGCCGCCGCTCGGCGTCACCTACGACCGTCCCTACCCCGAGGTGCGCAGCCAGGTCCAGGCCGGCGACACCCTGCTGCTGACCACCGACGGTCTGCCCGAGCGCCGCAACCACCTCGACGAGCTGTTCGGGTACGAGCAGCTCCGCACCGCGTTCGCCGCCTGCGTCGGGCGCGGCGTCGCGGAGATCCCGGAGTGTCTGTTCGCCGCCGGGGACCTGTGGTCGGATGGCTCGGCGCAGACCGACGACATGACGGTGGCGGTCCTACGGGTGCGAGCGCAGCCTCCGGCATAGGTCGTCGAGGCCTCGGACCCCCTCCCTTCGGGTAGTCCCAACCCGCCTGACGGGGCCCTTCGGGCCGTCCCCGAAGGTGTCGGCGGGGCCGCACCACCCCGCTATCTTGGCCGCGGGTTCGGGGCCGATCGCGCAGCGACAGACGCCACGCCGCCGGACCAACGCCTCGCGAACGCCGGAAGGAGACGTGCCATGAAGAGTCGAGTGTCGGAACTTCGTCCGCGGCTTCGGTCGAGCCAGTGGGCGGTTGCTGTCGGGGCGGCGCTCGCGGTCGCCGTCACGCTGCTCGCCGCCTGCGCCGAGACCGGCGGTGGCGGAGACCTGATGTCGATCGCCGCCGCACGTGGCTTGAGCGCCGAGGACGCCGCCCGCGCGGTGAAGACGTTCGTCGCCCCAGGCCAGCATGACGAGTATGTGCTGTTCGCCTCCGGCGGGCATTCCGGACAGATCATGGCCTACGGCATCCCGTCGATGCGCCTGCTCAAGAGCATCGCGGTGTTCACGCCCGAGCCCTGGCAGGGGTACGGCTACGGCGCCGACTGGTCGGAGGAGGCGCTGTCGCTGGGCGGCAGCTCGGTCAACGACGCCGAGCCGCTGCGCTGGGGCGACAGCCATCACCCGGCGCTGTCCGAGACCGACGGCGACTACGACGGGCGCTGGATCTACATCAACGATCGCGCGCACGGGCGCATCGGCATGGTCGATCTCGCGGACTTCCGCACCAAGCAGGTGCTCAAGATCCCGAACATCCAGACCTCGCACGGCGGCATCTTCGCCACCCCCGACACCAAGTACGTCCACATCTCCGCCAAGGTGCCCGCCCTTCGCGGCTGGGATCCGACGCGCGGCGCCAAGGTCACGGTCGACGATCACCTCGAGCGCTACGCGGAGATCTACCGCGGCTTCTCGACCTGGCTGCGCGTCGATCATGCCGACGGGAAAATCGACCTCGAGGAGAGCTTCCAGATCGAGCTGCCGCCGTACAACCAGGACCTCGCCGACGCCGGCAAGGGGCCGAGCTATGGCTTCGGCTTCATCAACTCCTACAACACCGAGATGGCCACCGGTGGCACCGCCCACGGCAGGCCTCCGCTCGAGGCGGGGGCGTCCGAGCACGACTTCGACTTCCTGCACATCATCGACTGGCAGAAGGCCGAGCAGGTCGTCGCCGCCGGCCGCTACGAGATGTTGAATGGAATTCGAGTGGTCCCGCTCGCCACCGCGATCGAGGAGGGGCTCCTCTTCTTCGCCCCCGAGCCGCGCAGCCCGCACGGCGTCGACGTGGCCCCGGACGGCTCCTACATCACGGTGGCCGGCAAGCTCGACCCCCACGTCACCATCTTCTCGATCGAGAAGATCAAGGCGGCGATCGCGGCCGAGGACTTCGAGGGCAGGGACTCCTTCGGCGTACCGATCCTCACCTTCGACTCGGTGGTTGCCGGCCAGGTGGAGGTCGGCGCCGGTCCGCTGCACACGCAGTACGACCACGAGGGCTACGGCTACACCAGCCTCTTCCTCGAGAGCGCGGTGGCGAAATGGTCGCTCGGGCCGCCCCACCACACCGGCGACGACGCCTGGAAGCTGGTCGACAAGGTCCCGGTGCACTACAACATCGGCCACCTGGCGACCGTGCACGGCGACACCATGAAGCCGCACGGCAAGTACCTGGTGGCGCTCAACAAGTGGTCGATCGACCGGCACCTCAACGTGGGTCCGCTGCATCCTCAGAACTTCCAGCTCGTCGACCTGACCGGCGCCAACATGGACGTCCTGCGCGACGAGCCGATCGGGCTGGGCGAGCCCCACTACGCGCAGATCATCGAGGCCAGTCGACTGAATCCGCACCTGGTCTACCCGCTGGGAACGTCGGCGCGGACCATGAAGCTGGCCCCGCAAGCCATCGGAGAAGCCAACGCGGCACGCATCGAGCGGCGCGACGGAGTGGTCGAAGCGTGGATCTCGGTGGTCCGCAGCCAGTACGCCCCCGACATCATCCCGGCGAAGAAGGGGGACCGCGTCATCGTCCACCTGACCAACATCGAGCAGGCGCCCGACGCCACCCACGGATTCTCGATCCCCGAGATGAACGTGATGGTGAGCCTCGACGCCGGCGAGACGGTCACGGTCGAGTTCGACGCCGACACCCCAGGCTCGTTCAGCTTCTACTGCACCGAGTTCTGCTCCGCTCTCCATCTGGAGATGCAGGGCTGGCTGATCGTGGAGGGCTAGCCTACGGAACGTGCTGAGTAGCACGTTCCTCCGGCTAGATAACTTTGGCGCCGAGGACGGCGCTGGCGCTTCGCGCCCCGCACAGATGGGACGCTGTTACTCGGATACGCACCTAGCTCCGGAAACGCTGAGTAGCACTCAACGGACAATGTTTGCAGGATGAGAGAGATGGCGATGCGCACCCCCCTACGGAACGTGCTGAGTAGCACGTTCCGTAGGCTAGATAACTTTGGCGCCGAGGACGGCGCTGGCGCTTCGCGCCCCGCACAGATGGAACGCTGTTAATGCTCAACCCGAGACCGACACGACGATGCGAGGACCAGAGCCGGCGCAGCGCGGCCGGCCGCCTCGCGATCGGGCTCTGCCTCGTCGCCGGCTCCTACGGCTGCCGAGGCGACGGCGCCGGACCGCCCGAGATCACGCTCGACCGCACCGCCTGCGCAGAGTGCGGAATGCTGATCAGCGAGCCTGGGTACGCAGCCGCGTACGCGGCGGGCCGTACCACGCGGGTCTTCGACGACATCGCCTGTCTGCTGCGGGCTCTCGACGAGCACGAGCTCGACCTCGTCGCTCGAGCGGGCGACGCCGAAGGTGAGGGCGGTGCCACCGCCCAGGTCTGGCTCTACGGAGACGACTCGCGATGGATCGCCGGCGACGCGGCCTTCTTCGTGCGATCCGACCGGCTCGAGACCCCGATGGGCGGCGGCATCAAGGCGGTGGCCGATCGGGCCGCGGCCGAGGAGCTGGCCGCCCGCGTCGACGGCGCCATCTTCGACGACCTGGCGGCGCTCAGGGCCCGGATTCGGTCCGGCGAAAGCGCGACTGAGAGAGGACGCCATGGCTCCGCGGGTTGAGCTCGGCGCGTCCTCGCGGCTCCTGCTCTGGGTGGCGGCCGGTCTCGCCGTGGCCTTCCTCACCGCATCGTTCAACCAGCCGATCTGGCGGATGAAGCTGCGCGCGCCGCAATACCCCAAAGGCCTGGAGCTCGTGGCCTACGGCACGCGGATCGAAGGCGACCTGCGCGAGATCAACATCATCAACCACTACGTCGGGATGGAGAAGATCGAGTCGGCGCCGGCTCCCGAGATGCGGCTCTACCCGGTCGCGGTGTGGGCTTTGATCCTCCTCTGCGTCGTGGCGCCGCTCCACCGCCGCCTGGCCTGGCTCGCCGCGGCCGCCACGCTCGCCTTGCCGATCGCCATTCTCGCCGACCTGCAGTGGTGGCTCCACCGCTTCGGGCGCAATCTCGATCCCGGGGCCCCGTTCCGGCTCGAGCCGTTCACGCCGCTCGCGCTGGGCGCCTCGAAGATCGGCCAGTTCGAGACCTCGGCGACCCTCTCCTGGGGGCTCCTCGCCATGATCGCAGCGGGCCTCGTCCTGATCGGCGCGCTGGTCGTCTCCCGGGGCCGCACGCGGCCGGCCGCGGCGCGGGCAGTCGCGGCCGCCGCGCTCGGGCTCCTCGCTGCGCCGGTACTCGGCCAGGGCCCGACCGCTCTCGACGCGGAGTCGCAGCGAATGGGGCTCCAGGCGCGGATCGACGCCACCCCGCCGGGCGGCACGCTCCTGGTCGAAGGCGGCGTTCATCACGGGCCGGTGACGATCGAAGGCCCGAAGCGGATCCTCGGACGCGGCCGGCCGCTGATCGACGGCGGCGGGCGCGGCAGCGTGGTCACCCTCACCGGCGACGACGTCGTCTTCGCCGGCTTCGAGGTTCGTAGAGGCGGGCGAACGATCAGCCAGGAGCCGGCCGGCATCAAGGTCGAGGGCAGCGGGCATCGGGTGGAGGACAACCTGGTGCGTGACGTCTACTTCGGCATCCACCTCGCAAGGGGCAAGGACAACCTGGTGCGAGGGAACCGCGTCGAGCCCGGCATCGGCACCGGTGTGCGGCCCGGGCACGGCATCTCGGTGTGGTACGTCTCGTCGTCGCGGATCGCGGACAACGTCGTCGCCGCCGCCCGCGACGGCATCTACTTCTCGTTCTCCGACGACCTGGTGATCGCGGGCAACGAGGTGAGCGGCTCCCGCTACGGAATGCACTCCATGTTCTCGCAGCGCGCCGATCTCCACGACAACCACATCCACGACAACCTGCTCGGAGTGGCGCTCATGAACTCGGCGGGCCTGCTCATGCGCGACAACACCATCGCGCGGCACCGCACCGGCGCCACTGCGTATGGCGTGCTGCTCAAGGACATCGACGACCTGGTGCTCGAGGGCAACCGGATCGTCGACAACCGGGTCGGGATTTACGCCGACTCGACGCCGCTCGGAGCGGGACGCGAGGCCCTGGTGACCGGCAACCTCATCGCCGGCAACGGCGCCGCGCTCGCGCTCCAGAGCAACGTGCGGCTGGTGTTCACCGGAAACCGCGTCGCCGACAACCTGGTCGACCTGCGCGCCGAAGGCGCCCGCGTCTCGGACGGCAACCAGTGGTCGAGGAACGGCCGCGGCAACTTCTGGAGCGAGTACCGCGGCTACGACGCGGAGGGCGACGGCATCGGCGATCTTCCCTACCGCTACGAGCAGGTGATGAACGAGCTGCTGCGCCGCAACCCGGCGGCCCAGGCCTTCCTCCTGACTCCGGCGCATCTGGCGCTGGAGCACGCCGCGCGCCTCTTCCCGCTGGTGCGGCCGTCGGCGCTCCTGGTCGACGAGTATCCGCTGGTGGGGATCGGCCGATGATCCACGTCGACAATCTGTGCAAGGACTACGGGCGCAACCGGGTCCTCGACGGGGTGAGCTTCTCGGTCGAGCCAGGCGAGCTGCTGCTGGTGCTGGGCGGCAACGGCGCCGGCAAGTCGACGCTCCTGCGGTGCCTGCTCGGCCTGGTCTCCTATCGGGGCGCCATCACCGTCGCGGGCCTCGACCCCCTGCGCCAGGGCCGCGCGGCGCGCCGCCGCATGGGCTACATGCCGCAGGGCAGCGCGCTGCATCTCGACCTCACCGTGGCCCAGACGCTCCGCTTCCACCGCGAGCTGCGACGGGCGCCGCGCGAGGCCTGCGACCGCCTCCTGCGCGACGTCGACCTGGAGGGCAAGGCCGACGCCAGGGTGTCCGACCTGTCGGGCGGCATGAAGCAGCGGCTCCAGTTCGCGCTGGCCTTGCTCGACGACCCTCCGGTGCTGCTGCTCGACGAGCCCACCGCGAGCCTCGACGACTGGAGCCGAGACTTCCTGACCAGCCGGGTGCGGCGGCTCACCGACGCCGGGAAGTCGGTGCTGCTCTCGACTCACGCGCGCGACGAGCTGCTCGGGATCGCCGACCGGGCGATCCTGCTTCGAGCGGGAGTCGCCGAGGCGCTCGATCTGCGCCACGGTTGCGGTCTCTACGGCCCGCGCGCGAGCGGCGCCGGCGATGCCGATGGCGAACCGGCGGTGCTGCGATGATCGCCATCGTGCGCCAGGAGCTCCGCGACGCTCTGCGCAACCGCTGGCTGGGGGGCTATGCCGCCGCCCTCGCCCTGCTCGGGCTGGTGGCGGCCTGGGCGGGGCTGCGCGGCAGCGAGGGGATGGCCCTCCAGACCTTCGGGCGAACCTCCGCCACGCTCACCAACCTGTGTCTCTTCCTCGCCCCGCTGGTGTCACTCGTCCTGGGAGCGAGCGCGATCGCCGGCGAGCGCGACCGCGGCACGCTCGAGTACCTGCTGGCGCAGCCCGTGACGCGCGCCGAGGTCGTGCTCGGCAAGTACCTCGGACTGCTGCTCTCGTTGGCGGGAGCGACGCTGGTCGGCTTCGCGCCCGCCGGCGCCCTGATCGCATCGCGCGCGGGAGGAGTCGCGCTGGCCCACTTCCTGGTCTTCCCGCTGATCTCGATTCTGCTGGTCGCCTCGATGCTCGCGCTCGGTCTCCTGCTCTCGGCGCGGGCGGCCACCGCCGTGGCGGCCCAGGGTCTCGCGGTTCTGACCTGGTTCGCGCTGGTGCTGCTCTACGACCTCGTTCTCCTCGGCGTGCTGGTGGGAGCGGGAGTGGGCCCGGCGACGCTCGCCGTCCTCCTCCTGGCCAACCCGGTCGACGCCGCGCGCATCCTCGTCGTGCTCGCGCTCGAGCCCGATCTCTACCTGCTCGGCCCGGCCGGCGCCTGGCTCCTGGGTCAGCTCTCGGCGCCCGGAACCGCGGTGCTCCTCGCCGGCGCCGTGCTCGGATGGGCCGCGATCGGACTGGGGACGACGCTGTGGCTGTTCCGCTCGCCCCGTCAAGCAGACGTTCGGTCCCCGGCATTCCGCGCCCTCGCCACCACCCATCGATTCACTCTGGATTCGGGTCCATCATGAACGACGCAAGAACGCTCGTTTCGTCTTCCGCCAGCCTGATCCTCGCGCTCACGTTCACCGCATGCGGCGGCGAGAGCGCACAGACCGCCCTGGCGCCGGAGAAGCCGGCGCCCACCACGGTGACCGCGGAGCTGCTCGGTCGCGGCGCCGACGTCTACAAGAGCAACTGCATCGCCTGCCACGGGCCCCTCGGGAAGGGCGACGGGCCCTCCGCCGCCACCCTGGACCCCAAGCCGCGCGACCACAGCAGCCGCGCCTACATGGACCAGCTCTCCGACCAGCAGATCGCCGACACCATCGTCCAGGGCGGCGCGCTTCGCGGCTACCCCAACATGCCGTCGAACCCGCACATCAGGGGCAACGACCTCGCCGCGCTGGTCGCCCACGTTCGGACGTTGAGCCGGGGGCCGGACGAGGTGAGGTTGGTCGACCTGAAGCAGCAGTGACCGAGCGGCCCTCGCGGCTCAGGCCTCGAGGACGACGATCGTCGTGTCGTCGTGCGGAGGCATGCCGCCGCGAAAGAGGCCGACGTCCTCGAGGACCCGCTCGACCAGCGGCCGCGGCTCGAGGTCTCCCGCACGCTCGAGCATGGCCCACAGCCGCTCGGCGCCGAACTCCTCGCCGGAGGGGGAACGCGCCTCGAGGACGCCGTCGGAGACCAGGAGCAGCGTGTCGCCGGCGCGCAGCCGGGTCCCGAGCGAGGACCAGCGCGATCGCGGCAGGGGCCCCAGGATGGGGCCGTTCGGCGGCAGCGAGAAGATATCGCCACCGGCGCGGCGCAGCAGTGGCGGACAGTGGCCGGCGTTGACGATCTCCATGCGCCCCGAGGCCCCCACCTCGGCGAGGACGAGGGAGGCGAAGCGACTGCCGGGCAGCTCGCGCCGCATCGTCGCGTGCAGCTCCGCGACCAGCTCGGGCAGCGTCAAGGCGTCGCTCGCGGCCAGCCGCTCGATCTCCTCCTGGATCATCAGCATGTAGACCGACGCCTCGAGCCCGTGGCCGGCGACGTCGCCGAGGCCGAAGAGCCAGGCGCCGCCGCGGCGCAGGCGCAGGTAGAAGTCGCCGGTCAGGGCGGAGGCAGGGCGCGACACCGCGTAGAACGCGGGCCCGCCGCTCGGCGACGAGAATGGCGATGGGTCCGGGGCCGCACTCACGCCGCCGACACCAACGGCCGGCAGTCGCTGCACGGCTCGAGCCCGAGCGCGGCCGCTTCGCGCTCGTCGCGCACCGGCACCAGAGCGTCGGGAGCGATCGAGCGCGCATGGCGGCAGGTGGGGAAGCAGTACCACTCGTCGACCTTGACGTACTTCGCCTTCGCGCGCCCGAGCCGCTCCACCCGCTCGACGTCGACACCCTCGCGCTCGAGCAGCCGCCGCTTCATCTCCGATCCGTAGGCGTATCCGCCCAGACCCCCCGCCGCGGGCACGACGCGGTGGCACGGAACGACGAGGGGCACCGGGTTGTGGGCGCACACGTTGCCGACGGCGCGCACGGCGGCCGGCCGCCCCACCTCGCGCGCCACCCAGGCGTAGCTGCGCACCTCGCCGTTGGGGATCCGGCCCAGCGCGTCGAGCACCTCGCGCTCGAACTCGGGAAGCGCCTCGAGGTCGACCTGTGGATGGTCGACGCCGCGGCCGGCCAACGCGTCGCGAAGCTGCCGCTCGAGCCGCTCCGGCAGCTCGGCTCGACGGAGCTCCTTGCCGCAGCGCTTGCAGTGGGACCACGCGAAGGATTCGAAGCTCCTGCCGGCGGCGAGTGCCACGGCGGTCAGCCCACGCTCCGAGAACGCGACCCAGAGATCGATGCCACCGATCGTCACGGTGGTGTAAGCGTCGAACAGCCGGCGCTCGAGCGACTCGGCGCACGAGCTCGGGCACTCGCCCCGCAGCGCGCGAGCGTTCTCCGCGATGTCGGCGATGCGATGGTAGACGCGGTCGCAGTAACCGCAGCGCTCGAGATGCTCGCGCACCGCCTCGACCTCGCGGGAGTCGAGCTCACCGGTGCGCAGCTCGTCGAGCCGGATTAGGGCACTCTCACACCGCATGACTCGTCTCCTGGGAGAGCACGTCGCGGAGCTGGCGCAGGGCGCGAAACACCCTGCCCCGCAGCGACGACTCGGTCTGCCCGGTGGTCGACGCGATCTCGGCGTAGGACATCTCCTCGATGAAGCGCAGCGCGATCAGCTCTCGGCTGTCGAGCGGCAGGATGGCGATCGCTCGATCGAGCCGCTCCAGCTCTTCCCGGTGCTCGACCCGGCAGAGGAACTGCACCTGCCAGTCGGGGAAGTAGGAGCGGTTCAGACCCTCGCCGGTGCGCAGGGACTCGGGCATCGGGCGCTCGAGCTCCCGGCGCAGGCCGCGTCGCTTGTTGTTGGACAGGTTGCGGGTGATGCGGAAGAGCCAGGGCCGCAGCGCCAGGGCCGAGCAGCGCTCCGCCGAGTACTGGCCGGTGAG
>DATKDQ010000278.1:0-5293 GCA_035544635.1 Thermoanaerobaculia bacterium
GTCTCGATGGTGAGCTCGGTCGCGATGCCGGTGTGCTCCTCGAACACCTCCGCCTGCCACTCGATGGCCGCGACCAGGCCGAAGTCGTCGAGGAGTCCGGGGCGCAGCTCGGTCGAGAGGCGCCGCACGCTGCCGATGACCTGGTCGAAGAGCGCCTTCATCGACGAGGCGCGCGCCGCCAGTCCAGAGCTCACGCCCACGAGCTCGCGCTCGAGCGACACCAGGTCGATCTTGAGGGCGGTGAGCTGATTTCCGAGCTCGTCGTGGATCTCGCGGGCGATCAGCCGCCGCTCCTGCTCGCGTACCTCCTGAAGGTGCGCCGCGAGGCGTCGTACCTGCGCCAGCGACTCCTCGAGCTGGCGCCTGACGAGACGCCCCTCACTGGTGTCATGATGCGCCACCAGCACGGCAACGCCGTCGCCGTCGTCCGAAGCGGGGTCGGGCATAGTTCACGCGGACCGCGTCGGCGCGGGCCGCCTCCTCGCACGCACGTTCTCACGCGCGCGCCGAAGCCGGAATCGGGCGCAAGCCGCGATTGCCGGTAGGACGGCCGCTGCTCACGATGTCGGTGTTCGTCCTACATGCCCTACCGACTCAACCCGGCGCTGCACCGGGCCAGGATGGTCGAGTGAGAGCGCGGACGTTGGGGGGCGAGGGGGTCTCCCTCCCATCCGTGGGCGCTGCGCACCGGCTCAGATGGCATCGCGCTTGCTTACCATGTTTCCGGATAGGTCTGCCGAGGTTCGTGGGGACGGAGTCCGAGCCTGGAGCTTCGCCGGAGTTTCTCGTGGAGGTTCGTCGATGAGAGTACTGGTCGCGGACGATCACGCCGTGGTACGCGAGGGGCTCAAGCGCATCCTCACGCAGGATCAGGCGATCCAGGTCGTGGCGGAGGCCGAGGACGGTGCGGCGGCGCTCGCCCGCGCGAGTGAGATGGATCTCGACGTGGTGGTGCTCGACATGTCGATGCCCGGCCGGGGTGGGCTCGAGACGCTCCAGGAGCTCAAGCGGCTGTGGCCACGGCTCGGTGTGCTCGTGCTCAGCATGCACCCCGAGGATCAGTACGCCGTGCGCGTGCTGCGCGAAGGCGCCGACGGCTATCTGAGCAAGGAGAGCGCGGCCGAGGAGCTGATCACTGCCCTGCGCAAGATCCACGGTGGGGGCAAGTACGTGAGCCCCACCCTGGCCGAGCGTCTGGCAATGACGGTCGAGCGTGGCTTCGAGGGGCCGCCGCACGATCGCCTCTCGACCCGCGAGTTCCAGGTGATGGTGCTCCTGGCCGAGGGCAAGACCGTGACGCAGATCGGCGTCGAGCTTCACCTCAGCGTGAAGACGATCAGCACCTACCGCGCGCGCATCATGGAGAAGATGGGGATGAAGAACAATGCCGAGCTGATGCACTACGCGATCGAGGAGGGTATCGTCTGCTGAATCGTTCCGCGCCGGCGCCGTGGGGGGGGCGACCGGTCGCGGGAAGACGTTTTCTGGCTCTCGGTGGGACAATCTGTGGCAGCCCAAACCCCAAGGTGGCTGATCCGACGCTCGTCGAGCTGACCCAGGCGCTTGCTCGCCGAGAGTTCGTGCTCGCGTATCAACCGATGCTCGAGGTGCGGACCGGCAAGGTTGCCGGGTTCGAGGCGCTCGTCCGATGGCGCCATCCCGCCCTGGGCATGGTCGGCCCCGAGCGCTTCATCCAGCGCTGCGAGGAGGGCGGTCTGATCGCGGAGCTCGGCCGGTGGGTGCTGACCGAGGCCTGCCGGCAGCGCGCGGCCTGGCGCGACGCCGGGATCGGCGGCGGACCGATCTCCGTCAACGTCTCCCCGCTCGAGCTGCGGGACCCTGCCTACGTCGAGACCGTGCGCGCCACGCTTCGCGGCGCCGGCCTCGAGCCCCAGTTGCTCGAGCTCGAGATCACCGAGACCGCGCTGGTCGCCTCCTTCGCCGAGGTCAAGGACGCCATCTCTGCGCTGCGCCGCCAGGGCGTCGGCGTCGCGCTCGACGACTTCGGGACCGGCTACAGCTTCCTGCGCTCGCTCCGCAGCCTCGGAGTGAGCAAGCTCAAGATCCCGATCGAGTTCATCTGCGGTCTGGGCGAGGACCCCGACTGCGATGCGATCCTCGAGGCCGTGCTCGCGCTCGGCCACCGGCTCGGCCTCAACCTGGTCGCCGAGGGCGTGGAGACGGCGGACCAGCTCGCGCTGCTGCGCGATCGCGGATGCGATCTCGCACAGGGCAACTTTTTGTGCGCAGCGGTGAGTGCGGATGCCGTACAGACCTGGATCGAGCGCGGTGGGCTGGCGGCCGTGCCTCCGCTGTCGCGCGGCCGCGAGCCCGCGGCAGCGGATGGCGAAGAGCGTGCGGAACGCAGGATCCGCGTGCTGGTGGTCGACGATCACGATCTCGCGCGCCGCACCATCGTGCGCATCCTGGCGCAGGCCGCCGACATCGAGGTGGTGGGCGAAGCGCGCGATGGACAGGCGGCGCTCGATCTCGCTCCCACCCTCGCCGCGGACGTCGTGCTGCTCGACGTGTCGATGCCGAGAAAGGGCGGTCTCGAGACGCTGCGCGGTCTCCGGGAGCGGCGCCCGGATCTCGCGCTCCTGGTCCTGAGCATGCATCCAGAGGACCCCTACGCACTGCGCTTCCTGCGCGAGGGAGCGCACGGCTACATGCTGAAGGAGCGCGCAGCCGACGAGCTCGTCGGCGCGCTGCGCACGGTGCACGCCGGACGCCGCTACGTGAGCCAGGCGGTGCTCGACAAGCTGGTCGGCGAGCGAGAAGGGTGATAGCGTGAGCGCGCACTTTTCAGGGTGCCTCGCACCGAGGGAAGAGGGAAGCAGGTCCAATGCCTGCGCGGTCCCGCCACTGTAGCCGGCGAGCACGCCTCCAGGGCGCCTGACACGGCGCCGCCACTCGGATGGGATCCGGGGAAGGTCGGGGGCGGAGCGTTCGAGCCGGAAGCCAGGAAACCTGCCCTGAAAGCGTCCTCCGGAGGCTTCTCGGATGAGGAAGCTCGGGGAATCCAGGACAGCGATCGATCGCGTGCGGCCGGCCGGTCCGGGCCGCCTCGGAGCGGATCGCGCGGGAATCCGCCCGGCTCTGCCGTCGAGCCTCCGCCAGGAGACTCGCGATGCGGAGATTCGTCGCGCTCTCGATCGCTCTCTACTGCGTCCACGTCCTCGGCATCTCTGATCCCGCCCTCCTCTACGCGCAGGGGCCTGCCGCCTCCGGTGGACCGGCGCGGCAGGACGTGCCGGCATCGCCGGGCCACCTGCCGGCGGCTCCGGACCCAGCCACGACTCGCCTCGCGACCGCGGTGGTCGATGCCAGCGGCGGCACTCTCGAGGGGACGGTGCACACCCTCGACGGCACGCCGGTGCCGCATCTCGTGCTGGTTCTCGACGGCCCGTCGGGAAGCCGCACCCTGATCACCGGCCCCACCGGACGCTACCGCGCGACCGGTCTCGACCCCGGCTCCTACCGATTGGCGCCCCGCTCGCAGAGCTTCGTCGTCGCTCGGGAGGATGCTGGCGCCGCGGCGCCGGCTGTCGACGGTCGACTGGACCTGGTGGTCGCGCCGCGCACGATCGAGGAGAGGATCGTCGTCACCGCCACCCGCGGCGACGCCATCGCTGCGATCGCCGGCGTCGCGACCTCCGTGCTCGACCGGCAGGAGATCCGCGATCGCGGCGCCGCCTCGGTGCTCGACCTCCTCGGTGGGCTTCCCGGCCTCACCGCGGCGCGCACCGGCGGCGTGGGCAGCCAGGGCTCGATCTTCGTGCGCGGCGGCGAATCGGACTTCGTGCGCGTCTTGGTCGACGGTGTCCCGTTGAACGAGCCGGGCGGTGCCTACGACTTCGGCCCGATGCTGCCGCTCGAGCTCGAGCGGATCGAGATCGTGCGAGGCGCGGCGAGCGCTCTCTACGGGACCGACGCGCTGGCAGGTGTCCTCCATCTGGTGACCCGCCGCGGCGCGCGCGGCGCGCCCGCCATCCGCCTCGAGGGCGAGGCCGGCAGCGAGGACTGGGAGCGCGCGCTCGCGGGCGCGTCGGGAGCGACCGAGCGCCTGGACTGGAGCCTCGCGCTGCAGAGCCTCGAGACCGCCAACGAGACGCCGAACAACGCCTTCGACAGCGAGACGGGCGCGCTCACGGCCGGAGTCGCGCCGTCCGCCGCGACCTCGCTGCGCCTGATGCTGCGCTCGAGCGACAGCCGGGTCGGCACGCCGGGGCCGGTGCGCTTCGGCCGTCCCGATCTCGACGCCTACTTCGATCGCAAGGATGTCGCGGCCGGTGTCACCGGCAGCCTGGTGCGCGGAGAGGTCGAGCACGAGCTGTACCTGGGCTGGGCGTCGAGCGACCAGCTCTCGGTCAACCCGCTCGATTCCGGTCCCTACGTGCCGCGGCTGGGCGACGTCGTCTCTCCCTTCACGTTCTTCGACTTCCCGAACGCCGAAGGCTTCTTGAACGACACCCAGCGGCTCTCGACGGGATACCGCAGCGAGCTGCGCGCGGGCGAGCGGCACATCGTGACCGCGGGTATCGACTTCGAGCGCGAGACCGGCAAGCTGGGAGACCGGCGCTTCGATCTGCTCGAGCCCGAGCGTGAGAACTGGGGCGTCTACGTCCAGGATCGGGTGCTCGCCGGCGATCGGGTGTTCGTGACCGCGGGCGGGCGGCTCGAGCAGAACGAGTCGTTCGGCACCCGGTTCGTGCCTCGTCTGGCGTTGGCATGGGAGAGCGCTCGCGGCGACCGCGTGGTGAGGGCGAGCGCCGGCGCGGGTATCAAGGAGCCCAGCTTCCCGGAGTCGTACGGCGTGTCGTTCTTCGCGCGCGGCAACCCCGACCTCGAGCCCGAGGAGAGTCGGACCTACGAGCTCGGCGTCGCGCAGACGCTCGGCGAGGGATCGGTGCGGCTCGAGGGCGCGCTCTTCCTGCACGAGTACGAGAACCAGGTCGCGTTCGAGCTGCTCGACTTCGAGACCTTCGAGGGGAGCTTCGTCAATCTCGGCCGGAGTCGCGGGCGCGGGCTCGAGCTCTCGCTCGAGGCGAAGCCGGCGCCGCCGCTGCGCGTCGTCGCGCACTACACCTACCTCGACGGCGAGATCCTGGTGAGCGGCAACGCGTTCTCCCCGATCTTCGCGGCCGGCAGGAGCCTGCTGCGCCGTCCCGAGCACGAGGGGACGCTCCTGGTCGAGGGCAGCGCGGGCCGCTTCCATCCCGGAGCGCGCCTGCTCGTCGTGGGGCGGCGGGCCGACACCGACTTCTCCGGGCTCGACCTCGAGGAGAGCCCG
>DATKDQ010000279.1:0-6506 GCA_035544635.1 Thermoanaerobaculia bacterium
CTCTCGATGCGCTCACCGCTCCGCCGCGCCCGGGTCCCGCTCTTCGCCGCGCTCGCAGCCACGCTCTACGGCGCGCTCGCGCTCGACGCCCAAGAGCGGCAGCAGCTACGCCAGTCCCAGGCACCGGCCCCGACCACCACGCAGCAGCAGCGGGTCTTCGAGCCGCCGCCGAACGTCGAGATGCGGGAGGTGGTGATCTGGAGCGACGGCTATCGTCTCGACGGCGACGTCTTCTCGCCGAAGGGCCTCGCCGACGGCGAGAAGCTCCCCGGCATTCTCCTCTCCCACGGCTGGGGCGGCACCAAGACCTCGTCGCGGCGCACCGCCGCGAAGTTCGCGGCCGCCGGTTACGTCGCGCTCGGCTTCAGCTATCGCACCTGGGGCAAGAGTGAGGGGCCGATGATCCTCGTCGACGGCATGCCTCAGCTCGGCGAGTCGAACGAGGCGACGGTGAAGGTCCGCTTCGTTCGCGAGGTGGTGGACCCGTTGGCCTGGGCATCCGACTTCCAGCACGCGCTCGACTTCCTGGTCGGCGAGCCGCACGTCCATCCCGGCAGGATCGGGATCTGGGGCACCAGCTACGGCGGCGGCATGGTGATCTGGAGCGCGGCGCACGACGATCGCCCCAAGGCCGTGGTGAGCCAGGTCGGCGGCATGGGCGTGGCGTGGCCCGAGATGGCGGCGGTGGCCGAGAAGCGCCAGACCGACATCGCGCGCGGTGACATGGAGCCGATCCCGCAGGCGATCGACCGGACCGGAGAGCTGCGCGGCACGCCGAACTTCGCCCACATGATCCGCTACGACGCGGTCGCGGTCGCCCACCGGGTGAAGGTGCCGACCCTCCTCATCGACGCCGAGAACGAGGAGCTGTTCGACCGCCGCGATCACGGTGGCCGCGTCTTCGAGATCCTGCGCACCCACGGCAACGCTCCGGTACGCCAGGTCGTGATGCCGGGAATCACGCACTACGGCATCTATCGCGAGGGGTTCGAGGAGTCGACCGACCTCGCGCTCGAGTGGTTCGACCTGCACTTGAAGGGCAAGCGCAGGATGGCGGCGGCCCAGTAGGTCGAAGCTCGCGAGACCTCGACGTGGCGATCTCGAACCTGGCCGATCTGGCACGAACCCACGCGCGGGAGCGCGGCGACCAGCCGGCGCTGACGTTCCGAGACGAGACCTGGACCTACGCGCGGCTCGACGCCGACTCGAGCCGCATCGCGCAGGGGCTCCGCGCCGCCGGCGTCGAGCCGCAGGACAGAGTCGCGTTCCTCGACAAGAACGCGCCCGAGTACTTCACGTTCCTGCTCGGGGCGGGCAAGGTGAACGCGGTGACGGTCGCGGTGAACTGGCGGCTCACCCCCGCCGAGATGGAGTACATCCTCGAGCATGCCGAGGCGAAGGTGCTCCTGGTCGGGCATGAGTTCCTCCCGCACCTCACCGAGATGCGCCTTCCCACGGTGCGACAGGTGGTCGTGCTCGGCGCTGGCGAGCTGCCGTCCGGAGCGGCGCCGTTGGCGTCGTGGATGGCCGGTTTTCCGCCGAGCGATCCCGGCGCCGATCCCGCACCCGACGACACCTGCTACCAGCTCTACACCTCCGGCACCACCGGGCTGCCCAAGGGCGTCGAGCTCACCAACCGCAACTTCTTCTCGATGCTCCCGGCCGGCTCGCGGGAGTGGGGGTTCGACGCCGCCAGCGTCAACCTGGTGGCGATGCCGCTCTTCCACATCGCAGGCAGCGGCTGGGGGGTGGTCGCGCTCTACAACGGAGCGCACTCGATCCTGCTGCGCGAGGTCGACCCCGCCGAGATCCTGCGGGTGATCGCGCGCTACCGCATCACGATCGGACTCCTGGTGCCGGCGGCGCTCCAGATCGTGCTGCAGACGCCGGGAGTCGAGACCACCGACTTCTCCTCGCTGCGCACCATGGTCTACGGCGCCTCACCGATCACCGAGGCGGTCCTGGTGCGCGCCATGCGGACCATGGGCTGCGGCTTCATGCAGGCCTACGGCCTGACCGAGACCACCGGCGGCGTCACCATCCTGCGCCCCGAGGACCACGACCCCGACGGCCCGCGAGCGAAGCTCCTGCGCTCGGCCGGCCAGCCCTGGGGTGACGTCGAGCTGCGCGTGGTCGACCCCGAGACCCTGGCGGACCTGCCCGACGGACAGGTCGGCGAGATCCTGGTCCGGTCGGTCCAGAACATGAAGGGCTACTGGAAGATGCCCGAGGCGAGCGCGCAGGCCTACCTCGAGGGGGGCTGGCTGCGCACCGGCGACGCCGGATACCTCGAGGACGGGTACCTCTACATCCACGACCGGGTCAAGGACATGATCATCTCGGGCGGGGAGAACATCTACCCGGCCGAGGTCGAGAACGTCCTGATGAGCCATCCGGCGGTCGCTGACTGCGCCGTCATCGGCGTCCCGAGTGAGCGTTGGGGCGAGACCGTGAAGGCGCTGGTCGTGCCGGCGACCGGTGCCGACCTCGACGCGCAGGATCTGATCGCCTACTGCCGGGAGCGGCTCGCGCACTACAAGTGCCCCACCTCCGTCGACTGGATCGAGCGGGTCCCGCGCAACCCGTCGGGCAAGATCCTGAAAACCGAGCTCCGCCAGCCCTACTGGAAGGGTGAGCGCCGATTCGTGGGGTAGTGCTGCCCGCGCACGGGATCGGGCAAGCCGCTCCTCTACGCGCGGCAGGGGAAGCTACCCGTGCTGCCGGCGCTTGCAGGAGGTGGCCGGACACTGCTAAAACGCCCCGGGCGGTTTCGCGGTCCGGCGACAGCGCCCGAGCCGTGTCATGAGGAGGAAGAACGCCATGTGGGTCCCCAAGCGGATGTTCCTCACCAAGGGTCGAGGCACCCACCGCGAGAAGCTCGCGAGCTTCGAGATGGCCCTGCGCGACGCCGGCATCGCGGCGCTGAATCTGGTCCGGGTGTCGAGCATCTTCCCCCCGCACTGCACCATGATCTCCCGCGTCAAGGGCGCGAAGCTGCTCCAGGCCGGCGCGGTCGTCCACTCAGTGGTCGCCGAGGCCGCCACCAACGAGCCGAACCGCCTGATCGCCGCGTCGGTCGGCCTCGCCACGCCGCGCGACCGTAGCGTCTACGGCTACCTGTCGGAGCACCACTCCTACGGCGAGACCGCGCGCAAGGCCGGCGACTACGCCGAGGACCTCGCCGCCTCGATGCTCGCCACCTCGCTCGGCCTCCCCTTCGACCCCGACCGCGCATGGGACGAGCAGCGCGAGATCTGGCGCATCTCCGGGCAGATCGTCCGCACCACCGAGATCACGCAGACCGCGACCGGCCACAAGGAAGGCAAGTGGACGACGGTGGTGGCGGCGGCGATCCTGCTCGATTGATCGCTCACCGCTGCAGCTCGTCCGAGTGATCGGCCCCTCCTAATCATCGACATAACCCAGGCTGCGCAGGGCCTCGATGTGCTCGGCGGAGGGCGTCGCGTCCTCGTCGCCGGCCTCGATGCCCGGCGCCGAGATCCGGCGGCGTAGCACCTCACCGAGAGTGCGCCGGAGACCCGCCTTCGCCTCCGCGTGCTCCGCGCTCACGTCGACCCGCTCCCCGGGATCGGCGACGAGGTCGTAGAGCTCGTCGCGGCCGCTGGCGCGCCGCACCAGCTTGAAGCGATCGGTGACCAGCGCGTACTCGTCGCCGGCCTCCCAGCCGGCGCGACGCCGTGACGTGCGCTGCGCCAGCGCCCAACCCCGCAGCGGCGCGCCCTCCAGCACATCCTGCCCTTCGGCCTGCGCCAGGAACCGCCGGCTCGCCTCGCTCTCGAAGCGGGCGAGGATGGTGGGCAGCACGTCGACCAGCGACACCACGCGCGACACCCGCAGCGGCGGCTCCACCACGCCCGGAGGGAAGCGCACGATCAGCGGCACCCGCAGGTTGTCGTTCGTGATCCTGCCGTGCGGCAACCAGTCGTGCTGGCCGAGCGACTGGCCGTGATCGGCTGTGACCACGACGATCGACCGATCGAGCTGGTCCCGCGCGCGCAGCGCCTCGAGCATGCGACCGACCTCCCGGTCGGCGGCCGCGACGTCGCCGTCGTAGCGGTTGAGCATGTCGCGCACCGCTTCGCGATCGACGGTGGGAGCCGCGTCGTCACGGCGCCCCGATCCCGGCGCCAGGAAGCGACGGAGCGCCGGCGGCGCGAAGTCGCGCGCGAGGCGTTCGGGATCGATCTCGCGCTCCTCGATCACCCGCTCGAGCCCCTCGTCGTCGGGGAACTTCGCGTCCCATGGCGGCGGCGGACGGTTCGGCTCGTGCGGGTGCCAGAGGTGCACCCAGAGCAGGAACGGCTCGCGGCCGTCCCGCTCGACCCATGCGATCGCCCGGTCCGTCGTCGAGGCGCCCTTGGTCTCGTAGCCGCGGGGCTCCTCGAACACGTCGAACCCCGCGCCGAGGCCGGTCACCCGCTTGACGGGGGCGGCGCTGACGAACGCCGCGGTACGGTAGCCGTCGTCGCGCAGGAGCTCTACCGCGGAACGCAGCCCGGACGCACCGCCCTCACCGAACGGGTTGCGGCGGAAGCGGTTCTCGGTAATCCCGTGCTGGTGCGGATAGACCCCGGAGAAGAGCGATACGTGCGACGGCAGCGTGGTGGCGATCGGCGCGAACGCCTGCTCGAAGAGGACCCCTTCGGCGGCCAGCGCATCGAGGTGCGGCGAGGTCTCGCGGTGATAGCCGTACGAGCGCAGGTGGTCGGCGCGCAGCGTGTCGATCGTGATCAGAACGATCGAGGGCGGCGTCTCGAGCCTGCCCGCGACCGGGGGCGAGGAAGGCTCACCGCCCCGCGGCGCGCAGGCTGCGAGCCAGCCGGCGAGAGCGATCGCGCAGGCACGCGCGAGGGAGCGATCCTTGGCCAACGGCAGTCCGGGTAACTGCGTCCCATCTGTGCGGGGCGCGAAGCGCCAGCGCCGTCCGCGGCGCCAAAGTCATGCTAGCGGAGGAAATGCTACCCAGCATTTCCGGAGCTAGCCCCTCTTGACGTTCACGGTCTGGATCTCGGTGAAGCCGAGGAGGCCCCACGGGCCGTTCTCGACGCCGAGGCCCGACCACTTCGCGCCGCCGAACGGCGTGAACGGCGTGATCGCGAGGTGCTGGTTGACCCAGGCGGTGCCGCACTCGAGCCGGCCCGCGAGCTCGGCCGCGGCGTCCGGGTCCGAGGACCACACCGAGCCCGAGAGCCCGAAGGTGGTCGCGTTCGCGCGCCCGACCGCCTCGTCGAGATCGGAGTAGGTGAGCACCGGGAGCGCCGGACCGAACTGCTCCTCGTCGACGATGCGCACGCCCTCGGCGACACCCGACAGGATGGTGGGCTCGAAGAAGTAGCCACCTCCGTCGCGGGGATGACCGCCGGCGTGGACCACGGCACCCGCGTCCCGCGCGTCCTCGACCAGCTCGATCACGCGCTCGAGCTGCGGGCGGTTGTTGATCGGGCCGAGCTCGACGCCCTCGTCGAATCCGTCGCCCATCTTCACCGACTGCGCCAGCTTCTTGAGCGCGTCGATCATCTGCGGCGCCTGCTGCTCGTGGACGTAGAGCCGCTTGATCGCGCTGCAGACCTGGCCCGAGTTCGCGAAAGCGCCCCAGAACAGGTCCTTCGCCACCCGGTCGATCTCGGTCCCCGGCATCACGATCGCGGCATCGTTGCCGCCGAGCTCGAGGGTGAGCCGCTTCAGGTCGGGCGCCGCCGCCTGGGCCACCTTCTTGCCGGTCGCGACCGACCCGGTGAAGGAGATCTTGCGCGGTACCGGGTGGCTCGTCATCCAGGCGCCGAGGTCGTCGCCGCCGGCGACCACGTTGACGACGCCGGGCGGCAGCACGTCGCGCAGCACCTCGCCCGCCTTGAGCGTCGAGAGCGGCGTGTAGGGCGAAGGCTTGATCACCACCGTATTGCCGGCCAGGAGCGCCGGCGCGATCTTCCACACCGCGAGGATGAGCGGGTAGTTCCAGGGTGTGATCGCCGCCACCACGCCGAGCGGACGGCGGCGCACCTCGATGCGGCTGGTGTCGGTGTCCTGAAGCACCTCGACCGGGATCTCGAGGCCCGCGGTGTACTCGAACCAGGCGGCGGCGCCGTAAATCTCGGCCATCGCCTGCGCCAGCGGCTTGCCCTGCTCGCAGGTGAGGATCGGCGCGATCAGCTCGGCGTTCGCCTTGAACGCCTCGGCGCAGCGCTGGAGCGCGTCGCGTCGCAGCGCTTCGTCGCGGCTCCAGGAGCGGTACGCCCCGAGGGCCGACGACATCGCGTCGTCGAGCTGCTGGCGCGTGCACTCCGGCGCCTCGCTGAAGACCTCGCCGGTCGAGGGGTTCACGACTCCGAACGTGCCGGCGATCGAAGCGGCCCGCCCGTCGATGGTCATGGTCGGGGTTTCGATGCGAAGTGCCGGCTCGGTCATGTCCGTCTCCTTACGTTCAGCAATCGAGGTGGAGCGAGTGAGCTCTCGCTAAGGTAGCAGAGAGCGAACGACGGAGCCAG
>DATKDQ010000280.1:0-7887 GCA_035544635.1 Thermoanaerobaculia bacterium
GCGTGTTCACGACGCGGTCGCCCGAAGCTCGGCGTGCGGCAGGCGCATCCTAGCGGCCGGCGCCTCCCGACCGCCATCCCGAGGAGGCGGCATCCCGACCCAGCGCTCGCGAGCCAGTCGGATAAGCTCCATTGGTTTCGACGTCCTGAATTCGGCGCTCCGCGACGAGAGGGAGGGAAGGGTGATGCATCTCGGTGTCTTCATGTTCGCGACCGACTACGCGATCCGCATCGATGAGCTGGCGCGCGAGGTCGAGGCGCGCGGCTTCGAGTCGTTGTTCGTACCCGAGCACACGCACATCCCGGTCAGCCGCAGGACGCCGTGGCCGGGCGGGGGGCCGCTGCCGGAGGAGTACTGGCACACCTACGATCCGTTCGTGTCGCTGATGGCCGCGGCGGCGGCCACCAGGAAGCTCAGGGTCGGCACCGGGATCTGTCTGGTCATCGAGCGCGACACCATCACCACGGCGAAGGAGGTGGCGAGCCTCGACGATCTCTCGGGCGGGCGCTTCCTGTTCGGCATCGGAGCGGGCTGGAACCGCGAGGAGATGGAGAACCACGGCACCGACTTCGAGACGCGCTTCGGAAAGCTGCGCGAGCAGGTGCTGGCGATGAAGCAGATCTGGACCAAGGACGAGGCCGAGCACCACGGCAAGTACGTCGACTTCGACCCGATCTGGTCGTGGCCCAAGCCGACGCAGAAGCCGCACCCGCCGGTCCTCCTCGGCGGCGCCACGCCGCAGACGCGCCAACGCGTGGTCGACTTCTGCGACGGCTGGCTGCCGATCGGCGTCGACCAGCAGAGCGTGCTCGAAGGGATCGCCGATCTGGAGCGGCGCGCCGAGGAGAAGGGGCGGCCGATGTCGACGATCAGCGTCAGCGTGTTCGGCGCGCGGCCCGACCGGCAGACGCTCGACGCCTACCAGGCGGCGGGGGTCGAGCGCGTGCTCCTGCGGCTGCCCTCCGCCGGACGCGACAACCTGCTGCCGCTGCTCGACCGCTACACCGAGCTGGTGCCATCGACGTGAGTCGACCTCTCGCGGGCGCCGTCGCGGTCCGGGTGGGGAGCGTCGAGGCGCCCGCCTGGGCGTGGCAGGCGCTGCGCGAGGGGCGGGTGGCGCGCCTGGCGACGGCGAGCGCCGCCGGCGCGCCGCACCTGGTGCCGGTGTGCTACGTCCTCGCCGGCGGCGAGCTGTGGACGCCGATCGACGCCAAGCCCAAGACCACCCGCGCGCTGCGCCGCGTGCGCAACCTCGCGGAGAACCCGCGAGCGAGCCTCCTGGTCGATCACTACGAGGAGGACTGGCGCGAGCTGCGCTGGGTGCTGGCGCACGGGCGCGCCGAGCTGGTCCGGGGCGAGGCGGCGGCGCCCGCGCTGGCGCGCCTGCGCGCGAAGTACCCGCAGTACCTCGAGGTCGAGGCGGGCCCCGAGGCGATCCGCCTCGTGCCCGAGCGCATCGTCGCCTGGACCGCGAGCGGGTAGTAAGCGCGGCCCGATCGCGCGGTCAACCGATGCGGCGGGTGTGGCCTCGCCAGTAGGGCTCGCGCAGCTCGCGCTTGAGCACCTTCATCGCGCCCGACAGCGGCAGCGGCTGGTCGCGGAGCTCGACCGACTTCGGCACCTTGTAGCCGGCGATCGACGCGCGCGCGTGCGCGATGATCTCCTCCGCCGTGGCGGCGGCACCCTCGCGCAGCACCACTACGGCGTGGACCGCCTCGCCCCACACCTGGTGCGGGATCCCGATCACCGCCACCTGCGCCACCGCGGGGTGCGTCGAGATCGCGTTCTCGACCTCGATCGAGTACACGTTCTCGCCGCCGGTCACGATCATGTCCTTCACGCGATCGACCAGGTAGAGGTAGCCCTCGTGGTCGAGGTAGCCGGCATCGCCGCTGTGGTACCAGCCGCCGCGGAACGCCTCGCTGGTCGCGTCCGGCTGGTTCCAGTACCCGATCATGTAGTTGCCGCCGCGCGCGCACACCTCGCCGGTCTCCCCGATGGGGAGCAGGTGCCCGTTCTCGTCCTGGATCGACAGCACGATCCCCGGCAACGCGCGTCCGACCGAGCGCAGCAGCTTGCCGCCGCGGCGGTGATCGGCCGGAGTCAGGAGCGTGAGGATCGAGGAGCTCTCGGTCATGCCGTAGCCCTGCCCCAGCTCGAGGTTCGGGTAGAGCTCCATCAGCCGCGCCAGCAGCGCCTCGGGCATCGGCGACGCTCCGTAGACCAGCGAGTCGAGCGAGCGCAGGCGCTGCGGCTCGAACTCGGGGTGGTTGAGGATCATGCCGAGCATGGTGGGAACCAGGGACACCCGGGTCACGCCGTGCCGCTCGATCAGGTCGAGCGTCTCCGCCGGGTCGAAGCGCGGCGCCAGCACGATCGTCCCGCCGAGCGCCGGGAGCGCGAGGATGGGGATCATCGAGGCGGCGTGGAAGATCGGCGTGGGCATGAGGAACACCTGCTCCTCGCCGATCGGGAACACCATCGCCAGGTGGTACCAGTTGAGCATCTCGGCGCGCTGGCTCACCAGCACGCCCTTGGGGATGCCGGTGGTGCCGCCGGTGTACATGAGGACGACCGCATCGTCCTCCTCGGGCTCGTCGGGGACCTCGGGGGCGCTCCCGGCGAGGAGGTCCTCGTAGCGAACATCGTGCGGGACGTCGCCGCCGCCGATCAGGACGGTGCGGCGGATCGGGCTTCGGCCTGCGGCGGCGCGCATCGCCTGATCGAAAGCCGCGGCGAAGTGGCGATCGACGAACGCCACCTCGGTGCCCGAATCGCGCACGATGTAGTCGAGCTCCCTGCCCGCGAGGCGCAGGTTGAGCGGGTTGATGATGCCCGCGCCGAGATACGCCGCGTGGTAGAGCTCCAGGTATTCGTGACAGTTCGCGGCCATCACCGCGAACCGATCGCCCTTGCCGAGACCGAGTTGCCGCAGCGCGCCGGCGCAGCGCAGGACGCGCGCGCCGTGCTGGCGAAACGTCGCGCGGTACTCGCCGTCGACCACCAGCGTGCGCGACGCGAAGTGGTGGATCGCGGGCAGGAGATGGCGGTGATAGATCAACTCCCTCATCGGGTGCGCTCCCGTCGAGGTTCTGCCGTCCCGGAGCGGGTCAGGCCGGGCGGAGCCGCGTCGCGGTCGGTTTGGAGTGTCCGTTGCGTGCGGCGGGAGGGGGGAAGATCAGGCTGCGCCAGCCGGCGCGCTCGAAACGGCGCCAGCGCCCTTCCTTCTGGCCCAGCCGATCGGCGATCACGTACACCGCGAGCGGGTTGTGCCCGAGACCGCAATGGCTGCCCGGGACCCGCACGTTCTCGGTCTGCGCGTCCTCGCGGGCGTCGACGCAGGCCTCCCAGTGGGCGATGCCGTCGCTGGTCGAATAGATCGCGGTCGAGGGCACCGGCGGAGGCTCACGCATGCGGCGCACCAGCTCGGCGTCCAGATCGTCGATGCTCATCCCCGAGACCGCCTCGAAGAGCCGATCCACGTTGGTCGATCGCGCCGATGCGAAGGGGCTGCCGAGCGTGACCACCAGGCGGGTCATCTCCGGGCGCTGGCGGGCGAGCTCGCGGGCATAGATGCCGCCCAGGCTCCAGCCCACGACGCTTACCTGCCGGCCGGTCGACCAGTAGAGGTGCTCGAGCCGGCGCACCATGCCGAGCTCGACGCCCGGGCGCGGGCCGCGGTTGCGGCCCTGACCCCAACCGACCGCGGCGTAGCCCTGCCGCCGCAGGAAGGCGCGCAGCGGCGCCGTCGAGACGTCGGACGCGGAGAAGCCGGGGAGGACCAGGATCGGGTGCCCGTCGCCTCGCGGCGAGGAGTGAAGGAGCGGCAGCGCCTGAAAGAACGCTCCCAGCTCGGCGATGGCTCGACCTTCGAGGGCGAGCAGAGCGAGGGACGGTGGTCTCGCCGACATGTCACGAACGGGCAACGGCATGTTACAACAATTTGTATATGCCGCAAACCTTACCCCAACATCTTGGGTCAGGGCCGGCGCCGACCGCCACGAACCTGTCGGCGCATCTCGATGGAATGCAGCCGCCGTGCCATTGGTGTCGTGTCGGCAGGGCTGGGGCTCGTGTGGCCGGAACGTCAGCCCGCGCGCAGGGCTTCCAGCACCTGGGCCGGGTGCTCCGCCGCGCTCGCCACCTTCGCCCAGCGCTTCTTGATCGTGCCGTCGGGCCCGATCCACACCGTGGAGCGGATCACGCCCTTGACCTTCCTGCCGTACATGGTCTTCTCGCCGAACGCTCCGTAGGCGGTCATCATTCCGCGATCGGGGTCGGACAGCAGGCGAAAGGGCAGCCCGTGGTTCGCGGCGAAGCGGCGGTGCGATTCGGCGCCATCCGGAGAGACGCCGACCAGCTCGGCGCCCAGCGCGCGGATCTCGCCCCAGAGGTCACGGAAGGCGCAGGCTTCCTTGGTGCAGCCCGGCGTCTCGTCGCGCGGATAGAAGTAGAGGACGACGTCCCTGCCTCGAAAGTCGGACAGAGACACCGCCTTGCCCTCGCCGTCCTCGAGCGTGAACGGGGGCGCCGGCTTGCCTTCCTGGATACTCACGATACCCTCCTTCCTGTCACCCCTCCCCGCCGCAGCGGCTACTATATTTCTCTCGCGAGCCGCCGGCCCCGGGATGACGCCCGCGGCGCCCGCCTTCTATACTTCCGGCCCCGGCCGGCGGGGCCGGTGACGCCGCGCCGCGGAGACGATCGAGAGAGATGAGCGACGACCGACGCCGGGACAGAACCGTCACCGTGGCCGAGGAGACGGCGCCTCCGGTCGACTTCATCCGCGCCATCCTCCGCCACGACCTCGAGACCGGGAAGCACTCGACGGTGCGGACCCGCTTCCCGCCCGAGCCGAACGGCTACCTCCACATCGGCCACGCCAAGGCGCTGTGCCTCAACTTCGGGGTCGCCGAAGAGCTCGGCGGCGCCTGCAACCTCCGCTTCGACGACACCAATCCGCTGAAGGAGGACGTGGAGTACGTCGAGGCGATCAAGCACGACGTGCGCTGGCTCGGCTTCGACTGGGGTGAGCGCGAGCTCTACGCCTCGGACTACTTCGAGCGGCTCTACCAGTACGCGGTGCGCCTGATCGAGCAGGGCAAGGCGTACGTCGACTCGCTCTCGGCCGACGAGATCCGCCGCTACCGCGGGCCCTGGACCGAGCCCGGCCGCCCCAGTCCCTACCGCGACCGGCCGATCGCCGAGAGCCTCGACCTGTTCGCGCGCATGCGCGCCGGCGAGTTCGCCGAGGGCCAGCACGTCCTGCGCGCGAAGATCGACATGGCGTCGGGGAACATGAACCTGCGCGACCCCACGCTCTACCGCATCCGCAAGGCCACCCACCATCGCACCGGCGACGCCTGGTGCGTGTACCCCATGTACGACTGGGCGCACACGCTGTCCGACGCCTTCGAGCACATCACGCACTCGCTGTGCTCGCTCGAGTTCGAGGACCACCGCCCGCTCTACGAGTGGATCCTCGACTCGACCGACGCGCCGAGCCGGCCGCGCCAGATCGAGTTCGCGCGGCTCGCCCTGACCCACACGCTGCTCTCGAAGCGCAAGCTCCTGCGCCTGGTCGAGGAGGGGCTGGTCTCGGGTTGGGACGATCCGCGCATGCCGACCCTCTCCGGGCTGCGCCGCCGCGGGTTCACGCCGGAGGCGATCCGCGACTTCTGCGATCGGGTGGGCCTCACCAAGAATCAGTCGATGACCGACGTCGCCCTGCTCGAGGCGAGCGTGCGCGAGGACCTCAATCGGTGGGCGCCGCGACGGATGGCGGTGCTCCGGCCGCTGCGCGCCGTGATCGAGAACTACCCCGAGGGCCAGGTCGAGGAGCTCGACGCGGTGAACAACCCCGAAGACCCGGCGGCCGGCACGCGCAGGGTCCCGTTCTCGCGCGTTCTCTACCTCGAGCGTGACGACTTCATGGAGGATCCGCCCCGGCAGTTCTTCCGGCTCGCCCCCGGGCGGGAGGTGCGGCTGCGCTACGCCTACTTCATCACCTGCCGCGAGGTGGTGAAGGACGAGCACGGCGAGATCGTCGAGCTGCGCTGCACCTACGACCCGTCGACGCGCGGGGGCGCGGCGCCCGATGGGCGCAAGGTGAAGGCCACGCTCCACTGGGTCTCGGCGGCGCACGCCGCCGCTGCCTCGGTGCGGCTCTACGATCGCCTGTTCACCGTCGAGGATCCCGACCAGGGCGACGACTTCATGGCGCACCTCAACCCCGACTCGCTCGAGGTCCTCGAGGGAGCCCGGCTCGAGCCGAGCCTCGCCGGCGCTCAGCCCGGCGACCGCTACCAGTTCGAGCGGCTGGGCTACTTCTGCGCCGATTCCGACTCGACGCCGAGCCACGGCGTATGGAACCGCACGGTGACGCTCAAGGACTCGTGGGCGAAGATCGTCGCCGGCGGTCGCGGTCGATAGCGCCGCCGCCTCGGAAGCGACGGACGCGACCTCACCGCCGGCATGTGCAGAGGAGCACGAGCATGGCCAGACCACGCCGCCCCGGAGATCGAGTCGACGACCCGCGTGCCCTCCCGGACGAGGCCGCGACGGATCGGCGCACCTTCCTTCGCCTCGGCGCGATCGGCGGCGCCGCGATGGTGACCGCCGGCGGAGTCGGCGGTGAAGCGGGGGCGGTGGGCTCGCCGAGGGAGGCGGTCCAGCGCGGCGCCGCGCCCGGGGTCGGAGATTTCGAGCTGCTCGAGGTCCCGATCGCCGAGCTCGGGCGGCGGATGGAGTCGGGCGAGCTCACGTCCGAGCGCGCGACCGAGCTCTACCTCGAGCGCATCGCGGCGCTCGATCCGCTGGTTCGGACCGTGCTCGAGATCAATCCCGACGCGCCCGCGATCGCCCGGGGGCTCGACCACGAGCGCCGCGCGGGCAAGGTTCGCGGCCCGCTCCACGGCGTCCCGATCCTGCTCAAGGACAACATCGACACCGCCGACTCGACCACCACCACCGCCGGCTCGCTCGCGCTCGAGGGCTCGGTGCCACTCCAGGACGCGGCGGTGGCACGCGCGCTGCGCGACGCCGGGGCGGTCCTCCTCGGCAAGACCAACCTGAGCGAGTGGGCGAACTTCCGCTCCACCCGCTCCTCCAGCGGCTGGTCCGCCCGCGGCGGTCAGTGCCGCAACCCCTACGTGCTCGAGCGCAGCCCTTGCGGGTCGAGCTCGGGATCCGGCGCGGCGACGGCGGCGAGCTTCTGCGCGGCGGCGATCGGCACCGAGACCAACGGCTCGATCGTGTGTCCGGCGTCGGCCAACGGCCTGGTCGGGATCAAGCCGACGGTGGGGCTGGTGAGCCGCGCCGGGATCATTCCGATCGCGCACAGCCAGGACACCGCCGGTCCGATGGCGCGCACCGTCGCCGACGCGGCGGCGGTGCTGTCCGCGCTCACCGCGATCGATCCGCGCGACCCGGCGACACACGGCCGCTCCGGGCCGGTTCACCCCGACTACACCGTCTTTCTCGACCCGGACGGCCTGCGCGGCAAGCGGCTGGGCATCGCGCGCTCGTTCTTCGGCTTCCACGCCGACGTCGATTCTGTCCTCGGCGAGGCGATCGACGCGATGCGGGCGGGCGGCGCCGAGATCGTCGATCCGATCGAGCTCGCGCTCGGGGACGGGCTGCGCTCCAGTTACTACGGCGTGCTGCTCCACGAGTTCAAGCACGACCTCGAGGCGTACCTGGGCAGCCTCGGACCGGGTACGCGGGTGCGCACGCTCGCCGACGTCATCCGCTTCAACGAGGAGAACCGCGAGCGCGAGATGCCGTGGTTCGGCCAGGAGCTCTTCCTGCAGTCGGTGGAGAAGGGCCCGCTTTCGAGCCCCGAGTACGTCGCCGCGCTCGAGACCGGCCGCCGCGAGGCGCGGAGCG
>DATKDQ010000281.1:0-3482 GCA_035544635.1 Thermoanaerobaculia bacterium
AAGCGGCCCGCCCGTCGATGGTCATGGTCGGGGTTTCGATGCGAAGTGCCGGCTCGGTCATGTCCGTCTCCTTACGTTCAGCAATCGAGGTGGAGCGAGTGAGCTCTCGCTAAGGTAGCAGAGAGCGAACGACGGAGCCAGAGGGGAGATGACCTAGCGCTCGCTACGCGCGTGGTGCATACCACGCGCTCCGCGAGCATGATCTCGGCGCCGCGGACGGCGCGTGTCGCCCGCCGGCAGACCGACGGGCGACCGTTCTCCGAAACGCTTACTCACAAGACTCGGATGCACTCCCGGCCCGCGCCGATAGCCCGTCCCGGTAGCGAACGGGCGGGGCGGTAGCGTCCGGCGCTGCTGCGACCGCGTCACGTCCCCGTCACAGCTTCGCCGCCCCGGCGCCACCCCCGACCGCTAGCCTCTCCTCGGTGTCCTGCGGCACCTCTGGCGCAGGACCACTTCTGCGAAAGGAGCTCGACTCGTGATGAGACGCACCTACCGATTCGCCCTCGCCTCGGCCGTCCTCTACTGCGCCCCGCTCGCGGTCGCCCAGGTGAAGGTGGACCCCCAACTGCCCGAGTACACCCCGGTGCAGGGCGTCTCCGGGACCATCAAGAGCATCGGCTCGGACACCATGAACAACGAGATGACGCTGTGGGCCGAGGGCTTCCTCTCCCGCTACCCCAACGTGAAGATCGAGATCGAGGGCAAGGGCTCCTCGACCGCGCCGCCGGCGCTGATCGCGGGCACCGCGCAGTTCGGTCCGATGAGCCGGCCGATGAAGGCTCAGGAGGAGGACGACTTCGAGAAGCGTTACGGCTACAAGCCCACCGGTCTCGCTACCAGCATCGACATGCTCGCGGTCTACGTGCACAAGGACAACCCGATCCGCGGGCTCACCCTGGAGCAGGTCGACGCGATCTTCTCGAAGACCCGCCGCGGCGGATTCGCGAAGGACCTTCGCACCTGGGGCGATCTCGGGCTGAGCGGCGAGTGGGCCAGCAAGCCGATCAGCCTCTACGGCCGCAATTCGGCCTCGGGCACCTACGGCTTCTTCAAGGAGAACGCCCTCTTCGGCGGTGACTTCAAGGACGCGGTCAAGGAGCAGCCGGGCAGCTCCTCGGTGGTCCAGGGCGTGGCGAGCGACAAGTACGCGATCGGCTACAGCGGCATCGGCTACAAGACCGCCGACGTGCGCGCGGTGCCGCTGGGGTCGGGTGCGGGGTCCGCGATGGTCGAGGCGACGCCCGAGAACGCCTACACCGGCGAGTATCCGCTGGCGAGGTTCCTCTACGTCTACGTCAACCACCGGCCGAACGCGAAGCTCGATCCGCTGCGCCGCGAGTTCGTGCGCTACATCTTCTCGAGAGGGGGACAGCTCGACGTGATCAAGGACGGGTACTATCCGGTGCCGGCCACCGTCGCGCGCGAGCAGCTCGAGAAGGTCGGCATCGAGCCCGCCTCCTGAGCGCCACACGGTCGGCGCGGTGCCCGTGGGATTTCCCGTCTCCGGCCCGGCGAGGGTCGCGGCGTCCCTGATCCCCCATCCGTGTCCCTGAGCCCATGATGACCGAGAGCCGCGCTCCCCACCCGACCCGGTCGCGTCAGCTCCGCCGTACCAGCCGGACGGTAAGGGTCCATGACCTGGTGGCCAGGGGGCTCATCACCCTCGGTGGCATCGGCACCATCCTGGCGGTGTCGATGGTGTGCCTCTTTCTCGTCTGGGTGGTGGTGCCGCTCTTTCTCGAGCCGTCGATGCCCCGGGAGCGAGCCTTCGACAAGGCCGCGCCCTCAGACCTCGGCGCGCAGGCCACCCGCGTCGGCATCGACGAGTACGGCGCGATGGCGTGGACCTTCTTCGACGACGGCGCGCTCCGCGTCTATCGCGCCTCGGACGGCGAGCTGCTCGAGGAGCTGCGCCCGTTCGACGAGGGCGCGCCGGTCGCGACCTCCTTCAGCATCACCGGCGGCGGGGCCGCCTTCGGCTTCGAGGACGGCCGGGTGCGCCTCGCCCGGATCACGTTCGCGACCGAGTTCGTCGAGCCCGGGAGCCTGCCGGCCGAGCTCCGCGAGCTCGAGGAGGGTGCCGTCGCGCCCTTCGAGGGCGGCGTCGTCGAGCGGACGCGCCAGCGGCAGTTCCGACTCCAGCGCCTGGTCGTCGACCTCGAGGAGCCGATCGGCGAGCCCGGCGGGGTGCCGGTGCACCTGGTCGACCAGACCGCCCGCGCCGCGGGTCCGGTGCTCGCCTACCTCACCGCCGACGGCGTGCTGCGGATCTCCCAGGTCCACCGCCGGCGCAACGTGCTCACCGGCGAGGTGACCACCAGCCTCTCGGGGGGGGAGACGTCGATCGACCTCGCCCGCGGCCTGCCCCATTGGCTGCTCGTCTCCGGTCTCGGGGACAACGTCTACCTCGCCTGGCGGGACGGCCGGCTCGAGCGCTACGACACCCGCGACATCGGTCAGCCGGTGCTGGCGGAGACCGTGGACCTCGTTCCCGAGCCCGCGGCGACGCTCACGGCCCTGGCGTTCCAGATCGGCAAGACCTCGCTCGTCGCCGGCGACGACCAGGGGCGGGTGTCCACCTGGTTTCGCGTCAAGCCCGTAGGCGCCGACACCGTCGACGGGGCGGTCCTGGTGCGCGCCCACGAGCTGGCGCCCGGGCCATCGGCGGTGACGTCGCTGGCGGCCTCGGAGCGCACCCGGATGCTCGCCGCCGGGTTCGCGGACGGGAGCGTGCAGCTCTACCACGCCACCAGCAACCAGCTCCTGGCGAGCGGCGAGCTCGACGGCGCCGGCGGGCGCGCGATCGAGGCGCTCAGCATCGCGCCCAAGGACGATCTCCTGCTCGCGCTTCAGGGAGCGCGGATGGGCCTCTGGCGCGTCGTCGCGCCTCATCCGGAGACCACCCTGGCTTCGGTCTTCCGGCCGGTTTGGTACGAGGGCTACGAGCAGCCGGAGCACGTCTGGCAGTCCTCGAGCGGCACCGACGACTTCGAGCCCAAGTACGGCCTCTACCCGCTGGTCTTCGGCACCATCAAGGCGACCTTCTATTCGATGCTCTTCGGAGTGCCGCTGGCGCTCTTGGCCGCGATCTACACCAGCGAGTTCATGCAGCCGCGGGCCAAGGCGCGGGTCAAGCCGACGATCGAGCTGATGGCCGGTCTGCCCAGCGTCGTCCTCGGCTTCCTGGCGGCGCTGGTGATCGCCCCGGCGGTCGAGGACGTCGTGCCCCACCTGCTCCTGAGCCTGGCGGCGATCCCGTTCGCGCTGGCCGCCGGCGCCATGGTCTGGCAGATGCTCGGCGACGCCGCGCGGGCGCGCCTGCTGCCCTTCAAGCTGGTCCTGATGGCTGCGATGGTGCCTGCCGGCGTGGCCCTGGCCTGGCTCTTCGCCGGGCCCTTCGAGCGCGTGCTCTTCGCCGGCGACGTCAAGGCCTGGTTGACCGGCAGGGTGGGCTCCGCCTTCGGCGGCTGGATGATCCT
>DATKDQ010000282.1:0-5661 GCA_035544635.1 Thermoanaerobaculia bacterium
ACGATGCTCGATCTGCCCGAGGAGGAGAGGGCGAAGCTGCAGGTCAAGACCGGCCTCCCGGTGCCCGGGCTCGAGGTCGAGGTGGTCGACGAGCAGGGGAGCCCGGTGCCGCAGGACGACGCGACGATCGGGGAGATCGTCATTCGCGGCCCCTGGATCATGGAGGAGTACTGGAAGGACCCGGAGCGGACGGCCGAGGTGTGGCGCGGCGGCTGGTTCCACACCGGCGACGTCGCGCGCGTGGACGGCGAGGGCCACATCACGATCGCCGACCGCGTCAAGGACATGATCCGCAGCGGCAGCGAGATGGTGCCGACGGTGCTGCTCGAGAACCTCGCCGCCAGCGCCGACTTCGTGCTCGAGGCGACCTTCGTCGGGGTGCCCGACGAGAAGTGGGGGCAGCGCCCGATGGCGATCGTGACTCCGGCCCAGGGGGTGAAGGTGACCGAGGAGCAGGTCCTCGAGTACCTCGAGCGAGAGGGCGTCGCCAAGGGAAAGATCACGCGCTGGATGCTGCCCGACTACATCCTCATCACCGACACCATTCCCAAGACCAGCGTCGGCAAGTTCGACAAGAAGGCGATCCGGGGACAGCTCGAGGACCTCCTCGCCAGGGCGAAGCGGGTCGGACGTCCGGGCGCGTCCGTGGCCGCGGGGTCGTGAGGGCGGGAAGCCCTCGCGCGGGCCTGTTCCTGCGCGCCGGCCCGGTGCCCGGGGCGCCTCGGCTCGTCCTGCTCGCTCTGGTGCTCGGGCTGGCGTCGCTGGTAGCGCCGGCGGCGGTCGAGCCGCAGCAGCGCGCGGAGGAACGCCTGCTCGACGCGGATCTCGATCCGCAGCGCGATCGCCGCATCGAGGCCACGATCGAGGCGCGGTTCGCACGGCTGGACGGCCTCGAAGGAATCTCGGCGGACGTCGCGGCCGGTGTGGTCGTGCTCACCGGCACCGCCACCAGCCTCGACGCTGCCCGCACCGCCGTCGACATCGCGGAACGGACGCGCGGGGTGGCGGCGGTGGTCGACCGTATTCAGGTCACGCGCGACCTGCGACGACTGCTCCGCCCCGCCGTCGAGCAGCTTCGCGGCGCGCTCGACGCGACCATCGCCTATCTACCGCTGATCGCCGTGGCCCTGCTCGTACTGGCCGCCTTCTTCCTGCTCTCGCGCCTCGCGACGAGGTGGGACAGGCCGTACGATCGCGTGTTCAGAAACCGGTTCCTGAGCGACTTCGCGCGTCAGGTGGTGGGCGCGGCCGTTGTGCTGGTCGGGATCCTGCTCGCGCTCGAGCTCCTGAACGCCACGACGCTGGTGGGGGCGGTGCTGGGAGCGGCCGGAGTCGTCGGCCTCGCGGTCGGCATCGCGTTCCGCGACATGGCGGAGAACTACATCGCCTCGATTCTGCTGTCACTGCGGCGTCCGTTCTCGCCCAACGATCTGGTCACGATCGGCGAGCGCACCGGCAAGGTGATCCGCCTGACCTCGCGCGCGACCATCCTCATGACCCTCGACGGCAATCACCTGCGAATCCCGAACGCCGAGGTGTTCAAGGCGGTGATCGTGAACTACACGCGCAACCCGCTGCGGCGGCTGCGGGTCGACGCCGGAGTCGCGGTCGGAGAGGACCTGGTGCGGGCGCAACGCATCGGCGTCGAGGCGCTGCGCAGCATGGCGGGGGTGGCCGCCGACCCGCCCCCTCGCGCCGAGGTCGAGGCGATGGGCGAGTCCAACGTGCGCATCGTGTTCTTCGCCTGGATCGACCAGCGCCACGCGGCGTTCGTCGAGACCCAGAGCGAAGCGATCCGCCGGGTGAAGGAGGCGCTCGACGACGCCGAGATCGATCTGCCCGAGCCGATCTATCGGGTGCGGATGGTGGCGGCGCCCGGCACGCCCGCGCCGGTCGAGGCCGAGCCGGAACGGCCGCGGCGTCCACGCGAGTCGCCCCGCGAGGAGGTACTGCGCCCCGAGGCCGCGGTGGAAGGTGTCATCGATCGCCAGATCGCGGCGGAGCGGGCCAGCGCGCCGGACGAGCCGGACCTCCTGCGCGAAGGCGGCGAGCTCGAGTAGCGCGCGGCCTGTTACGGGCCACTACGACGCCGCGCGCAGCTTGCGCAGGATGCGGTCCTCGATCCACTTGGGGTCCCACCACTCGATGGGGTTCACCATCTGACCGTTCACCAGCATGGTGAAGTGGAGGTGGTCGCCGCCGGCCAGCCCGGTCATCCCGCTGCGTCCGATCGGTCGAGCCTTGTCGACCATGTCCCCGGGGGCGACCTCGATCGACGACAGGTGGGCGGAGAGCGACTGCACGCCCATCCCGTGATCGAGCACGACACAGTTGCCGTAGATCCCCAGCTCGTCCGCGAAGAGCACGGTTCCGCGTGCGGCTGCCACGATCGGAGTGCCGGCGTAGGAGGCGAGGTCGAACCCGAGGTGGACCTGCCGATCGACCTCGCGGCCCCGGTAGTAGTAGGTGCGGTGGTCGGCGAACGCCGACTGCACCGCGGTGTTGGTGAAGGGATGGAACACCTCGCCGCGCCAGAGGAGCTCGGGCGCAGTCTTCTCCGCGAGCGCCGCGACGGCGGCGTTGTTCTTGCGCCGCAGCTCGCCGTTGATCGCCAGGAACCGATCGATGGTGGAGCCCTGGGGCTTCACCTCGGTGGTGCCGTCGAGGATCGCGGGCACGACCCGCTCGATGAAGGGATCGTCGAGCTCGATCCGACTCTGCTTGGGCCGCTTGGGGAAGATGCGGTGATCGAAGTCGGCGCGCGCGGAGTTGCCGGCCTGGTCGCGCGCGAACAGGTGGATCGGCGTGTCGGTCGCCTGGTCGTGGCGCAGCGCGAAGAAGGCGACGCGCACGGCGGGGTCCGTGATGCCCACTCCCTCGGCGGTCGCTCCGGTGGCGGGGAAGCCGGGGTACTCGACGTCGCCGACCACGACACCTGATTCGACGTCCTCGGGTGTGACCCGGTAGACCACCAACTCGGCCCCGCCCTGGTTCACGTAGTGATGGGTGGACACCACGGAGAGGCGTGGTCGCTCCAGACGCACCTGGACGTCCCGGGTGGTCTCGGCGGCGATGGCGCGCAGGCCGAAGAGCACGGGCCGCGAGGCGCTGACCACGATCCGAGCCGGCCCCGACCGGATCCCGTCGACGCTCTCTCGCCCCAGGTCACGGGTCACGCGAATGCGGTTCGGCTCCTCACGCGACATCTCCGCGGCGCTCCCGGCGGAGGGATCGTCGAGCGAGAAGAGCGGCGTTCGCGCGCCCTCCTGCTCGAACAGCACCTCCAGTGACCGGAGCTCGCCGCCCGGCGCGTCGACGACGACCTCGAGCGGGGTCGTGACCCCGATGAACCTCTCGGGGCTCGGGATCTGGATCGAAGGTCCGTGAAGGCGGCCGGCGTACCACCAGGATCCGGCGGCGGCGAGGGCGAGAACGGCGAGTGCGGCGAGGAGGACGGCCGACAGCTTGCGCATCGGCGCGATGATACCCGCAGGAATGCCGGTCACGCCGCCCGCCGAGCGCCACCGGCCGCTCGCATGCGGCGACCTCCGCGCCGCCCGTCGGGTGCCCCATCCACCCTCGACCGGCGTGCCGCGCGCTCGGGAGAACGATGACAAGTTGTTGACTGTGAGGATCTTGTGGGACGAGCGCAGGAAGCCTGGTCGGTGGAAGAAAATACTTGCATAGTTCCGCAAACATGCTAATGTCTAGCCCATGAACGAACCGCACACGCGGCCGGACGACCGTCGAACGGCGCTCGCCGAGCACCTTCGGCCCGAGCTGTTCCGAGCCCTCTGCGACTCCAACCGCCTCACCCTGGTGGCGCGTCTCGCGACCGCGAGCCGGCCGCTGACCGTCACCGAGGCGTCGACCTGCTGCGGCGTCCACCTCTCGGGCGTTTCCCGGCATCTCTCGATGCTGCGCGACGCCGGAGTGCTCAAGGCGACCAAGCAGGGGCGGGAGGTCCGTTACGAGCTCGACTGCGATGCCCTCGCGGGAGCTTTGCGAGAGCTCGCCGACGCGCTCGACGCCTGTCGCGCCGTCTGCTGTGCCCAAACCGAGGAGACAGGAACATGAGTGTCGTGGATCCGGGCAGTGCGAACCCGATGAAGGACAGTGAGGCGGTGCGGCTGGAAGTCTCGGCGGCGTACAGCCGGGCGCTGGAGCACGCGAAGCGCAACGCGGGCGGCTGTTGCGCGCCGGCGGCGGAGGAGACTGCAGCGGAGGAGACTGCAGCGGAGGAGACTGCAGCGGAGGAGACTGCAGCGGAGGAGACTGCAGCGGAGGAGACTGCAGCGGAGGAGACGGCAGCCGATACCTGCTGCGGCGCGGCGCCCGAGGACGCGGCACCGGCGCCGACCTCCTGCTGTGGACCGAGCGCGGCCGACCTCGGCGACGCGGCCGCGGGCGCCGGAGGCGTCGCCTCCACTCTCGCCGGCTACGGCGAGGAGCGCAAGGAGGCTCCGCAGGTCGCCTCCTTCGGCTGCGGCAATCCGCTCGCTTTCGCCGAGGTGAAGCCCGGCCAGACCGTGGTCGATCTCGGATCGGGGCCCGGGCTCGATCTCATCCTCGCCGCTCGCCGGGTGGGCCCGTCGGGCCTGGTCATCGGCATCGACATGACCGACGCCATGATCGAGGAGGCACGCCGCAACGCGGCGCGCGCCCGGCTCTCGAACATCGAAGTGCGCAAGGGCCTGATCGAGAGCCTGCCGGTCGAGGACGGCACGGTGGACTGGATCATCTCGAACTGCGTGATCAATCTCTCGCCCGAGAAGCCGCGCGTCTTCGCCGAGATCGCGCGCGTCCTGCGGCCCGGCGGGCAGTTCCGCATCTCCGACATTGTGGTCGAGGAGCTGCCGGCTTGGATCCGTGAGAGCGCGGCGGCGTACGCGGCGTGTGTCGCCGGGGCGATTCCCGAGGCCGAGTACCTCGCCGGCCTCGAGCGCGCCGGGCTCACCGACGTCGCGGTGGAGCATCGACTGGTCTACTCGGCCGCTCAGATCCGCGGCCTCATCGACCACGACCTGAAGAGCCACGGCCTCGCATCCGACGCTCTCGCGGGAGTGCTCGACGAGATCGAGGGCAAGGTGTGGAGCGCGTACTTCAGAGGGAGGCGCCCGTAGGGGGCTCCGCGGCGGGCCTGCGCCGTCCGCGGCGCCAGAGTCATCCGGCGGAGGAAACAGACGCCGGCATCTCCAGCACCTTGCCCGGGTTGAGGATCCCGCGCGGATCGAGCGTCTGCTTGAGCGCGCGCATCACGGCGACCTCGGCCTCGGTGCGGCTCCAGGACAGGTACTTGCTCTTCTCGGTCCCGATGCCGTGCTCGGCCGACACCGAGCCGGCGCGCGAGCGCAGCGGACCGTAGACGATCTCCTCCACCTGCCGGCGGGTGGCGAGGTGGCCGTCGCCGACCCCCACCACGACGTGCAGGTTGCCGTCGCCGAGGTGGCCGAAGACGACGCACTTCGGATCGCGCCAGGTCCGTTCGAGGCCGGCGCGCACCTCCTCGACGTACCCCGCCATGGCCGGGATCGGCAGGCTCACGTCATAGGTGAAGATCGGCGCGTACCGGCCGAGCTGCTCGACGTCGTCGCGCATCGCCCACAGCTTGTCGCGCTCCGCCCGCGACTTGGCGAGCACCGCGTCGGCGATGAGGCCGGC
>DATKDQ010000283.1:0-8473 GCA_035544635.1 Thermoanaerobaculia bacterium
CGGATCAAGTTCTACGGGACGGGACCGGGATCGCCGATGCTCGCCATCTGCATTCCCTACGACCAGCAGCCGCCGCACCGCGGAAACGGCAACATGGTGGCGATCCCGGGCGGCTCGCCCGAGGGGGTCGACAAGCTCTACGCCAAGGCGATGGAGCTCGGCGCCAGCGACGAGGGCGCGCCCGGCCAGCGGATGCCGATCTTCTACGGCGGCTACGTCCGCGACCACGACGGCAACAAGCTGTGCTTCTTCGACATGAAGATGGGCTAGGAGTGTGTCCGAGTAACTGCGTCCCATCTGTGCGGGGCGCGAAGCGCCAGCGCCGTCCTCGGCGCCAACCAGCAACTAGGGCGCTGGTTCGCTTCTTCCTTCGCCAACACGCCGCCGGTGCGGCGCGCGCTGCTCGCGGTAGCGGGCCTCGCGCGCACACCGGCGGCCGCCCCCTCTGAGGAGACTCACACCTCGACGACCTTCACATGACCGGCGGCGCCGTAGTCGAGGATTCGGGAGTCTCGCGTTGCCAGCGTCCACCCCTGTTCAGCCGCGAAGCTCCGCGACGGCGGCGGAGATTTCGTCGCACCTCACTCCGCGGGCACCTCGACGACCACCATGCGCTGCGGCAAGTCGCCGAGCGTGAGCCGCTTCACCTCCTCGAGCTTCCCGACGTCGAGGATCGACAGGGTGTTCTCCCGGCGGTTGGTGACGTAGGCGAAGCGCCCGTCCTTGCTGAACGCGATCGAGTTGGGATCGCGGCCCACCGGGATCGACTTCACGTGCTCGAGCTCGGGATGCGAGAACACCGACACCACGTCGATCGCGCTGCCGTTGGCGAAGAGAAGCGTCTCGTCCGGCGTCAGCGCGATGCCGTGGTTCACGTTGTGCGGATAGAAGGCGTCGCCCTCGACCTGCTTGCCCAGCGTCGGCATCGGCACCATTCGCAGCAGTCTGCGCTCGCGCGGGTCGACCACCGCGAAGCCGTGGGTGCGTGAGAGCTGCACGTACATCCGGCTCTCGTCCCGGGTCAGAGCGAACGGGCGCACCCCGTCGGGAAAGCCGATGCGGTCGATCATCTCCAGAGTCTCGGTGTCGATGATCCCGATGTGGTCGTTCATCATCGAGCCAACGTAGAGGCGCCTGCCGTCCGCGGAGAGCTTGCTGCCGTGCCCGCCGTGGCCGAAGAAGATCTTCTTCACCACCGCCCGCTGCTCGGTGTCGACGACCGCGACCCACCAGGTGTCGTAGAGCGGCACGAAGACGTGCCGGCCGTCCTTCGACACCGTCATGTGATGGGTCATGCCGTCGATCGGCACGCGCCACAGGATCTCGTCGGTGAGCGTCGAGACGGCGATCAGCTCTCCGGAGACGCCGATGTTCGCCGCCCTTCCTTCGCCCAGGGACTCGATCCGGTTGACGTAGAGCACGCGCCCGTCCGGCGAGGCGGTGACGAAGTCCATGTAGAGGCCGATCGGGATCTCACCTACGACCTCGTGCTCCGGGATGGCGACCTTGGAGATCTGACCGCTGTTGGTGTTGTGGACGTACAGGATCTCGGCCGCCTCGAGCGGCGCCGCAGCGGCGGCGAGGGTCGAGCACGCGGCGACGAGCGCGAATCGCAGATTGAACGGGGGCATGGCGTCTCTCCTTTCGCGGGGGCTCAGATCTGTCGCTCGCGTCCCCTCCAGTACGGCTCGCGCACGCGCTGGCGCTGGATCTTGCCGGAGGGGAGGCGCGGCAGGGTGTCGACGAAATCGACGGAGCGCGGGCACTTGAAGTGGGCGAGGCGCTCGCGGGCGAACGCCAGGAGCTCCGCCGCGAGCTCGGGCGAGGGGGCGAGGCCGTCGCGCAGCTCGACCACCGACTTCACATCCTCGCCCCACTCGTCGCTCGGCACGCCGACGGTGCAGGCGTCACCCACCGCTGGGTGCTCGAGCAGCGCGCTGTCCACCTCGTGCGGGTACACGTTGACGCCGCCCGTGATGATCAGCTCCGCGGTGCGACCGGTGAGGAACAGGTAGCCGTCCTCGTCGAAATAGCCCATGTCGCCCAGCGTGAAGTGGTCGCCGCGGTAGGTTCGCGCTGTCTTCTCCGGGTTCTTCCAGTACACGAAGCGCCCGCGCTCCGGCGCCTTCATGTAGATCAGCCCGGTCTGGTTCGGACCCAGCTCGTGGCCCTCCTGGTCGAGGATCTTGTTCGAGAGCTCCGCGCCCGGCCGGCCCACCGTCCCGGGCTTAGTCAGCCACTCCTCGGAGCCGACGAGAAACCCGTTCGCGCCCTCGGTCGCGGCGTAGTACTCCCACAGCACCGGCCCGAGCCAGTCGATCATCGCCCGCTTGACGTGGATGGGGCAGGGCGCGGCGCCGTGCATCACGACGCGCAGACTGGACAGGTCGTAACGCCGGCGCGCCTCGGCGGGAAGCCGGAGCAGGCGATGGAACATGGTGGCGACCATGTGGGTGTGGGTGATGCGGTGGCGCTCGATGAGGCGCAGCGTGTCCTCGGCGTCCCACTTGTCCATGAGGACGACGGGGACACCGGAGACGAGAGACCGCGCGATGCCCATGAGCGGCGCGGCATGGTAGGCCGGACCGGTGCACAGCGAGCAGTCCTCGAGCGGGTGGAAGTCCGAGACCGTGCCCTCGTACTGCGGCAGCAGCGGCTCGCGATCGCGACGGTAGACGCCCTTCGGCCGGCCGGTGGTGCCGGAGGTGTAGAGCATGGTGCTGCCCAACGTCGGGTGGCCGAGCTCGCTCGCCGACTCTCCGGACAGCACGGACTCCCAGGGCTCGAATCCGGGAACCGGCCCGCCCGCGGCGACGCACAGCTCGAGCCTGGGCACGGCGGCGAGCTCGCGCGCGACCGCGGCGAAGCGCGCGTCGGCGATGAGCGCGCGCGCCTCGCAGTCGTCGACGATGTAGGCGACCTCCTCCGGACGCAGGTGCCAGTTGATCGGCGTCATGCGCAGCCCGCTGCGCTGCGCGGCGCACCACGCCTCCAGAAACTCGGGCCGGTTGGCCACCAAAACGGCGAAGCCGTCGCCGGCCTCGAGCCCGGCCCGCTCGAGCGCGCGCGCCAGGCGGTTGGCGTTGGCGTCGAGCTCGGCGGCGCTGCGGGCGCCCAGCGGGCCGTCGACCAGCACGCGCTCCGGCGCGAGGCGGGCGTAGAGCGAGAGCGTGGTCCCGCGCCCGGCCGCCTCGAGGAGCTCGGCGGTGCGCGTCCTGGGGTCGAGGGTCGCGGTCATCGCGGCGGAGGACCAGCCTAACGGATCTCGCCGCCCTCCGCTGCGCTGACCGAGCGCTCCCTACTTGGCGGCCAGCAACCGGTCCAGGGCCTGGATGCGCGCGCGCTGGCGACTGCTACGAGAGGGTCGTCATCGCGACCAGGCGTAGTCCGCGGGAGCGGTACACTGGGCCCATATCTCGGCCCGGAAGGAGAGCACCGCCATGCGCCGCAGTCCACTCGTCCTTGCTCAGTTCGTGATTCTCGGCGCCGCCGCGGCCGTCCTGCCCGCCGCGGACGACGGCATCCCCCGTACCCCCTCGGGCCGTCCCGACCTGTCAGGCACCTACGACAGCGGCACGCTGACGCCGCTCAACCGTCCAGCGGCGTTCGGCGACAAGCTGTACATGAGCGTGGAAGAGGCGGAGGCGATCGCCGAAGAGGAGCGACGCACCCTCGAGCTGGCCGCGCAGTCGAGCGATCCCGATCGCGATGCTCCCCCGGCGGGAGGCGCGGCGCCGTTCGCCGCTCCCGACCAGCAGCGCAGCGAGTTCGGCGCCGGCAACGTCGGCGGCTACAACGCGTTCTGGATCGATCGCGGGTCGGATGCCTTCAACGTCGACGGCGAGTTCCGGACCTCGATCATCTACGACCCGCCGAACGGCCGCCAACCCCCGATGACGGCGCAGGGCATGCAGAAGATGATGAGGAACTTCGCCTCGTTCACCTACCAGAACGACGGCACCGCCTCGTGGCTCGACCGCGAGGGCCCCGGCCCGTTCGACGGTCCCGAGAGCCTGTCCTTGGCCGAGCGCTGCCTGCTCGGCTTCAGCGCCGGCCCGCCGATGCTCCCCGGTCTCTACAACAACTTCAAGAAGATCGTGCAGACCGAGAGCCACGTCACGATCCTGATGGAGATGGTGCACGATGCCCGCATCGTGCGTCTCGACTCCGAGCACGCGCCCGCCGAGCACCGCAGGTGGCTGGGGGACTCGATCGGCTGGTGGGACGGCGACACGCTGGTGGTCGACACCACCAACTTCCGCGACCAGACCGGCCTCTACGGCGGCGACGAGAACCTCCACCTGGTCGAGCGCTTCACCCGGCTCGAGAATGGCGACCTGCTCTACGGCTTCACCGTCGACGACCCCACCGCCTGGACCGCGTCCTGGAGCGGGGAGTACGTCTGGAAGGCGAGCCCCGAGCGGGTGTTCGAGTACGCCTGCCACGAGGGCAACTACGCCATGGGCAACATCCTGCGCGGCGCGCGGCTGCTCGAGCGGGAGTACCGCGAGGGGTCGAGCGGCGGGAAGTGAGCCGAGGCTCCCCGGCTGGTCCCGCTGGAGCCGCTGAGCTGGAACGGCTCGGGGCGGGAGCGAGGTCAGCCCTTGTAGGTGACCACCCGGCCGAACAGGTCCTTGGTTCCCCAGATCCCCGAGCGCAGGCACTCGAGCTGGACGATCTGGCTGTGGTCGACGAAGAGGTTGACCTCGGGGCCGTAGTTCTTGACGTACCAGGCGAAGACCGCGGGGTCCGCGGCCTCGAACATGAGCCGCTCGAGGCCGAGCTCGGCGATGAACCGCGCCGGCACCTCGGTGCGCATCTGCGCAACGTTCTCGGTGATCCCCTCCGACTCCATCATGATCATGTAGGCGCCGGCCTCGAGGAAGCGCTTCGCCCGCGCGATCGCCCAGCCCGGATCCTGCTGCCCCTCGGCCGCGAGCTCCTCGGCCGGGGTGTCGCCGCCGGCCCCGAACTGGATTCCAACCTCGGGCTTGGCTCTGAGGCCGCGCTTCTGGACTGCCTCGATCAGGCGCAGCCAGTCGTCGGTCGGCAGCGTGATGAAGCCGGCCGAGATCTCGATGATGTCGAAGCCGAGCTCCTTGCATTCGTCGATGTATCGGCTCACGGCGTCACTTCCCTGCGTGAGGACGTACTCGAGGAAGCCGCCGGTCGAGACCAGCACGTCGTGGCGGTGGCACAGGTCGTTGATCGCGCGCACCGCCTTCCGCGGCATCAGGCTGAACGAGCCGCCTGCGAACTTCAGGGAGTCGACGTACGCCCCCATGGTGGTGAGGACGTCCTCGAGGTAGCTCGTGCCCATCACCGAGTAGTAGGGTCCGCGGATCTCGGTGATGCCGCGGGTCCGCGGCTTGGCTCCGCGATCGTTGGTGCGCAGGTAGCGAAAGCCTCGATCCTCGTCGCGGTCGGTGCCGGTGCGCGTCTTCGCGCCGGCGGTCGCGCGTCGTGCGGTGGGCGCGCCGCGTCGTGCCGTCGTTGCTCGTCGTGCAGTCATCATGTTCTCCTTGCTCGCGCCAGCAGGCTGGTGAGCTCGCTCACCTCGATCTCCTCCAGCCGCCGCACGGCGTCGACCATCTCGCGCCGGATCCCGTCGCCGGCGTGGCCGGCGGCGAGCCGGTGAAACTTCTCCTCGACCGTGGCCCAGCTCATCGGGCGGGCGTGGAAGCCCTCGTAGTCGACCTTTTCGCGCGCGAGCACCTCGCCGCTGCGAAGCTGGATGCGAACGGCGCACCGCATGGCGTCGGGAAAGGCCGCGCTGAGATCCGCCCGCTCGCGCACCCACACCTTGCGCAGCAGGCGCTGCACGTCGTCGGAGTCGATCCGCTCCTGGCGGTACTGCTCGGGGAGCACCTGCCCGTCGAGAAGTGCGACCGCGACCATGTAGTGCAGGCTGTGGTCAGCTTCCTCCTTGCTCCGGACGACGGTCTTGTCGCCCTCCTCGCCGCCGCCGATGATGTGAAACGCGACATCGAAGGTGTCGATCTCGATCCGTTCGATGGCGGCGGGGTCGATCGCGTGCTGGGCCCGCAGCTCGAGCACCGCCTCGAGCGTCGACTGCGAGTGGACCTCGGCGTTGTACCTCTTGAGGATGGTCCGGCGCACCCGCTCCAGGTCCTCGCTGCTCCAGTCGAGCGAGAACTCGCCGGCGATCGAGTGCATGAAGCCTTTGTTGCCCTCGAACACCTCGGGCGGGCCGGTGATCCCGCGCCGCGCGAGATAGGCGGAGTGGGTGGCGGTGAAGCAGGTCTCGGCGTAGGCGAGGCCCTTCCAGTGCGAGAGCTCGCCGGTGCGGGTGACGCGCAGCGCGTTGTGGGCGGTGGCGCTGATGGAGATGGCGTTCGCGATCTCGGGGGGATCCAGCCCGAGCGCCTTCGCGACGCCCGCGGCCGCCGCGTACTGGCCCTGCACGGTGTGGTCGAAGCCGCGGTCGCGCACCGGCGCCTGGTCGCTCAGCCGGCACTGCACCTGGTAGGCGACGGCGAGCGCCGTGAGCAGGTCGCGGCCGCTCGCGCCGGCGTCCTCGGCCGCCGCCAGCACGGCGCCCAGGTTGTCGCTGGGATGGCAGGTCTCGCCCGGGGCGAGGTAGCTGTCGTTGAAGTCGAGGTAGCGCACCAGCGCCCCGTTGTAGAAGGCAGCCCGGTCGGGAGCGCTGCGCCCGCCGCCGACGAGCGTGGCCCTGGCCGCGCCGCCGAAGTCGTCGAGGTGCGCGCGCAGCGCGCGGATCGGCTCCGCCGAGAGCGCGCCGACGGCGCACCCCAGCGAGTCGAGCACGCGGATCGTGAGCTGCTCCCGCGCCTCTCGAGAGAGCCAGTCGTACGAGGCCCTGGCCACGAACGCCGCCAGCTGCGTCAGCATGGTGACAGGATACTCATTCCGTGAAATTAGTATCCTGTCACCACCATCGCGAGGATGCTCATTCCGAGAAACTAGTATCCTGTCACCGCTATCGCGGCGAATTGAGTATCCTGTCACCATCATGAAGCGCCATGCGTTGCTGAGTGCGCTCCTGGTGCTCGCCGGCTCGCTGGCTCCTGCGTTGGCGGAGGAGGCTACGAGCTGGGCGGTGTCCGCCACCGTGCGCCATCGCGTGGTGCCGGACGTCACCTACCTGACGGCCGGGGGCCAGGAGTCCAAGCTCGACCTCATCGTCCCGCGCGACGCTCCAGCTCCGGTCCCCACGCTGATCTACATCCACGGCGGCGGCTGGGTGGGTGGCAGCAAGGAGGCGTCCGATCTGGCGCTCCTGCCCTGGATCGAGCAGGGCTGGGCGGTGGTGAACGTCGAATATCGACTCGGCCCCGTGTCGCTGGCGCCGGCCGCGGTCGAGGACTGTCGCTGTGCGCTGCGGTGGGTGCGGGAGAACGCCGCCACCTACGGCCTCGATCCGAATCGGATCGTGGTCACGGGGCATTCGGCGGGCGGCCATCTGTCGCTGACCACCGGGATGCTCAGCGCGGGCGCCGGGTTCGACAACCTCTGTCCCAAGCGCAACCAGGACCGGGCCGCGGGTGGCCCGGCGGACGTCGCGGTCGAGGAGATGCCGGTGGCGGCGATCGTCAACTGGTTCGGTATCACCGACGTCGGCGATCTGATCGCCGGTGAGAACGCGAAGACCTACGCCGTGCAGTGGATGGGCTCGCTCCCGGATCGATTCGAGCTCGCGAAGCGGCTGTCGCCGATCGAGCTGGTGCGTCCGGGCCTGCCGCCGGTCCTGACGCTCCACGGTGACGCCGATCCCATCGTTCCGTACCAGCACGCCGTGCAGCTCCACGCCGCGCTCGATCGGGCCGGAGTGCCGAACGAGCTGCATACGATCCTGGGCGGCTCCCACGGCGGCTTCGACGCGGAGCAGACGCTCGAGGCGTACCGCGTCATCCGCGAGTTCGTCGCTCGTCACGTCACCGGACCGAGCAGCTGAGCCGATGAGGTAGAGACGACAGGGGGCAACCTCGGACCGGGCGGCGAGCGCGCCTCGCGGTCACCGGCGGCGGTCGCGCCCCGCAAGGAGGACCGACATGAAGAGATTGCACGAGATGAACCGTCGCGATCTGCTCAAGACCGCCGCGGGTGCGGCCGTCTTCGCTGGGTCCCTCGGACGCACAGCGGCGGCGGCCGCGGCAACGGCGGACGCCAAGACGGTCAGCCTGCGCGGCGACATCCCCACCCGGCCGTTCGGGAAGACCGGGCTCACGCTTCCGGTGCTGGGTCACGGCGGCTCCGCGATGTCGAACGTGTTCTGGGACAAGTACCGGTTTCCGGAGGACCTCATCATGCCGGAGCTCGACGCGCGGGTGGCGATGGTGCGCCGCGCCTACGATCTCGGCGTGCGATTCTTCGACACCGCCCGCGTGTACGGCGAGAGCGAGCGCATCATGGGCCGGGCACTGGGAGACGTGCGCGACGACGTCTACATCGCGACCAAGCTTGCCGTCATGCGCCCGGAGGACGCCCGCGC
>DATKDQ010000284.1:0-4342 GCA_035544635.1 Thermoanaerobaculia bacterium
AGCCGGTGGAACACCGAGTTGCGGCGGATCGCGTGCATGGTCTCGTAGCCGTCCATCTCCGGCATCATGATGTCCATCAGCACGATCGCCACGTCCGACGTCGACTCCAGGATGGCGATCGCTTCGCGTCCGGTCGAAGCCGTCAGCACCTTCATGCCCCGCCGTTCGAGCGCGGACGACAGCGCGAAAATGTTGCGGACGTCGTCGTCGACCACCAGCACGGTCCTGCCCACCAGGTCCTCGTCCGATCGGTGCAGCCGCTCGAGCAACCGCTGCTTGTCCTCGGGCAGGCGCCCGCGTGACCTCGGCGGTGGGCCACAGGATGTCGTCGATGAGCGTGTTGACGGAGGACTCCATCTGACCCCAGGCGCCGCCCACCCGTCCGAAGCGAACGCGCTGGCGGGTCTTGCCCTGCTTGCCGACGACCTGGCCCATGCGCTCGAGCTCGGCCGCGATCTTGGCGTTGGAGGCGACGATCTCGTTGAAGGTGTCCGCGATCTTGCCGTCCAGCCCGATCCAGTCGCCGGGTAGGCGCGCCGAGAAGTCGCCGTCACGGACCTGTTGCAGGACTCCCAGGAGCTCGCGCTGATCGAAGACGGAGGACGTCGGCGGCGTCACGCCGCGTCGGCGCCGGACGAGCTCGTGATCGGGGCTGGTCATCTGGATCCTCCGGAAGCGTGCACCGTGGGCGCCGCGCGAAGAGCGGCGAGCCAGCGGCGGCGTGCTCTCGTCACGATCGCGAGCCGCGACTTCGGCGCAGGGTGCGAGGTCGAGCCTCGCCGCGGGTGGTCCACGATATCGCCGACAAGTACTTGTGCGCTGGAACTATACGGGGCGATGCTCCGGTTCGTCCCCCGGGTTTCCACTGATCTGGCCCTCGGGGGAGTCCCGAGGGGTGCCGCGAGGCCCTGGCGACCGACGGCGCGGTGCCGCCGCCGCGCGCGGGCTCTAGGTCGGATCCACGGCGCGGCGCAAACCAGGTGCCGTGGCCGGCGCGGGGCGCAGGTAGAGCGGCGCGCAGAGAAGGGCCGGGTCCCACTCCGGCCACCGGGCGGCGAGCCTGGCGGCGACCGGTGCGAGCGCTTCGGGGACGACGACGCGAACCGCGTCGAGCCCTGCGGCGGCGGCGAGCCGCCCGACATCGAACCCGACCAGGACGGCGCCCTCGGGCACGCGCAACCCCTCGGGACGGAGCAGCTCGGGCGGCCCCTCTGGCTCGAGCGCGGTCCTCCGGCGGAAGGCCTGCACGAACCACTCTCCCCGCAGCGCGTCGACCGCCGCGACCACGCGGTCGGCCGCCGCGGCCTCGGCCAGCACGCGCAGGGTCGGCATCGCCGCCGCCCGCAGCCCCAGAGCCTGCTGCAGGCCGAGCGCGGTGGCGAGTCCGATGCGCAGGCCGGTGAAGCTGCCCGGGCCACGCAGCACGCACACCGCGTCCAGCTCGGCCGGCGCGGCGCCGGCCTCGACCAGCACCGCGTCGACCAGCGCGAGCAGCGTCTCCGATGTCGCCGCGCGCTCGACGGTGCCTTGCGCGAGCACACGGTCCGCCCGCGCCAGAGCGACGCTCGACACCGGTGATCCGGTGTCGAGCGCGAGAACGAGCGGCGGTCGAGACGGCAGTGGGCTTCCGATCGAGAGTGGAGGAGGGCGGCGCCCCGCCTGCAGCGGACGAGCGGGGAATTATACGCGGCTATACTCGACCCTCATGTCTGGCAACGCGCGGCAGCTCACTCCGATGCTGCGCCACTACCTTCAGGTCAAGGCGGAGCATCCCGGCGCGCTGGTGCTCTACCGGATGGGCGACTTCTACGAGATGTTCTTCGAGGACGCGGTGAAGGCCGCCCCCATCCTCGAGATCGCGCTGACCGCGCGGCAACGTGGGACCGAGAGCGAGGCGCCGATGTGCGGGGTGCCGCACCACGCGCTCGAGAGCTATCTCGGCAAGCTGGTGCGCGCCGGGATGAAGGTCGCGATCTGCGATCAGATGGAGGACCCGGCGCAGGCGAAGGGCCTGGTCCGACGGGAGGTGACGCGCGTCGTCACGCCGGGGACGCTCGCCGAGCCCGATCTGCTCGAGGGCAAGGAGGACAACCTGCTGTGCTCGGTCGCCTGGGCGAACGGCGTCGGGGCGGGTGCCTTCCTCGATATCTCGACCGGAAAGCTCCTGGTCCACCGTTGGGGTTCACCGGAGGACGCGCTATCCGACCTGACCGTGCTGCGCCCGCGTGAGCTGGTGTTCACCGAGGACGACCTGCCGGCCGACCTCCACGCCTGGGCCGAGCGCGACGGTGTATGCCGGACGCCCCTGAGCGCCGAGGACCGCATGGCGCCGGAGGTGGCGCGACGGCTCCTCGAGCACCAGTTCCAGACTGCGTCCGTCAAGGGTTTCGGCGTCGACGCCGGCGAGCCGGCGGCTCTCGCCACCGCCATCGCGATCGACTACGCGCGGCGCACTCAGAGGAGCGAGCTCGCCCACGTGCGCGACCTCCAACTGGTCGAGGAGCGCGACTTCCTGATGCTCGACGACACCACGCTCCAGAACCTCGAGGTGGTGCGCGGGCTACGCGGAGGCGGGCGATCAGGAACGCTGCTCCAGCGGCTCGACCAGACGCGCACCGCGATGGGCGGCCGCCGGCTGCGGTCCTGGCTGGTACGGCCCGCGGTCGATCGCGACGAGATCCTCGCTCGCCACGACGCCGTCGAGGAGCTGGTCGAGAGCGCAGTCCGCCGCGAGGCGCTGCGCGACGCCCTGGCCGGGGTAGCCGACCTCGAGCGCCTGCTGTCGCGCGCCGTGCTCGGGAGCCTGCAGCCGCGCGAAGCGGGTGCGCTGCGCGGCTCGCTGCGCCACGCGGCGCTCGCACGCGAGCGGCTGGACGGCTGCCGCGCCGGCATGCTGGCGTCGATCGGCAGGATCGATCCGGCCGGCGACCTGCTCGCCACGCTCGCCCAGCGTCTGGCGAGCGAGCCACCCGGAGCCCTGCGCGCGGGAGCTACCATCGCCCCTGGGGTCAACGCCGAGCTCGATCGCTGCCGTTCGCTGGTGCGAGACCGCAAGCGCCATGTCCTCGCTCTCGAGTCCCGCGAGCGCGAGCGAACCGGGATCGCGTCGCTCAAGGTCGGCTACAACAAGGTCTTCGGGTACTACCTCGAAGTCACCAACCCGCATCGCGCACGGGTGCCCGAGGACTATCGCCGGCGCCAGACGCTGACCAACGCCGAGCGCTACGTGACTCCGGAGCTCCACCAGCTCGAGCGCGAGATCCTCGGCGCCGAGGCGCGTCTGGACGAGCTCGAGGAGGAGGAGTATGGGCGCGTGGTGCGGGCGATCGTGGACCGCGCGGGGGCGCTGCGCGAGCTCGCCGCTGCGCTCGGCACGCTCGACGCGATTTGCGCGCTGGCGGAGGCGGCGGCGCGTCACGACTACCGTCGGCCGAAGATGCTGGAGCCTGGAGCCGGCGTGCACATCCGCGACGGGCGCCATCCCGTGGTCGAGGCCGCGCTCGGCCGCGACTTCGTGCCCAACGACACCGAGCTCGATCCCGAGCAGAGGCAGATCGTTCTCCTCACCGGGCCCAACATGGGCGGCAAGTCGACCTACCTGCGGCAGGTCGCGCTGATCGCGCTGATGGCTCAGGCCGGGTCGTTCGTGCCGGCGTCGAGCGCCGAGCTCGGGATTCTCGACCGCATCTTCACGCGCGTCGGGGCCTCGGACGACCTCGCGAGAGGCGAGTCGACGTTCATGGTGGAGATGCTCGAGACCGCGAACATCCTGCGCCACGCCGGCCCGCGCAGCCTGGTCATCCTCGACGAAGTGGGGCGCGGAACCGCGACCTTCGACGGTCTGTCGCTGGCGTGGGCGATCGTCGAGCACCTGCACGACCGCCGCCGCGCCCTCACCCTGTTCGCCACCCACTATCACGAGCTGACCGAGCTCGAGGCGCTGCTCCCCCGGGTTGTCAACCGCACGATGGCGGTGCGGGAATGGGAGGAGAAGATCGTGTTCCTACGCCGGGTGGTGCCGGGCAGCGCCGACAAGTCCTACGGCATCCAGGTGGCGCGGCTCGCCGGGTTGCCCGCCGCAGTGCTCGAGCGTGCGGGCGAGGTGCTCGCGAACCTCGAGCGCCAGGAGTACGACCTCACCGGCAAGCCGCGTCTGGCGCGCGGGCGCGGAACGGCGGAGCCCGAGCGCCCCGGTCAGCTCCAGCTCTTCACGCCACCCGAGGAGCTGGTCGCGTCGATCCTGCGCGAGGTGGACCTCGAGCGGCTGAGCCCGCTCGCGGCGCTCAACCTGCTCCACGCGCTGCGGTCTCGTCTGACCGAGCCCGTGGTGTAGTCGCGCGGC
>DATKDQ010000285.1:0-3837 GCA_035544635.1 Thermoanaerobaculia bacterium
GTCGCGACGTTTCTGGCCGGAGCGGTGCGGGTCTACTTCGGCGTCCACAGTGTGTCGCAGGTGGCCTGGGGATGGCTCTTCGGCGCCGCCCTCGTGGTCGCGGCCGCCGCCCTGGAGCGTCCGTTCCTGCGCTGGTGGGCGTGCGCGAGCCCGCTAGCGCGCTGGTCGGTCGCTCTGCTCCCGGCGCTCCTCCTCCTGGGGTGTGGGCTGCTTCTTCGTGAGCTGCTCTACCCGGGCCAGACTCCGCCGCCCGACTGGGCGACGCGGCACCGGTCGGCCGTGCTGCGTCTCACGCCCCTGGGCGTGGCGGCCGATCTCGTCCTGCTCGATGCCCTTGCCCTGGCGCGATGGGCTGGTGCGCTCCTCGGCGCCTCGCTGGCGGGTCTCTACTACGGAGGATCCGCAGCTCGACAGGTCGAGGTCCTCACCTGGCGCGCCCGCGCCATCCACACCCTGCTCGGTCTCGCCTGCGGCGGCACGGTGCTCCTGGCGGGAGAGCTCCTGGTGCGCCGCGTGGGAGCCCCCGGCGAGCTTCTCCGTTTCGCCCTCCTGCTCCTCGCTGTGGGCGTGCTCGCGCCGCGGGTGGGCCGGCGGCTCGACCGGCGCCGGGCTGCGGGCGCGAACGCCGCGCCGCGAGCTGTTGTTTGAAGAACGACTCCGGCTCGCGCGCCGCCTTCGTTTAGACTGCGCGCACCGGTCGCGCGGGCGGCGCGGCATCGAACCAGGAGGTTGCGGACATGTCCGAGAAGACGCAGGTGCTGCTGCGAGCGGCCGAGATCGAGGCGATGAGCGAGGGCTCGTTCCAACACCCCCTCAACCCTCGTTCCGAGATCCACCTCAAGTCGCTGAGCCAGGCCGCTGGCATGAGTCGGGTGGGCGTGCACATCGGCCGCATCCCGCCGGGCAAGGAGTCGTTCGCCTACCACAGCCACCACTTCGAGGAGGAGTTCCTCTACATCCTGTCGGGGCGCGGCATGGCGGACCTCGACGGCCAGGAGATCGAGGTGGGCCCCGGCGACTTCCTGGGGTTTCCGGCGCCCTCGGTGGCGCATCACCTGCGCAATCCGTTCGACCAGGAGCTGGTGTACATGATGGGCGGCGAGCGGCGCGAGTTCGAGATCGCCGACTTCCCGCGCAACCACAAGCGCCTGATCCGCAACCGCGAGAAGGCCTGGTTCGTCGACGTGGGGGACCTCGACGAGTTCGAGCTCGCCGACGTGGTCGACGAGTCCTAGCCTCCGGAACGTGCTGGGTAGCACGTTCCTCCGGCTAGATGCTGTTTGGCGCCGAGGACGGCGCTGGCGCTTCGCGCCTCCTCCGGAACGTGCTGATAGCACGTTCCTCCGGCTAGTTGCTGTTTGGCGCCGAGGACGGCGCTGGCGCTTCGCGCCGCACAGATGGGACGTTGTTACTCGGACACACTCCTAGCGCCGCTGAATCAGCCGAGCTCGCTCGCTGAGCACGAAGGCTCGGATGGCGGCGGCGTCGTCGGCCGAGAAGCGGTCGTCGAACGCGGGCATACCGACGTCGAGCAGAGCGCCCTCGAGCAGGATCTCGGCATAGCGCTCGAAGACACGGGGCGCCGAGTAACGCAGGTCGGCGAGCGCTCCGCCCGACTGCGCCGCCGTGCCGTGGCAGACGGCGCAGGTCTCTTCGTAGAGCTCGGCGCCGGAGGCGATCTGGCCGGGATCGGCGTCGAGCGCGATCGGCGACGGCGGGCGCGGCGCGCTCGCGGCGCGCTCGGGCATGGCCGCGCTTCCGGCGAGCGCGAAGGTGAGAATCCAGCCGCCGCGCTTGCCCGCGCCTCCGGCGTCGCTGCGGTTGAGCCCGAAGGCGCCGCCCCATCCGGCCAGGACGCTCACGTACTGGGCGCCGTCGAGCTGGTAGGTGATCGGCGAGCCCAGGATGCTGGTCGCGGTGGCGACATCCCACAGCTTCTCGCCGTCGGTCGCCCGGTAGGCCGCGAACCGGCGTCCGCCGGTACCCTGGAACACCAGGTTCCCCGCGGTCGAAAGCGTGCCGCCGTTCCACATCACCGCGTGCGGCACTCGCCACACCTCCCGCTGCGCCACCGGATCCCAGGCCAAGAGGTGCCCACTGGGAAGGTCCTTGACCTCGGCCTCCACCTCGGGGGGCATCGGCCGGCGGCCGATCCCGATGTTCCAGCTGTCGGGGACGAACGCGAACGACTCGGGCGGCGCCAGGTAGGTGCTGTTGAGCTGCGCCGGGATGTAGATCAGCCCGGTCGCGGGGCTCCACGACATCGGCTGCCAGTTGTGCCCGCCCAGGGCGCTGGGCCGCAGCAGGAAGGGCGCGGTCTCGTAGCGGGCGCCCGGGGTCTCGACCGGACGCCCGGTCGCCGGGTCGACGTGGGTCGCCCAGGTGATGTCGACGTACTTCTCCGCCGAGATGAGCTCGCCGGTGGCGCGATCGATGACGTAGAAGAAACCGTTCTTCGGAGCCTGCAGCAGCACCCGGCGCGGCTCGCCCCCGATCTCGAGATCGGCCAGGACGATGTGCTGGGTGGCGGTGTAGTCCCAGCTGTCGCCGGGCGTGGTCTGGTAGTGCCAGACGTACTCGCCGGTGTCCGGGCGAAGCGCCACGATCGACGACAGGTAGAGGTTGTCTCCTCCGCCAGGGCTGCGTACCTCGCGGTTCCACGGCGAGCCGTTGCCGGTGCCGACGTAGAGCAGGTCGAGCTCGGGGTCGTACGCCATCGAGTCCCAGACCGTGCCGCCGCCGCCCATCGTCCACCACTCGCCGTCCCAGGTCGCGGCGGCCTTCCTCATCGCCTCGCTCTCGAACCCCTCCGCCGGATCGCCGGGTACGGTGTGGAAGCGCCAGACCAGCTCGCCGGTCGCGGCGTCGTAGGCCGAGACGTAGCCGCGCACCCCGTACTCCGCGCCGCCGTTGCCGATCAACACCTTGCCGCCGATGACCCGCGGCGCGCCGGTGATGGTGTAGGGCAGGCTCTGATCGACGGTGACCACCTGCCACACCGGCTCTCCGGTGGCCGCGTCGAGCGCGACCAGGCGGCCGTCGAGCACGCCGGCGTAGATGCGCCCGTCGTAGTACGCGACGCCCCGGTTGACGACGTCGCAGCAGGCGCGCCGGCCGTAGGCGCGGTCGACCTCCGGGTCCCATCCCCACCTCTTCACGCCGGTCCGGGCGTCGAGCGCGACCACCCGGCTCCAGGTGAGGGTGGCGTAGAGCACGCCGTCGACGACCAGCGGAGTGGCCTCGAGGCCGCGGGTGGTCTCGGTGTCGAAGGTCCAGGCCAGGCCGAGCTTCGCCACGTTCGACTCGTCGATCGAGTCGAGCGAGCTCCAGCGCTGCTCGAGGTAGGTGCCGCCGTGGGTGCGCCATTCCTCTGGATGCCGCGCCGCGTCGAGGAGGAACGCATCGGCCGCCGGCGGAGCGGGCCGCTCCGAGCCGCGGCTCGGCGGCGAGGCGCAGCCGGCGGCGGAGAGGACGGTGAGCGCCAGCGACGCGGCGGCGAGACTACGTGGCAGGTCCATCACTCGACCTCTCCTCACGACATCCAACGGCGCCGGCTCGCCCGAGGGAAGGCTGATGGTCGACCGCCTGGCCTCTGCCTGGGTCGCCTTCGCCCGCACCGGCGATCCCAACAGATTCCTGGGGGTCAGGGGATGGTAATCCACCACCCCCTACGTGCGCGCGCTGCCGGGCGGTGTCACGTTCTTCATCGACGGCTTGGCGTAGGGATCCGAGTCGCGCTCGCGCCAGAGCCCGACCAGAAGCGTGAAGACCGCGAGCACCAGCTCGTCGATGAAGGGGATCGGGTCAGGCACCAGGAGATCGAGGAGCAGGAGGCCG
>DATKDQ010000286.1:0-2097 GCA_035544635.1 Thermoanaerobaculia bacterium
GGCGCGCGGCTCGATCTCGAGCGTCCGGATGGGGAACGGAATCGTGATGTCGTTGCGCCGGAACTCCTCCCAGATCTCGCGGCGGCAGAGATTGCCGATCCGCGGCAAGCCGGCGATGTCCTCGGTCCACACCCGCAGCTCGTAGGAGATCGCGCTGTCGTCGAAGCTCAACAGGTAGACCGCCGGCGACGGCTTCTCGAGCAGCCCCTCGACCCGGCTCGCGGCGTCGAGCAGCGCGCGCTCGACCCGGTGCGGCGGGGTGCGGTAGTGCACGCCCACGTGGATTCGCGCCATGTGCAGCGGCTGCGGATAGAAGTAGTTGAGGATCTCCTGCTCGGCGATCTTGCCGTTGGGGATGATGAGGTTGTCGTTGTCGCGGGTCCGCAGATGCGTCGTGCGCCAGTTGATGTCGACCACCCTGCCCTCGGTGCCGGCCACCTTGACCCAGTCGTTGATCCGGAACGGGCGCTCGACCGAGAGCACGAGACCCGAGAAGAAGTTCCCCAGGATCGGCTGCAGCGCGAGGCCGAGCACCAGCGAGGTGACCGCGCTGGTCGCCACCAGCGGCGCGATGCTCTTCTCCGGAAACACGCCACGAAAGATGAGCAGCCCGGTGACGAGATACGCCAACAGGAAGCAGACGCCGACCAGGAGCGGAGGCATTCTGAGGCCGCGGCCCTGGAGGAAGATCTCGAAGTAGTAGAGACCGGCGACGCGGAGCAGCGCCGCCACCAGGAAGAACGCGACCAGGCCGATGAAGACGCGATCGACCACGGGGGCGTGGTCGGACCACAAGGTCCGGTAGAGCCACAGCCCGGCCCCGAGCGAGAGCAGGACCAGCGGGAAGGTGAGCAGCCGGAGCAGGCGCACGTAGCGCCGCAGGACGACGACCAGCCCGAGGAGCGCCGCCGATGCGGCGATGCCTGCGACCAGAGCGAAGATCAGATCCAGGTCCACGCTTCGAACCGCCGTCGCCAGCCGCACTCGGCGCCATGGCGACGGCGCCCTTCTACGCGTCCATCAGCGGACGAGGCCTGTCGGTCCGGACAACTTCAGCCGCGTATGTTAACCCGCCGGCGGTCGAGCGTCCTAGACTCGACGGACTCGACGGGCGGGTGGTCGGCCCGCAGCCGGCTCAGGTCAGGTCCTGGAACGTGATCGGCTTCGGCCACTTGTCGACCGACTCGCGGATGCGCTCTCCGATCTCGGCGACGGTCCACGGCCGCTCGTCGTTGGGCCGTCCCGCGATCGGGACGTGCTGCCAGGCGAGGAGGTGCACCTGGTTGCCGCCGACCGCGAAGATCCGCCCGGTGATTCCCGCCGCCTCGTCGGTGCACAGCCACACCACTGTCGGCGAGACCTTCTCGGGCGCGAGCGGCTCGGCGACCGCGGCCGGCATGATGTCCTCGGTGAGGCGCGACCAGGCCGCAGGCGCGAGCAGGTTCACAGTGATGCCGTACTTCGCGCCCTCCGGCGCGAGGCACCGCATGAACCCGGCGATCCCCGCCTTGGCGGCGCCATAGTTGGTCTGGCCGAAGTTCCCGAGGAGACCCGAGGTCGAGCTGGTCATGACGATCCGGCCGCCGCTCCCCTGCGCGAGCATCTGATCGTAAGCCGCCTTGGTGACCAGGTAGGTCCCCCGCAGGTGCACCTCGAGGACGATGTCCCACTGGTCGTCCGTCATGTTCTTGAACGACTTGTCGCGCAGGATGCCGGCGTTGTTGATGCAGATGTCGAGCTTGCCGAAGCTGTCCACGGCCGTCCTCACCATCCGCTGCGCGTCGTCGCGATTGGCGACCGAGCCGTAGTCGGCGACGGCGCGGCCTCCGGCATCGACGATCTCCTTCACCACCGCGTCGGCCATCGAGCTCGATCCCGAGCCGCTGCCGTCCCGGGCGCCGCCCAGGTCGTTGACCACCACTGCGGCGCCCTCCTGCGCGAGGAGCTTCGCGTGGCCGCGGCCGAGACCTCCGCCGGCGCCGGTCACGAGTGCCACTTTCCCATCGAGCAGACCCATCTCTCTTCCTCCTTCTGAGCCGTCCTCGGCGCCAAACGGCATCTAGCCGGAGGAACGTGCTACCCAGCACGTTCCGTAGG
>DATKDQ010000287.1:0-5729 GCA_035544635.1 Thermoanaerobaculia bacterium
GCGGTCGAGGACGTGCGCCTGCCCTACTGGCTGTACCTCGACTACGCGCTGCTGATCGAGAACGGCATCGCTCAGATGCTCGGCATCCGATGGTGGATCCTGCCCGCCGACGTGATGGATGGCGGCGTGCTCCTCACCGACGAACGGGATCCCGGGCCGCTGCGCCTGCACGAGGCCCGCGGCGTGTTCTCCAAGGGATGGGCGCTCGAGTCCTGGGAGACGGCGGAGTCGTTCGACCACGCGGTGACGCGGGTGATGGCTCTCGGCCGCGCGGGCGAGCTCCGGCGCAGGGGTGTGGTGCAAACGCCGGAGGAGGGCCCGCTCGAGCTGCCGGCGGCGGCCGGCGCCGCGGGCGGCGCGGATCCGACCGTGGAGCTCCTCGGCGTCGAGCCGGGCCGGCTGCGGTTCAGAGTCGAGAGCGAGTCGCCGACCGTCCTCGCCACCAACGAGTTCTTTCATCCCGACTGGACCGCGCGCGCGGAGGGTCGCTCACTGCCCATCGTGAGGGTGAACGCCGCGTTCGTCGGCGCCGTGGTTCCGGGCGGCGTCAACGAGGTGGAGCTCGCTCGCTAGCCGTGCTCGCCCTTCATCACGGCGATCATGAACGGAAGCGCCAGCGCCCCGAAGCACACCACCAGGATCGCGACCGGCCACGAGAAGCTGCCGATCACGAGCAGCAGGACCACCAGGCCGAGCCCGCACAAGAGCAGGCGCGAGACGCTGATCGGCAGTTGTAGAGCGTCCATCCTTCCCGTCCTCCTTCGGCGGCTGGTCGCGGGTGACGCCCTCGCGCCGCAGGGCTGGCCGCCGCGCGGCGTGTATACCAGAAACGGCCGGCGACGCGCACCCGATGACGCCGCCGAGACTGCGTCGGTTTCCGACCCCGACCATCCAGTCGCGGGGGACAGCGCGCCGGAAACCCGTGATCGGTATGATCGTCCTTTACCGACTACCGGGAGAAGGAGCCGATCATGCGCGCCGCCGTGCTCCATCAGGTGGGCCAGCCCCTAGAGATCGAGGAGGTCGCAGTCGACCACCCCGGACCGCGCGAGGTACTGATCCGCACCGCCGCCACCGGCGTCTGTCACAGCGACCTCCACTTCGTCGACGGGCTGTGGCCGTGTCCGCTCCCGATCGTCCTCGGGCACGAGTCGGCCGGCGTGGTCGAGGCGGTTGGATCGCTCGTCGGCTACGTCCGTCCCGGCGACCACGTGATCACCTGCCTCTCGGTCTTCTGCGGCCACTGCGAGCACTGCCTGTCCGGGAATCCGGCGCGCTGCGGCGGCCGCGAGACCGACCGCGCGGCCGCCGAGCGCCCTCGCCTCCAGCGCGCCGGCGGTGAGGCGGTCCATCAGTTCGCGCACCTGTCGTCGTTCGCCGAGCAGATGCTGGTGCACGAGAACGCGGTGGTGAAGATCCGCGACGACATGCCGCTCGACTGCGCCGCGCTCATCGGCTGCGCCGTCATGACCGGCGTCGGCGCCGTGTTCCGCACGGCGCGCGTCGAGCCGGGATCGATGGTCGCGGTGATCGGCTGCGGCGGAGTCGGGCTGTCCGCGATCAACGGCGCCGAGCTCGCGGGGGCCTCGCGGATCTTCGCGGTCGACCTGGTGCCGGCAAAGCTCGAGCTCGCGCGCCGCTTCGGCGCTACCGACATCATCGACGCCCGCGCCGGCGACCCGGTGGAGGCGATCCGCGAGCTGACCGGCGGCGGGGTCCACTACGCGTTCGAGGCGATCGGCCTCAAGCAGACCGCCGAGCAGGCCTGGGCGATGCTCCGTCCGGGCGGGACCGCGACCATCATCGGCATGGTGCCGTACGGGATGTCGATCGAGATCCCGGCGCACCAGCTCCTCGCCGAGCGCAAGCTCCAGGGATGCTCGATGGGCTCGAACCGCTTCCGTGTGGACATGCCGCGCTTCGTCGACTTCTATCTCGCCGGCAAGCTGCGGCTCGACGACCTGCTCGAGCGCCGCGTCGCGCTCGACGACGTCAACGGGGCGCTTCAGAGCCTCAAGACCGGCGAGGTGGCGCGCCAGGTGATCGCGTTCGATGGCCTGGCGTGACGGTCGGGATCCCGCCGCCGCGCTCTCGGTGCGTCGCGCAGAAGGACCGCCAACAACGCCGGTACGGCGGCGCGCCGGCCGCCGCGCCACTCTGATGCGGCTCGCCGGTCCGGCGCTTCTCCTTCTCGGCTGCCGCGGAGAGGCAGCCGCTCCGCCTCCGGAGGGCGCCGTGGACGCATGGCGCACCGAGCTCGCAGACTGGATCGAGCGGCGTGACGCCTCGCTGCGCCAGCCCGATGGATGGTTGAGTCTCGCCGGCCTCTACTGGCTCGAGCAGGGGGAGAGCTCGTTCGGCGCCGATCCGTCGAACACGGTGGTCTTCCCGGAGGGCAAGGCGCCGCCCCGCGTCGGCGTGCTACGCGTGTCGGGACGATCCGTGCGCGTTCGGGTCGAGCCCGGCGTACCGGTGACGCACGCCGGCGCGCCGGTCGACGAGCTCGAGCTCGCGACCGACCTCGAGGGTGAGCCGACGCTCCTCGAGCTGGGGCCGCTCCTCTTTTACGCCATCGAGCGCGGCGATCGCATCGCGATCCGGCTCAAGGACCGCGAGAGCCCGCTGCTCCGGGAGCTAGCGGGGATGGCGCGCTTCGCGCCGGATCCCTCGTGGCGTCTGGTCGCGCGCCTGGAGCGCTACGAGCCACCCAAGACGATCCTCGTTCCGAACGTCGCCGGCCCACCCCTTCCCGAGCCGTGTCCAGGGCGGCTGGTGTTCGAGTACCAAGGCGGGACGTACCTGCTCGAGCCCACCGGCAAGCCCGGCGAGGAGCTCTTCCTCGTGTTCGGAGACGAGACCAACGGGGCGGAGACCTACGGCGGAGGCCGGTTTCTCTACGCCGACTGGCCGGGGCCGGACGGGGCGGTGGTCCTCGACTTCAATCGGAGCTACAACCCGCCCTGCGTCTTCACGCCGTGGGCGACCTGCCCGCTGCCGCCGCCGCAGAACAAGCTGCCGCTGCGCGTCGAGGCGGGCGAGAGAAGGTACGGGGCCGCGGCCCACTGAGTCGGCGGGGACCGGGGTGGTGCACCCTGGAGGACTTGAACCCCCAACCTTCTGGTCCGTAGCCAGACGCTCTATCCAGTTGAGCTAAGGGTGCCCGAGGCGAGGGCACTGGATTCTAGACCACGCACCCCGGGCCCGCAAGGCAGCCGCCTACCCCGTAGCCGCCTGCCCCGCGCGATCACGAAGCGGCGCGGTCGGCAGCCGCGCGCCGCGCCGCGGTCGCGCCTCGGGCATCGAGCAGCCGGCGGTAGCTCTCCGCCACCCGCCCCTGCCGCGCGGCGAGCGAGCGCTCGGCGCACACGCGCTGGCGCGCCGCGGCGGCACGGCGGCGAGCCGCGTCGGGGTGGCGCAGGGTGTCGTCGATCGCCCGCGCCAGCGACCGCGCGTCACCCGGCGGCGCCAGGAGGCCGTCGACGCGGTCGCGAACCAGGGCCGGCGCGTCGCCGACCGCGGTGGCGATCACCGGGGTACCGGTGGCCATCGCCTCGAGCAGGCTGTAGGGAGAGCCCTCGCTGTCGGACGACTGGACGAAGACGTCGAAGCCCCGCAGCACGTCCTCGGCATCCGCACGGTGGCCGAGGGCGCGCGACCGGTCGGCGAGCCCGCGACGCCGCGCCTCCTGCTCGAGCCAGGGACCGAGCGGGCCGGCGCCGGCCACCACCAGGCGCACGTCGGGCCGCTGCGACGCGACCACGGCGAACGCCTCGAGCAGCAGGTCGGGGCGCTTCTCGGGATCGAGGCGGCCGAGGCTGCCGATCACCTGGTCAAGGTCGCCGATGCCCCACTCCCGACGCACGCGCGCCCGAGCGGCGGCATCGGCGCGGAAGACGTCGACGTCGACCGCATTGGGCACCAGCTCGACGGCTTCGGCTGCGGCGCCGGCGGCGAGCAGCCGGTCGCGGATGTCGGGAGAGACCGCGAACACCAGCGGAAACGACGCCAGCAGCCGGCGGTCTCCCGGGTAGTAGAGCAGCCGCTCGCGCGCGGTGCGCACCGGCCATCCGTGCGCCGTCGCCACCGGCTCTACCGGCTCGAGCCGGGCGAGGAGGAAGCTCAGGAGATCGGCCTTGTAGTCGTGCCCATGAACGATGTCGATCCGGTGCAGCCGCACCAGCCGGCGCAGCCGCCCCAGGGTCCGCGGCTCGATCGCGAAGCGCTCCTCGACCAGGTGGCTCGCCGTTCCCGTCTCGAGCGCGCGGCGATGCACCCACAGCTCCGGCTCGCCGCGGCGGCGGAGGAAGCACAGGGTCTCCTCGAGACCGTGCGCGCGCGCCGCGGCCGCCGCCAGGAGCAGAGCGCGCTCGGGCCCCCCGCCCTGCGCGGACGTCGAGCGCAGCTCGAGCACCCGGATCGGCTGCGTGGGGCTGCGCGCACCGGCCGCGTCGCCCGGCGAACCGATCACGGCAGGTCTTCTTCGTCGAAGCCGAAGTAGTGGCCGACTTCGTGCACCACGGTGTCGCGGATCTCGCGGCGCAGCTCGCGGCGGCTGGCACAGGCCTCGAGCAGAGGCAGCCGGTAGATCACGATGCGGTCGGGAAGCACGCCGCTGTACGACGAGCCGCGCTCCGGCAGCGAGACCCCCTGATAGAGCCCGAACAGCGCGTCGTACTCGGGATCGAGCCCGAGCTCGAGCAGATCCTCCTCGCTCGGCTCGTCCTCCACCACCACGACGAGGTTCTCGATGTACGAGGCGAGGTTCCCGGGGATGTCGGCGAGCGCCTCCTCGACCACCTGCTCGAAGTCCTGCCGGCTCATGCGCAGCATGCGAGCCATTCCGTGGCGAAGCCTCGGCTCCACTACTCGAGGAGGCCCGCGGCCGGGGACGACGCCGCGGCGTAGAGCTGCCTGGGGATTCGCCCGGCGTGGGCGGCGAGCCAGCCCGCCTCGACCGCGAGCTTCATCGCTCGCGCCATGCGCACCGGGTCGGAGGCCAAGGCGATGCCGGTGTTCATCAGCACGCCGTCGGCTCCCAGCTCCATCGCGAACGCGGCGTCGGACGCGGTCCCGACGCCCGCGTCGACGATCACCGGCACACCGGCCTGCTCCACGATGATGCGGAGGTTGGCGGGGTTCCGGATCCCCATGCCCGAGCCGATCGGAGCGCCCAGCGGCATCACCGCGGCGGCGCCGAGCTGCTCGAGCTTGGCGCACACCACCGGATCGTCGTTGGTATAGGGCAGGACGACGAAGCCCTCCTTAACCAGCGTCGCGGTGGCCGCAAGCAGCTCGACGTTGTCGGGAAAGAGCGTCTTGGGGTCGCCGATCACCTCGAGCTTCACCCAGTTCCAGCCGCCGATCTCGCGGCCCAGGCGTGCGGTCCGCACCGCCTCCTCGGCGGTGTAGCAGCCGGCGGTGTTGGGCAGAAGCAGGTAGCGCGCGGGGTCGATCTGATCGATCAGCGATCCCTTGCCGAGCTGGTCGAGGTTCACGCGGCGCAGCGCCACCGTCACCATCTCGGTGCCCGACGCCGAAAGCGACTCGCTCATCACCGCGGCCGAGGTGTACTTGCCGCTGCCGAGGATGAGCCGGGAGTGGAAGACGCGGCCCGCGATCGTGAGCGGAGCGACTTCGAGACTGGGAAGTGCTTCGACCGTCATCTCGCTGCCTCCGGCGGAAACGACCCCACCGGGACCCAGTATTGCGTACCACGGATCGGCCGCGAG
>DATKDQ010000288.1:0-4501 GCA_035544635.1 Thermoanaerobaculia bacterium
GATCGCCGCGTCCCAGTAGCTGATGCGCCAACGCTGTCCAGCTTCGAGCGCGGCGTGCATCAACGTCAGGGTCAGCTCCTGAATGGGGAGGCGCTCGAGCGTGACCATGAATGCGACCGCCGTGTCGTGAGCGACCGCCACGGTCCTGGATGGCCGCGTGGCCTGCACGTAGAACTCCTGGAGGACCTGAACGGAAAGCGCGAGGTCGGGTTCGTCCAGTAGGCCCGCCGCGCGAGCGGACTTCTCCGCCTCGGCGGCGTCGGAGCTGATGACGTTCACATCTTCGAGCAGGGGCCTACTTCGACGCCGGCCTGCCCTCTCCGCCGCCATCGAGATCGACCAGGCGACCGTTCTCGTCGCGGATCTCCGGGCCCTCGACACGGGCCCGCCCGTCCCCGAACTTGGCGTCGCGCGCGCGCAGCGTCTCGCGCAGGCCGTGGGCCCGCACCTTCTCGCCCCAAGTTCGGGCCGCTGCGGTGTTGTGGCCGCGGACGTCGTTCTCGGCGGCCATGCGCTGCAGCGTGCGCGCGCCCATGAGCTCGAGGGCGACGTTGACGATGCGCTTGTTGGCGGAGAGAAGATCCGGATCGATCATCGCCAGTCGGTCGGCGAGCTGCTCGACCTCGTTCTCGAGGTGCTCCCTGGGGACCGCCTTGAGGACCAGGCCGATCTGCTGGGCCTCCTTGCCGGTGATCATGTCGCCGGTGAGGGTGAGCCGCTTCGCCCACTGCGGGCCGACGTGGTAGAGCCACATGTTGTTGGGCAGCGCGCCGAGGTCGCGCGCCGGGGGGAAGCCGAAGAGCGCGTCGTCGGCGGCGATCACCATGTCGCAGAGGAGGGCGATGTCGGTGCCGCCGGCGAGGCAGTAGCCGTGCACCTGGCAGATCGAGGGCTTGTGCATGTCGAAGAGCGCCATGCGCAGCCGCTGCATGCGCTCGAGCTGCCAGGCGTCGTCGTCGATCGAGGTGCGCCCGCGGTACTCGTGGTCGGGGGAGTGGACGCGCGACACCTGGTTCGAGGAGCCGGCGCCGGTGAGGTCGTAGCCCGCGGAGAAGGCCCGCCCGGCGCCCTTGAGGATCACGCAGTGGACGGCGCGGTCGTTGTCGGCCTCCCACAGCGCCTCGTTGAGCTCGGTCTGGAGCGGCTGCGAGAGAGCGTTGAGCTTCTCGGGGCGATTCAGCGTGATGCGCGCCCGCCCGCGCTCGACCTCGTAGAGGATGTTGTCGAACCCGCTCATCACAGTTTCTCCTAGCCCGGGCCTGCGCCGGAGGCCGCCACCACGGCCGGCGCCACCGCGCCGCGCTGCGGTGGCCGTAGCGTGAACGCCACCGTCGCTCCGACGATCCCGATCGCCACCAGGCCGATGAACGCGAGCGCGTACGAGCCGGTGCGCTCGTACGCCATGCCGGCGAGCGCGGGAGTGATCGCGTTGAAGACGCCGCCGATCAGGAAGCGCGTGCCGGTGGTGGTGGCGAACGCCTTACGGCCGAAGAACGACGAGAAGGCGGCCGCGATCGAGATGTAGCTCAGGCCGAAGCCGAGGCCGATCGCGATCACCGCGGTGTAGGCGAGCGGCGGCGTGCGCGCGACCAGGAGGATCGCGCAGCCGGCGGCTTCGACCACCAGAGCGATCCCCAGCGCCTTGGTGGGGCGGATGCGGTCGGCGATGAAACCGCCGAGCCGGCCCAGCGTCGAGACCAGGACCATCGAGCCGAGGATCGCGGCGGCGACCTGGGTGCTCATGCCGAGGTCCTGGAGGTGCAACCGGCCGTGCGCGTTGAGCACGAACCACGGCATGGCGTAGCCGAGACCGCACAGCACCATGAGGTAGAACTGCGGCGTGCGCATCGCCTCGGAGGCGGTCCAGCCGCCGCCGTGCTCGGCGCCCAGCTTCGCTGCGGTGCGGCGCACCTCGTCCTCGGAGGCGGCGCCGTCCTGGAGCTGCCCCAGATCCTCGGGGCGGTCGCGCACCAGGAGCGCGGCGATCCCGGCGAGCACGACGGAGAGGCCCGAGATGAGCACCCAGCCGGTGCGCCACGAGTAGTGCTCCAGAAGCCAGGCGTCGAGCTGGAGCCACAGCGGCCCGACGATCCCGCCGGCGGTGAGGATGATGCCCATCGCCAGCGCGCGGTTCTTGAGGAACCAGTTCGAGGCCAGGGTCTGCGCCGGCAGCAGCGTCGCGAAGGCGTGCGTGGCCGCGGTGACGATCGCGAACGAGAGGTAGAGCCCGAGCACGCTGTCGGCGCGGCTGGTGAGCCAGAACCCGACCGCCGCCGCGAGCGAGCCCGCCGTGATCATCCAGCGGATGCCGAAGCGGCCCAGCGTCCATCCGACCAGCGGAGCGACCGCGGCGCCGACAAACGCGTAGACGCCGAAGATCTGCCCCGATTGCGTACGTGAGATTCCGAGCTCGGCGATCAGCTCGGGCAGAAAGAAGCCCCAACTGTAGAACGCGGGCGCGACGCCGAAGCCGTAGAGCACCCAGGCGACGGCGACCAAGGGCCAGCCGTAGAAGCGGCGAAGCGGAGGCACCTGCGCCGATTATAGGAGCAGACGCGCGTGCTCAACCGACCAGCACGAGCACGATCCCGGCAAGAATCAGCGCGACCCCGGGGAGCTGGCGCGGCAGGTTGGCCTCGCGCAGCGCCACCAGGCCGATCGCGACCGAGAGCACGGTCTCGATCTGTCCCACCGCCTTGACGTAGGCCACCAGCGCGATCGAGTAGGCCCAGAACCAGCACAGGCTGCCGGCGAAGCCGGCCATGCCGATCGCCGCCATGCGCCGCCAGTGGCGGGGAACCAGCCGGTACTCGCTCGGCGCCGCGATCGCGAGGTAGACCGACAGGATCGCGACCTCGATCCACGTGGTGTGGAAGAGCGTGTGCGCCGCGCCCTCGAAGCTGCCGTGGCCCAGGCGCGGATTCGAAACGGCGAGGTCGTTGGCCGCCGCCTTGAGGAAGAAGCTCGCCGCGACCAGCATCAGGCCACTGGTCAGAGAGAGGAGCCCCGCGGTCCCGAAGCTCGCGGCGCGCCGCCAGTGGTCGAGGCCGCCGGTGCGCGTGATGTTGATGACCAGGGCCCCGGTCGTGCACGCCAGGATGCCGAGCCACCCGTAGAGCGTCGGCACCTCGGCGAAGAGCAGGACGCCGACGACGGCGGCGATGGGAACCTCGAGCTTGTGCAGCACGATGGCCTCGGCGAAGCTGCCGCGCCGGAACGCGGCGACCAGCGCGACGTTGCCCACGAGCTGGGTGGTCGCGGTGCCGAGGCAGTAGAAGAGGAACCCGGCCGAGTAGCGCGGCAGGCCGTACGCCGCCACCAGCCCGAGCACCAGGAGCGTCGAGAACGGCAGGTTGAAGCTGAACCGGGACCAACTGTTGAGCGCCGGAGAGATCTGCCGCGAGATGCCATGCGCCAGGCTGTTGCGCAAGGTCTGGAACGTGCCGGCGGCGAGGGCGAGGTAGATCCACATACTTCCTTCGGCTGGATGCCCTGGTCAGTGAGGACGGCGCGCATCGCCCGCCCGTCAGACGGACGGCCTCCGCGCCGCCGGCTCCGCCAGCTCGCCGGCGCGACCCTCGATCAGCGCCTCTGCCACCTCGCGCCAGCGCCGCGCGAAGGCGTCGCGGGTATGGCGCGCCCGCACGTGCTCCCAGGCGAGCCGCGCCTGCGCCGCGACGTCGCCCGCCCTTCGCGCCGACAGCGCATGCACGCGCTCGCGGATTTCCTCGGGCTCGGCGGCGCCGAGGTAGGGCCCGAGCCCGGGGACGAGGTCGATGCTCGACTCTCGCGTCACCAGCGGTACCAGCCCGGCGTGGAGCCCCACCAGGGCCGAGACGCCGCCGCCTTCGGACGAGCTGGGGAAGACGATACCGATCGCCCCGCGCGCGAGCTCCGCGAAGCGGGTCGACGCGGGATCCACCCAGCCCAGTGTGTGGATGCTCGGGCTGCGATGGAGCTCGCGGTAGAACGCGCGCTCGAACGCCGGCTCGCGCCACATCGGCCCGCATACGTAGAGCTCGAACCCGGGGAGCTTCGCGAACGCTTCGAGCACGAGGTCGAGGCCCTTGTGCACGAAGCCGTCGGACCCGATCCAGATCCAGCGGCGGTTCGCCGCAGCGAAGTCCTTGCCGTCGGGCCAGGGATAAGTCCAGGGGCAGGACACCGGCACCCGCACGATCGCGGTGTGCGGGGGCGCAGCAGCGGCCCAGGTCTCGATCGTGAACGCGTTGCCGAGGACCGTCGCGCAGTCGGCCGCCTCGATCGCGCGGTTGGCCGGGAGCAGCCGATGCGGCGCGAGCCGGATGCCGCGCCTGGCCTGGAGCCGTCGCAGACGCTCGCGCTGCGCCTGGTTGTGAAACGCGTGGTGCGCGGTGTCGCAGTGGAGCACCTTCGTCGTGCCGGACCCGAGTGCCGGAGCCCACCGCTCGAGGTTGGTGCGTACGTCGAGCACCAGGTCGTAGTCGCGCCGCGGCGTGAACCGCTGGTTGGTCCACGACAC
>DATKDQ010000289.1:0-12594 GCA_035544635.1 Thermoanaerobaculia bacterium
GGTCGACCATGATGAACCGGTTCATCCAGGGATCTTTGCGGAAGTCGAAGCCGTACTTGGTCGAGTCGGGGATCGAGCTGCAGCTCGAGACCGGTCCGGACAGGTGGAAGTGGACGAGCATCTTGTCTTGGCCCAGGGTCGCGTTCGGGCTGTCGTCGGGGCGTTTCCCGGGCCGCTCGATGATCAGGCGATAGCGCTTGGCGCCGCCGCCCTTGCCGATCTGGAACCACATCGTGGTGCTGCTGGTGCCGTTGGCTCCGGTCTTGGCGTACGCGTTCACCTGCTGGCGGCCGCGCTCGGTGTCGATCGGGAGCGGCGCCTCGCAGGTGCCGCCCGGGATGAGCGCTCCGTTCGCGTCGGTGAAGGCCCTTCCGAAGACGATGGCGTCCCCGTCCACGTCGTGGTCGGGTATGCCGTCTCCGATGTCGGGGATGCCGTCGCCGTCGAGGTCGACGGTGATGTGGTCGGTGGTCAGACCGTTGGGATCGGGAAGCGGCCACACCACCTCGGCCCCCGGCCCCTGGAACGGCCACCCCGCCGGGATGCTCTCGAGATAGTAGAGCCAGTGGAACGAGGGCACGCGAAGCTCGTCCTGGTTCATCGTCGCGAACCCGAAGTGCACGTCGCTGACGTCGTGGAAGACCTGGAACAGAGCCTCCTTCGCCCCCCAGATGCGCGACGCCGGATCGTCGCCGTGGCCGGGGACTCCCCCGTCGGCGGCGAAGCGCAGGTTCATGGAGGCCGAGGTGTCGAGGAGGATGAAGAGGTACGGCTTCGCCGCACGGAACTTGAGCATGTCGCGATCGTCGCCATCGACCGCTCCGCTCACGGCGACGAGCACGAGCGTCAGCGGTATCCAGGCTCGACGCAGCGGTGGTCGGTTCATTCGTCCCTCCCTCAGAAGCGCACTCGCGCCATCTGCTCGGCATCCTCGATGACGAGGTGCGCGTTCGGCGTCGACTCCATCGGCTGCACGTCGAGCATCGCGGAGAGCGCCTTCTGCGCCACCAGGCCAGGGTTCGCGACGTCTCCACCCACCCGTTGAGCATCGACGCCGACGGCATGGCTCACCTTGTGGTACTGCTTGGCGCCGTAGGTGCCGGTGTTGTTGATCTGGCAGAGGTTGCACGGCGCCGACAGCACCGGTACCAGCGGCGTCACCGCCACGGTGTGGCGAAGCGCGAACGCCGGCGGTGACGAGGGATCCGGCAGCGTGATCGTCCGACCGGAGAAGTCACCCTGCACCATCGCCCGTGACAGCGACGTGCCGAACCCGGAGTCGGCCGCGTAGAACACGCGCTGCAGCACCCGCTCGTTGGCACCCATGCGCATCTCGGTCTGCGTGATCAGCGACAGCGTGAGCCCGAGCACCGTCAGGATGACCAGCCCGAGCAGGGCGACCAGATATGCGCTGCCGCGCTCTGCCGGGCGCCCGACCACCATCTTCGTGCTCATCACAGGTTCCTCATGTCGATTACGGTCTGCTGCTGGCGCCGCCGGTAGCGCCGCTCGCCGATGGTGTTGAAGACGTCGTGCGGACTCACTCGGAAGTCCTTGTCCTCGACTAGGCCGAGCAGCGGCGCCAGGTAGCCGGCGTCACGGCGGTCGGCGCGCGCGGTGGTGGTGAGGCGCACGTAGGCCAGGACGGGCGCCCCGAGCACCGGGTTCCAGCGCAGCGGATCGATCGGGTCGCCGTTGCCGTCGACGTCGGCGGCGGTGTTGAACAGCCACTCGTCGTCCTGCTTGGAGACCTCGGTGCCCTCTGGGGTGTCGCTCCCCTCCTGGATCCGGCCGTCGCCGTCGACGTCGATGCCGAGCGCGAGCTGCAGATCGACGATGTTGTCCGCAACCTCGACGCCGAACTCGGGATCCGAGGCGTGCGGCAGCTCGGTGTTCGGATAGAAGCGGGCCTTGACCAGCCGCGCCTCGAGGTCGCTGGCATCGTCGCCTGCGATCGCCCGCTCCTCCCGGATGTAGTAGCGGTACTCCTCGAGCAGCCCCACGTGCGCCACGTTGCGCAGCGTGGTCGGGAACCCGTTGGAGAGCTCCAGATACTTGTCGCGCACCTCGGGGCCGCCGAGCGTGCCGACCTTGAACCCGACCACGACGTTCGACGAGTCGTCGGTCGAGGAGGTCGCCGGATCGATCTCGAGCACCACCCAGGTGTCGACCGGGCTCACCAGCAGGAGCGCGGCGTGGGGATCGTCACGGATGGCATCGATCAGCGGAGTGAGGGGCTGCTGGACCCCGGTCGTCGAGTGGGGGTTCTCCACGCGGATCGTGCCCTCGGTCGGGGCGGCGGGGTCGTCGACCTGAAAGCCGCCTCCGAGCGGATTGACCTGGAACACCGTTCCCGAGATTGCGCCGCGGACGATCAGGACGTCGGTGCCCGCGACCACCGCCGGTGAGTCGGTGTTGCCGGCTGCGATGTGCCGGCCATCTCCGGATGGCGGCGCGTTGTTGCGCACGCCGACCGCGAGACCGCCCGGAAGCGGGCCCCGTGGCAGCCCGCCGCGTCCCGCCATCCTGGTCTGGCGCGCCATCTCGCCCTGCCCGACGCGCAGCGCGTGCTGCATCTGCGCGATGTGGGTCTGGGTGCGCGCGAGCTGGTTGTTGCGATCGAACAGGGTGAGCACGCCGACCAGGACCGCGATCACGAGGCCGAGCGAGACCAGGGCCTCGACCAGTGTGAAGCCGTCCTCGCCGCGGCGCCGGAACGGAGTGCGAAGCGCCGCGCCGGCGGCCGCCGCTTCTGGACGAGGGAGAGCGGTGAGCATGGCGTGTGCCCCCTAGTGCGAGCGCAGCGTCCGGACCGTGATCCTCTTCGCGGAGCTCGTCAGCAGGCCGCCGAGCTGCTCCACCTGCACCTCGATCTCCTTGAGGTGGACCAGGCTCGGGTCGGTGCCGGCCGGAAGAGCCTCCGCGATCTGCACCGTGTCGTCCTCGAGCGCTTCCACGTTGTACTGGCGAATGACGGTCGTGCGCACCCACTCCACCGAAGTACCGTCGGGAATCGGGAACGGACGCCAGACCTCGGTCGATCGCTCGTGGTACTCCTGGAAGGTCTTCTCGGACCCGGCCTCGATCGTGAGGTCCAGGTGGTTGAAGGGAAGCTGGAGCATCTCCTCCGCCCGCGCCCGCGCGAAGTTGGCCGCCTTCGTCGAGTCGTTGCCGGAGCTGTTCGAGACCATCGACTGCGTGAACATGGGCACCACGCCGAGAGAGATGGTCAGGAAGAGAAGCGATGCCAGCATGACCTCGATCAGGCTCATGCCCGACTGCCGCCGCCTGCGGGCGGCTGAAGACCCGCTCTCGGGAGTCACCGCCAGGTCCATGCGCTCCCCCCTTCGCCCTGCTCGCGCCAGACCGAGCCGTCCCACTTCCGGAGCTCCACCCGAGCGGTGCTGGCGGCGGCGATGCGCGCCTCGACGAAATTGCCGCGCCGGTCGGCGAGTCGGAACGCTCCGTCGCCGGCAGCCGATCCATCGATCCGGAAGAACGCGACCTTCGACTGGAGAGGCACCGGGTTGGCGAAGCCGTCGACCGCATCGACGCCCTCGTTGCCGGCGGGGTCGAGGAGCATCACCCCGGAAGGCAGGCGCAGACGCCCGAGCTCGTAGTCGGTCTCGCGGGGGCCCTTGCCCGAGACCGGGTTGAAGATGCCGTCGGGCGGGTCGCCGGTGTTCTCTCCGTCGAGATCCGCGAAGGCGACCAGCTCGCCGGAGCCTTCCTCGACTGCAACCACGGCCGGGCGGCCGCGCGTGATCGCCTCGAGACGGCTCGCGTGCAGCATCATCACCGTCTCGCGCGCCGCCCCTTCGAGCTTCGCCCGGTGCATGTAGTTGAAGAACGCGGGCATGCCCACACTCCCGGCGACCATGAGCACCGTGCCCGCCACCAGGATCTCGAGCAGAGTCAGTCCGGATTCGCGCCCCGCGTCGCGGCGTAGTGTCGCGCTGCCGTCCATCTGATACCCCCTTTCACCCGTGATCGCTCACCCGTCGACCGAGGCAGCGACCACTTAGTGAGCATCTATTCTGTGCGCATTAAATGAACAGCAAGACGCGTGCCTCAGTCCGGTGTCCATAGCGCAAACCGCTTATTTGCAATTTCTTATCTTTCTAGCGATGGAAGCGCCATCGCTGCGGCGCACCGCCTACCGCGGCAGCGCAAGCCAGATATCGCTACGAATCGTTACGCTCTCGACAGAGACGTCGCGAGAGGAAGGGGAATGGTGGGACGAGACGAGCGAGACGACCGCAGAGCCCTGGGCCGTGAGGGAATCGAACCCCCGACCCGCGGATTAAAAGTCCGCCGCTCTGCCAACTGAGCTAACGGCCCGCCGGGAGTATAAGAGAACGGCGAGGCCTCGCTCACGGATCCGCGTGCCGAAACGAGAGAACGGCGAGGCCCCGCTCACGGATCCGCGTGCCGAGGACGGGCCGGGGCCATCGGCTCCGTGCGACCGACACCCGACGGACCGTGGCCAGTCCGTGAACGTCCGTGGGCTCGACGACGAGCCCACCCTGCCGGCTCAGCTCGTCGTCGAGCGGACGCAACACGAAGGTCTGATCGAAGCCCTCGGGCAGCTCCACGACGTCGCCTTCTGCCACCGGCAGCACTGTCACCTCGGGCGAGTAGTGGTGGGCGAGGCTCAGGAGGATGGCGTCGACGAGCTGGATCGCGAGCGGCCGCTCGTGGGCGTTGACCAGGCCGGCGACTCTACGGTTGAAGTTGAACTCCGGTGCCAACCACCAGGACTCGGCCGTCGCGACCAGTCCCGCAGACGCCATGGAGAGGACGAGCAGCGAGACGATCACGGCGCCGGCGGCTCGCCGGCGCCAGCCGGAACGAAGATCGAGCCAGCAGAGCAACGCCGCTACGGCGAGCTGGACGCCGAGAAAGCTCACGCCCAGGTACTGCGCGCCGATCCCGGACCGCCTTCCGCCGAAGAGCAGGTCCGGCGCCGCCACCGCCAGGAACGGAAGTCCGATGAGGCCCAGGAGCAGAACGCGACCGCGGCAGACGTGGCGGCCCCGCGCGACGTGGACGACCCCGAGCAGCGACACGACGAGAATCCCGGCACGGGCGAGGTAACCGAAGGCGTCGGCCAGCTCGAGCCCGTCGGCGAGCGCCCCGGCGTCTCCGACGTCGAAGAACGGGCTGCTGTAGTTGAAGGCCCACATTCCGACCAGCCGGAACGGCGCCTCGACCGGGTTGCTCATCCAAGCCAGCTGCTGCCGTACCGTGGGCATGTTGGTCCAGACCACGATGCCCCAGGGAAGGAACGACAGGACCGCCGCACCGGCGGCGACGCCGAACCGGAGCGCGAGCGACCTTCGACCAGGAGGATCGTTGGTGCCTCGAGCCCATCGGATCGTCACGTGGAGACACTGCGCGAGAAGCACCAGGGCAAAGAGCAGGTGGCTGTAGAGACCGACGGCGACGGTCGCCCCGTACAGGGCCCAGTGCCAGGCTCCCCTCCGGTGCTCGGCGCGCAGGAGGAGAACGCTCGACCACACCGCCGCGCAGGCGAGCAGGCTGTAGGGCCTCGCTTCTCGCGCGTAGAAGACGTGGTAGGGGGATAGGGCCACGAAGAGAGTCGCGAGGGCCGCCACGCGACGATCGCTGAAGAGCTGGCGGCTCAAGAGGAAGACTCCGGGCAGCAAGAGCAGGCCCAGCACTCCCGACAGCGTGCGAACGGAGGCGATCGCGCTCCCAAAGGCTCCGGCCCAAGCTCGCGCGCCGGCGAAGAAGAGCGGAGCATGCTGAGGGTCGCCCTTTGCCAACGCCGCTACCGTTGCAGAGACCCCCATCGAGGGGCTCGTTCTCTGAAAAGCGAGCAATTCGGCGGGTGATACGAGGCGCCCGGCGACCGCCTCCGCGACCTCGTCCAGAGTGTGGCCCGAGATCATGAGCAGGGTGTAGGCCTCGTCGTACCAGGCAGCGCGTCGGTCGAGATCGTAGAAGCGGAGCAGAGCTCCGCACAGGAGCAAGGTCCAGAAGGCCGCCCTCAGCGCCGACTGTTTCCCGCCAAGCGCGGCTGCGCCGCGCGGCTCGGAAGTCTTGACCCGGTGCCAAACTTGACTCATCTGTAAGGATTCCTGGGGGTCAAGACTTTCTAGTGGCCTGTAACACTCGAAGCATTAGTGTATGAGCGAGCAATCGGGCCCGAGGGCCGCTCAGACACTGTGCGTTTGGGTGTTACAGGCCACTAGTATCGCCCAGGGTCTGCTTCGTCGGCTGTGAACCTGAAGCCCGGGAGATTGACCGTGACGGCCAAGCGCCTTCGGCTGAGCGAGGCGCGCGATCTCGTCCTCCGGCTTCTCGGTCCGCACAATGTCGGTCGACTCGAGTACGTTCTCAAGCCGGCTCTTCGGCAGAGCTGGGGGGGAGCCTTCAACGGACAAGAGCGAAGGCAGGAGCTGTTCCGCGAGCTGCTGCATGCGCTGCGTCCGGCAGCGGTCGTGGAGACGGGGACCCACAAGGGCACGACCACGCGGTTCATCGCCGAGGAGTCCGGGTTACCCGTCTTCACAGTCGAGTGCGATCCTCGCCACCACGGGTTCGCGTCCCTCTTGCTGCGGCGGCACGCCAAGCAGGTGGAGCTCTACCTGGACGACACCCGCGACTTCCTGCGGCGGCTCCGTCGCGACCAGCGCCTCTCGCAGCAACAGGTCCTGTTCTATCTCGACGCCCACTGGATCGACGTCCCCCTGCGAGAGGAGCTCGAGCTGATCTTCACCCATTGGGAGACGGCGGTGGCGATGGTCGACGACTTCGAGGTGCCGGGGACCGAGTATGGGTTCAACGACTACGGCGACGGGGTGGCGCTCACCATGCGGTACCTGGCTCCGCTGTCGGGCCTCGGCCTCCAGGGCTTCTACCCATCGGCGCGACCCGACGAGGAGACCGGAGCTCGGCGCGGATGTGTCGTGCTCTGTCGCGACCGGACCATCGCCGGCCGGCTCGGCAGCCTGCCCGGTCTCAGGAGAGCCGGAGAGGAAGCCGGAACGGGATAGCTACCCTCAGAACGCGTCGCGTGCCTCGCCGGCCGGCTCGCCGGACACCACCGACAGGTCGGCGTCGCAGCGCAGGATCGTCTCCTCGCGGCGCGGACCCGTGGAGATCACCACCACCGGCGCCTCCAACCGCGCCTCGATGAGCTCGACGTAGCGGCGCGCGGCGGCCGGCAGCTCGTCGTAGTGGACGAGCCCGACGGTCTCGCGCCGCCAACCCGGCACCACCTCCAACTCCGGCTCGATCCTGGCCAGCGTGTCGACGTCCGAGGGAAGGTCGCGCAGCAGCGCCCCGTCGACGCGGTAGCCCACGCACACGGGGATCTCGTCGAGCGAGTCCAGCACGTCGAGCTTGGTGAGCGCGATCGCTCTCACCCCGTTGATCCGGCGCGCATAGCGGGCTCCCACCAGATCGAGCCAGCCGCAGCGGCGCGGACGCCCGGTCGTCGTCCCGTACTCGTTGCCGCGTTTGCGGATCCGCTCCCCGGTGTCATCCAGGAGCTCGGTCGGAAACGGACCGGCTCCAACCCGCGTGGTGTACGCCTTGAGGACACCGACCACGCCGTCGATCGCGGTCGGCGGCACGCCCGAGCCGGTAGCGGCGTAGCCGGCGGTGGAGTTGGAGCTGGTGACGAACGGGTAGGTGCCGTGATCGACGTCGAGGAGCGTGCCCTGGGCGCTCTCGAAGAGCAGGCGTCGCCCGGCGTCGAGCCAATCGTTGAGCAGGCTGCTGGTGGAGCAGAGATACGGCTCGAGCCGCGGCCGCCAGGCCTCGGCGCGGGCGCGCGCCTCGGCGTGGACCGTCTCCAGGTCGGCGGCCGCGCCCAGGTCCCTGATCTGGCGCGCCAGACGCTCCTCGAGGAGTCGCTCGAAGTCGGAGCTGTAGAGATCGCCGAGCCGCAGGCCGCTGCGGGCGACCTTCGCCTCGTACGCCGGCCCGATGCCGCGCGACGTGGTGCCGATCTTGAAGTCGCCCAGCGCGTTCTCTCTGGCGATGTCCACCGCCACGTGGAGATCCAGCAGCAGGTGCGCCCGCTCGGAGACGAAGAGCCGGCCACGCGTCGAGACGCCCAGGCTCTCGAGGCCATCGACCTCGTCGAGGAAGGCCTGTGGGTGCACCACCATGCCGTTGCCGAGCACGCACCGCATCTCGGGACGCAGGATGCCCGACGGAATCAGATGCAGCGCGAAATGGCGGTCGCCGTAGCGGACGGTGTGGCCGGCGTTGTGGCCGCCCTGATAGCGCACCACGGCATCGAAGCCGGGGGACACGAGGTCGACGATCTTCCCCTTCCCCTCGTCTCCCCACTGCATTCCGAGGACGACGGTGCAGCCCATGCGAATCGCGCGATCGCGCTCCTTGGCCCGCGACGCCGGCGGTATTCCGGTCGTGCCACGCGAAGCTTTCGGCCGGCCAGCGCCAGCGGCCGTCCGCGGCGAAGCAGGAAACGTTACCACATCGTTTTTCGATCGCCGGCGCCGCCCGGCCGGCGGCACGACGGGCTGCTAGGATGCCGTCGTGGAACGCCTGCTCGAGGCCGCCATCGTTCTCCTCCCGGTGGCCTACCTGCTGGTGGCGGTGGACTACGGCTTCCTGTTCTTCTCGAGCCGTTCGCTGTCGCCGCGGAGCGCCTCGCTCGGACTGCGCGCGGTGCTCCTGCTCCATCTCGCCTACCTGGTGCTGCTCACGCTGCGCTGGCAACAGCTCCCGGCGGCCAACCTGTCACAGGGTCTTTCGATCGTCGCGTTCTCGGTGATCGCCGTCTACGCCATCGTCGAGTGGATGGGCAACGAGCGTTCGACCGGCTTCTGGTTGGTTTCCATCGCGTTCTTCTTCTCGCTCCTCTCCTCCGTCCTGGCGGGCTCGACGCCTCCGCAGCACGAGCTCCTGCACAACCCGATCTTCTTCGGGCACGCGGTGCTGGCGCTCCTCGGCTATGCCTCGTTCGCCGTCGCCGCGAGCTACGGCTTTCTCTTCCTGCGCCTGTACCGCGAGCTCAAAGCCGGGAAGTTCTCGCTCTTCTTCGGCAAGCTGCCGCCGCTCGAGGTCCTCGAGCGCATGATGTCGGGCGCGCTCCTGGTCGGCTTCATCGCGCTCACCGGGGCAGTCGTGACCGGGTTGGTGTGGGCGCGCGAGGTGCTGCCCGGTCAGTGGCTGGGCGACACCAAGATCGTCGCCACGCTCGCGACCTGGACGCTCTACGCCGGCGCGCTTCTCCTGCGGCGGCTGCGGCGCTGGCAGGGGCGGGAGGTGGCGATCGCGAGCCTGGCCGGCTTCGCCACGGTGTTGTTCTCGTTCTTCGCCGTCAACCTGTGGTTCTCGGACTTCCACTCGTTCCACTGAGATGCCGCCGATCCGGCGCGACGCGGTGAGCCCCGAGCTTCCCCTCCTCCTGGTCGGAGTGGACCATCGCTCCGCGCCGCTCGACCTGCGCGAGCGGGTGGCCTACGCCGGGCCCGACGCCGAGGACATCCTGATTCGGCTCATCGCCGAGCCTTCGATCGAGGAGGCGCTCCTGCTCTCGACCTGCAATCGCACCGAGGTTTACCTGCGCCACAATCTCGAGCAGGACGCCTTCCAGCGGGGCCTCGGCACCGTGTTTCTCGGCCGCGCGCCGGAGATCAAGGACGAGGGCCGCTTCTACGTCAGCCGCGGCGACCAGACCGCGCGCCATCTCCTGGCCGTGGCCTGCGGCCTGGAGTCGATGATCCTGGGTGAGCCCGAGATCCTCGGTCAGGTGAGATCGGCGGCGGCCCTGGCGGAGGGGCTCGGCACCTCCGGCGCCATCCTGCGCCGGTGCGCGCGATCCGCAGCGGCGGCGGGCAGGCGGGTGCGCACCGAGACCGCCATCGGCGAGGGCGCTGTCTCCTTCGGATACGCCTCGGTCGAGCTCGCGCGCAGCATCTTCACCTCTCTCGAGCAGTGCACGATCCTCCTGATCGGCGCCGGAGAGACCGCCCTGAGCGTGGCGCGCAGCCTGGTCGAGCGCGGCGCCCGCGAGCTCCTGGTCGCGAACCGCAGCCGGGAGCGCGCCGAGGCGTTCGTCCGGGAGTTCCCGTCGGCGCGCCTGGTCTCGTTCGAGACGCGCCAGCGCGCGCTCGAGCGCGCGGATCTGGTGGTGGCGGCGACCAGCGCCCCGGAGCCAATCCTGCGGCGCGAAGACGTCGAGCTCGCGATGCGGCAGCGCAGGAGTAACCCGCTCCTGATCGTCGATCTCGGCGTGCCGCGAGACGTGGATCCGTCCGCCGGCGAGCTCGGCAACGTCTTCCTGCACGACGTCGATTCGCTCGAGCAGCTCATCGAGCGCAATCTGCGCCGGCGACGCGACGAGCTGCCGAAGGCGACGCAGATCGTCGAGGAGGAGCTCGAGCGGCTGCTCGTCTGGTACGACGGCCTCGAGGCCGAGCCGGTGGTCGCACAGCTTCACCGCCGCGCCGAGGAGATCCGCTCGACCGAGCTCGCCTCGCGCCGCGATCGCTTCCCCACTCACCTGCACGGCGAGCTCGAGAGCCTGACCCGAGCCATCGTCCGCAAGATCCTGCACCATCCCAGCGCGCGGCTCCGCGACGGGGCGGACATGGCCAACCTCCATCACCTCGCTGCGCTCAGGGACCTCTTCCGGCTCGACGACGATTAGGGGGCTCCGTCTCCCGCAGACGGCGCCGGCTCAGTCGTATGGCTCACCAGCGCACCACCCTTCGGCTCGGCACGCGAGCGAGCGCCCTGGCGCTCGCCCAGTCGCGTCTGGTCGCCGGTGCGCTGGCCGAGCTCCACCCCGAGGTCGACGTCGAGCTGGTGCCGATCGTCACGCGCGGAGACACCACGCCGGGACCGCTCGCGGTGCTCGGCGGCAAGGGGCTCTTCACCGCCGAGCTCGAGGCGGGCCTGCTCGAGGGCTCGCTCGACCTGGCGGTGCACAGCCTCAAGGACCTCCCGGTCGAGCTCCCGCCGGGGCTCGCGATCGCGGCGCATCCGCCGCGCGAGGACCCGCGCGATGTCCTCCTCTCCTCGCGCGCGGCGACGGTCGACGAGCTCGCCCCCGGCGCCCGCGTCCTCACCGGGTCGCTGCGACGCCGCGCGCAGCTCCTGCGCCGGCGCGGCGACCTCGTCGTCGAGGACATCCGCGGCAATGTGGACACCCGGATCCGCAAATGGCGGGAGTCGGGAGCGGAGGGTCTCGTCCTCGCCGCCGCCGGACTGCGCCGCCTGGGGATAGAGGACGCGGAGGTCGGCGCCCACCCGCTGCCGGCGGACGTCGTGGTGCCGGCGCCCGGACAAGGCATCCTGGCGATCGAGTGCCGCGCCGGCTCCCACGCCTTCGAGCTGTGCCGCGCACTCGACGACGCCTCTACGGCGCGCGCGGCGCGGGCGGAGCGTTCCGTGGTCGCCGCCTTGGGCGCCGACTGCACGCTCCCGCTCGGCGCCTGGGCGCGCCAGGAGGACGGTGGCAGCGGAGAGGAGGGGCTCGCGCTCTCGGTCTTCCTGGCCTCGCGCGACGCTCGCCACTGGCTCGAGGCGACCGTTCACGCCCGCGATCCGGACTCCGTCGCCGCGGCGGCGGTCGAGCGGCTGCGGAGAGACGGTGCCGCCGCCATCCTCGCAGAGCGCGGCGCATGAGCGGCGAGCTCGCGGGTCATCGCGTGGTGGTCACGCGCGCCTCGAGGCAGGCGTCGGGCCTGGTGGAGCGGCTCGAGTCGCGCGGTGCCACCGTCGAGCCGTTGTCCCTGCTCGAGATCCTCGCTCCCCAGGACTCGCGGCCACTCGAGCGCGCCGCCACCGAGCTCGCGCTCTACGACTGGCTCGTCCTGACCTCGGCCAACGCGGTCGAGAGCCTGTTGCCGCTCGCCGGAGGTACGCTGCCGTCGCGGCTCGGCGTCGCCGTGATCGGAGGCGCCACGGCGCGCTCGCTGCGCGGCTATGGCGTCGAGCCCGCCCTGGTAGCCGAGAGGAGTCAGGCCGAAGGGCTCGCCGAGCTCCTCGAGCCCCGAGTTCGGCGCCGGCGCCGCGTCCTCCTGCCGCAGGCGGAGGACGCGCGGCCGCTCCTCGCCGAGCGGCTCGAGGCGGCCGGCGCCGAGGTGGTACGGGTGGCGGCCTATCGCAAGCGTCTACCCGAGGGAGCGGCGGAGCGCGCGCGATCGCTGTTCGCGGAGAAGCCCTGGGGCTGGGTGACGTTCACCAGCCCGAGCACGGTGCGCTACCTGGTGGAGGCGCTGGGACCGCTCTGGATCGAGGGGCGCGAGACGCTCCTGGCGGCCTCGATCGGACCCGTCACGAGCGCGGAGCTCGGGCGGCAGGGGGCCGCGCCGGCGGCGCAGGCCCACTCACCCTCGGATGCGGGCCTGGTGGATGCGATCGTCGCCGCCGTCAGCTCTCGTCGCCGGAGCTAGCCTCCGGAGCGTGCTGAGTAGCACGCGGGGCATGGTCGAGCCAAAGCCCTCGCCTGCGCCGTGCCGATGCGGGCGATCGGCGCGGCAGGTCTGCTAGCGGAGCGCGTCCTGACAGCTCCGGAAACGTCCGAAGAACTTCTGCATCGATCGCGCGAGCGCCTGGTCGTTGAGCCGGTAGATCACGTTC
>DATKDQ010000290.1:0-3225 GCA_035544635.1 Thermoanaerobaculia bacterium
CGGGTTGCGGGAGCGGTTGCGAAGCTCGTTCTTCGCCAGGTTGCCCGCGATCGTGTACGCCCAGGTCGAGAACTTCTTGGTCTGGTCGAAGCGGTGCAGGTGGCGGTAGACGCGGATGAACGTCTCCTGGACCAGGTCCTCGGCCCGGTCCCGGTCGCCGATCGTACGGTAGATGAAATTGAGCAGCCGCACGTGGTAGCGGTCCGCGAGCTCCGTGAAGGCGCGCGTCTCGCCAGCGAGAAAAGCGGCCACCAGCCCACTGTCGTCGAGCGCCTGGAGCGGCTGCTCCGGCTCTCTCCCCGCCCGTGCCGTCGCCAGATCGATCATCGCTCCTCCCAGAGTCGAAACGCGCCGCACCGCCGCGGCGTGACGCCCCACGATTGGATGCCGCGGAGCCGCGCAATGGATGGCGGCACGAACCGTACCCTGGTCCGCCAGCTGGAAGTGGGCGCGATGACCTGTGTTTAGCGCTTGCTCAACAACGACTTGCGACGTTGGCGCCTCGCCGGCCGGCCTCCGGTCCCGTGCCGGGTACGTCCTGTTGCGGGGACAGCGGGGCTCGCTGGGTGACCTCTTTTTGATCCGGTTCGCCGGGACGGGACTGTCCGCCGGCCACGCGGTCGGTCTCAGCCGAGCAGGAATCCGGCGGCGAAGAGGAGAGTGCAGATGGTCTTTGCGTCGCTGATCTCCCCGGTGCGGACGCGTTCGAGGGCCTCGGAGAGCGTCATGGTGACCGGCTCGACGAACTCATCGACGTCGAGTGCGGTGGTGCCGGCGCGCAGGTCGGTGGCCATGAAGAGGTGGATGCGCTCGTCGGTGAAGCCGGGCGTAGTGTAGATGGCGGTGAGCGGGGTCAGGGTCCCGGCGATGAGACCGGTCTCCTCCTCGAGCTCGCGGCGGGCGCACGCCTCCCAGTCTTCGCCGGGCCTGTCGGGCCTGCCGGCGGGGACCTCGAGCAGGGTTCCGCCCGTTGCGTAGCGGTACTGGCGGATGAGGAGGATCTGCGGGTCCTCGCCGTTGGGGTCGCTGAGCACGGGGAGCACGGCGGCGGCGCCCGAGTGGCGGATGATCTCGAGCTGACCGGTGGAGCCGTCGGGGAATCGGACGGTGTCGACGTAGAGGTCGACGATGCGGCCGCGGTGGATCTCCCTGCCCTCGATGCGTCCGGTCGGAGCGGTCACGGCGAAGCGACGTCGAGCGGGCCGGCGCCGAGCGCCTCGAGCGGCGCGCGGATCTCGCGCGCATTGCCGACCACGACGACGGCGAGCGCCTCGGGCCGCAGGTGCTGGCGCGCGGCGGCGTGCACCGCCTCGGGCGTGACGCCCAGGATGCGCTGGCGGTAGTCGGCGAAGTAGTCGTCGGGCAGGTCGTAAGTCACGAGCTCGGCGATCCGGTCGGCGAGCTGTCCCGTGGTCTGGAGCTCGAGGGGGATGATGCCGGCCAGATAGTCGCGCGCGTTGGCCACCTCATCCGCGGTAGCGCCGTGCTTGTGCATTGCACGCACCTCCTTCAGGATCTCGGCAACGGCGGGTGCCGTGACCTCGGTCCCGACCGCCGTCTGGATGACGAAGGGGCCGGTCTCGCGCCGGAACCCGAATGCGCTGCGTGCGCCGTACGTGTAGCCGTTGCGCTCGCGCAGGTTGAGATTCAGCCTGCTGGTGAATGCGCCGCCGAGAATCGTGTTCATGACGCGCAGCGCGAAGTAGTCGGGGTGGCGGCGCGCCACGCCCGTATGGCCGACCCGGATCTCGCTCTGGACCGCGTCGGTGCGGTCGACCACGTGCACGGTCGTGCGCTGTGCCGGTACCGGCGAGGTGAGCTGCGTCGGCTCCGGCTGTGCGCCCGTCCAGTCGCCGAAGTGACGCTTGACGAGCGCGGGTGCCGTGTCGGCCTCGACGTCGCCGACGAGGATCACCGCCGCGCCCGCGGGACGGAACCTCGCCGCATGGAAGGCGGTGGCGTCGACGCGCGTCAGCGGCAGGACCTCGGCGGCGTGGCCGATCAGTGGGCGGCCGTACGTGGCGTCGGGGCCGAAGATGTAGCGAGCGGCCATCTCGTTGGCGAGGGCGCGCGGCTCCTTCTCGCGCTGCAGGATCTCCGCGAGCTGCTGGTCGCGCAGGCGCAGGATCTCATCGTCGGGGAACTCGGGCCTGCGCACGACATCGGCGATGAGCGCAAGCAGCGGCTCCAGCCGGTCCGACGGGGCGGTGGCGAAGACGGTGAGCGCATCCCAGTCGGCTTCGACACCCAGCTCGACACCGAGCCGCTCGAAATCCCACGCCAGCTGTTCGCCGCTCCGGCCGGCGGCACCGGCGTCGAGCGCGTGCGCGACGAGGTGCGCGAGGCCGCTCCGGCCGGCAGGCTCGGACATCGCGCCCGCATCGATCACCAGCGCCACCGTGGCCACCGGCATGCGGCCATGTCTCGCCGCCACCACCTGGAGCCCCGAGCCGAGCCTCGCCCGCTGCACGCGCGGGAACTCGTACGGGCGGATCGGGCCGGGCTGCGGGACCTGCTCGCGGAACCCCTTCATGACCCGCCTCGGACCAGGTACGCCAGGATGGCGCGGTTGTCGGCGCCGAGGTAGCGCTCGGCGAACCTGCGCACGTCCGCCGCCGTCACCGCGCGCACGCGCTCCAGCTCCGTGTTGATCCGGTCCGGCTCATCGAAGAGCGTCGCGTACATCGAGAGCTGGTCGGCACGCTCCTCGACCCGCTGGAGGTCCGAGAGCTGTTTCGCCTCGATCAGGTTCACTGCCCGTGCGACGTCCTCGTCGGTCACCCGCTCGAGCGCCGCGATCTGCTCGAGCAGCGCCGACTCCAGCTTCTCCACCGCCACGTCGGGCCGGCCCGTCGTCCACAGGATCAGCATCGAGCCGCCGACGACGATGGGGAAGGCATAGGCGACGACGTCCTGCGCGACGCGATTGCGGCGCACGAGGGTGCGGTAGAGGAGCGAGGCCTTGCCCCAGGCGAGGATGTTGGCCGCGACGGCTGCCGCGTAGAACTCCTCGTGGCCATACGGCGGGATGCGGTACGAGACGTACAGCCGCGGCAGCGAGAGGTCACGCTCCAGCGTCTCGCGCAGCTCGCCGCCGAGCGTCGGCTCCAGCACCGTCCGGCCGGGGATCGGCGGGATCTCGGGACCGGACGGGATCTCGCCGAAGTACTTCTCGACGAGTCCTCTCGCGTGCCCCGGGTCGAAGGAGCCGGCCAGGGTCAGCAC
>DATKDQ010000291.1:0-9915 GCA_035544635.1 Thermoanaerobaculia bacterium
TGGAGCGCGGCCGGCGGGGTCCTCCGTTTCGATCCCCCGGGCGAGGGCGCCGGCCCTCGCGCCGACATCGTGACCAAGGACGAGTACGGCGACTTCGAGCTCGCGCTCGAGTGGGCGGTCGGGCCCGCCGGTAACAGCGGCATCTTCTTCCGCGTCAGCGACGACGCCCAGCGCACCTACGAGACCGGCGCCGAGTACCAGATCCTCGACAACGCCGGGCACCGCGACGGCCAGAGGGCGGTCACCTCGGCGGGCTCGAACTACGCGCTGCACGCACCGGTCGAGGACGTGACGCGTCCCCTCGGCGAGTGGAACGAGGCGCGCATCCGGGTCGAGGGACAGCGGGTCGAGCACTGGCTCAACGGCACCAAGCTGCTCGAGTACGAGCTCTGGACCGACGAGTGGAAGGCGATGGTCGCGGCGAGCAAGTTCGCGGCGATGCCGCGCTACGGCCTCAACCGCAAGGGGCACATCGCGCTCCAGGACCACGGGGATCCCGTGCGGTTCCGCAACCTGAAGATCCGTCCCCTGTGAAGAGGTGATGACCACGATGCAACTTCCGAGCCCCCTCCTCGCCGCCGTGGCCGCCGCGCTCGCCTGCGCCGCCGCGCTCCCCGCCGGCGGAGCGGTGGCGGCGAGGGACGTCACCTTCTCACGCGATGTCGCCCCGATTCTCCAGGACCGCTGCCAGGGATGCCACCGGCCGGGCCAGATCGGTCCGATGCCGCTGCTCACCTACGACGACGCCCGACCCTGGGCCAAGGCGATCGCGAAGGAGGTCGCCGCGCGCAAGATGCCGCCGTGGTTCGCCCATCCCGACTCGCGGCCGATGAAGGGCGACCTCAACCTCAGCCCGGAGGAGATCGACACCATCCTGGCGTGGGTCGATCGCGGCGCGCCGGAGGGCGACCGCGCCGACCTGCCGCCGCCGCGCGAGCTCGCGACCTACGCCGGCGGCTGGGTGCACCGGCGGCCCGATCTGGTGCTGCGTCCCGCCGAGGCGTTCCTGGTCGGCGAGGAGGTCGACGACGAGTACCGCTGCTACCACGTGAAGCTGGGACTCGAGAACGACGTCTGGGTGAAGGGCGTCGAGTTCCAGGCCGGGAACCCTGCGGTCGTCCACCACTTCATCCTGTTCCAGGACACCGCGGGCGTGGGCGCGAGGCTCGACGCCGCCGCGCCCGAGCCGGGCTGGGAGTGCGGACAGATGGACAGCGCGCTCGCGACCGCCAAGATCCTCGAGATGTGGGCGCCCGGGAACCTGGCGCCGCTCGATCCGCCCGGCATCGCGCTGCGGCTCGACCGGGGCAAGGACCTCATCCTCCAGATCCACTACCACGGCACGACCGGCGCCGATGCAGAGGACTGGTCCCGCTTCGCCATCCACCTCGCCCAGCCCTCCGAGACGATCATGAAGGAGATGCGCGGCCAACTGGTTTCGGCGTGGACGCTCGACATCCCGGCCGGCGACCCCAGCGCCGAGCATCGCGCCACCTGGACCGCGCCCAAGGACATCACCGTCTACACCGCGGGCGGCCACATGCACTACCGCGGCAAGGACATCGGCATGTGGGCGACCAAGCCTGGCGGCGAGCGCGAGACGCTCCTGTGGATGCCGGCCTACGACTTCAACTGGCAGCTCACCTACGCGTTCGTCGAGCCCTACCGCGCGCCGGCGGGGACGGTGTTCGAGATGATCTCGCACCACGACAACTCGGCCGACAACCCGCACAACCCGGCGATCCCCCCAGTCGACGTGAAGTGGGGGCTCGCCACCTCGGACGAGATGGCGTTCACCGGCTTCGGCTACACGCTCGACGACGAGGCGCTCGGCGTGACGCCCTGGGTGCCGCAGCCGCCGGCGGGCGAGGCGACGGGCGGCCGCTGACGTGGAACGCGCTCCGAGCTCGGACCTCCTCGCCGGAGCCGTCGAGTCTTCGCTCGCCGGCGAGGGCCTCGACGGCGAGCCCTACTACCTCGCGATCGGCGACGAGATCGAGGTCTTCCTCGCCGCCTACGCGGCGCGGCTGCCGGTCCTGCTCAAGGGTCCCACCGGCTGCGGCAAGACCCGTTTCGTCGAGCGCTTGGCGCATCTGCTCTATCGCGGCGAGCGCTCGACGGCGAGGCGGCGCGTCATCGACCAGCCGCTGGTCACCGTCGCGTGCCACGAGGATCTCGCCGCCACCGACCTGGTCGGCCGCTACCTGCTCACCGGCGAGGAGACGGTGTGGATCGACGGTCCCCTGACGCGCGCCGTGCGCACCGGGGCGATCTGCTACCTCGACGAGATCGTGGAGGCGCGCAAGGACACCACGGTCCTCATCCATCCGCTCACCGACCACCGGCGCACGCTCCCGGTCGAGAAGCGGGCGACCACGCTCGAGGCCCACGACGACTTCCTCCTGGTCATCTCCTACAACCCCGGGTACCAGAGCGTGCTCAAGGACCTGAAGCCGTCCACGCGGCAGCGCTTCGTCTCGCTCGAGTTCGACTACCCGCCTCCCGAGCTCGAGGCGCGCATCATCGCCCACGAGGGCGGCGTCGACCTGGAGACGGCCGCGGACCTCGCGACGCTCGGTGAGAAGGTGCGCGCGCTGCGCGAGCACGGCTTCGAAGAGGGCGCCTCGACGCGGCTCCTGGTCTACGCCGCCCAGCTCATCGCGGGCGGCATCGCGCCGCAGCGTGCCTGCGAGGTGGCGATCAGCCGCGCCGTCACCGACGACCGCGAGGTGCAGCGGGCGGTGGCGGAGCTGGTGACCACGATTTTTCCGTGACCGCTCTCGCCAACCCGTGACCTCTCTCGCCACGACCGGCGCCGACCGGCGCGGCCCGCAGGTCTCGACTGCCGCCGCGGCCGGCGCGGTCCGCTGGCCGTGACGACCGGCACCGCCGGCGCCGCCTCCCTGCGCGAGAGCCGCCGCGTCCTCGAGCTCTACGCCGAAGCGATCGCCGGACGCCGGGTGGAGCTGCGGCCGACGGCCGACCTCCCCGACCTCTCCGCGCACGTCCGGCGCGACTTACCCACCTCGAGCGCGCGCTGCATCTTCCTACCGGCCGAGGTCGACGAGTTTTCCTCGGACACGGAGAACTTCGCGCTCTACAAGATCGCCATCCTCCACCAGCTCGGATTCTGGGAGTGCGGGACCTACGCGTTCGCGCTCGCGGAATGGCGGCGGCGCGCCGGCCGGGAGGCACCGGTCGAACGCATCGACCCCGGCGAGCCGGCGGCCGGCGGCAGCGAGCCCGTCGAGCCTCCTTTCGATCTCGAGGCGTTCTTCGCCGCGTTTCCGCGCCCCGTGCTCGCGCGGCACCTGTTCGCGATCCTCGAGGACACTCGCATCGACGCACATCTCGCGCGCCGCTACCGCGGCATCCGGCGGCCGCTCGCGGCGGTGCTGGCGGCCTCGCTGGCGCAGCGCCCCCGGCTCGAGCTCCTGGCCGGCGAGCGCGCGTGCCTCGAGGCGCTGGTCCAGCTCAGCCTCGGCGCCGAGCTCGTGGATCCACCCGCGGACGGCCGCGCCCTCGACCGGTCGCTCGAGGCGGCGCTGCCGGCGCTGCGCCGAGCGATCGAGGCGGTCCGCGGCGCGGGCGCCGACGTCTACACGACCGCGCTCGCGGTCTTGGGGTGCACTCCGCTCTTCGGCGCAGGTGATGCCGGCGAGAGGCGGCCTCGGGCGGCGCCGGCGCGCCCCGGCGCAGCGCTCGCCGCGAAGCCCGAGGCCACCGCCCCACGGCGCCCGGCACGCGGGGCCTCGGTGGCGGCGTCCGGCGGCGACGAGCTCGAGGCGGCGGTGGATCCGGTGCCGTTCCGCGGCGCGGCGCGCCCGGAGCTGGTGCAGAAGGAGCTCCGCCTCGGCGAGCTCGAGGCGCGGCTCGACGCCGTTGCGGCCGAGGGCTCGCCGCTCCCGCCCGATCTTCTGCGCGAGCTCCTCGAGCGCGGCGAGATCGAGATCGAGGCGGCGGGACGCCGGGAGCTCGACCGGTCTTCGGGGCTCTCCGTCACCGACCTGCCGGGGCTCGCCGATCGCGCCCGCAACGCCGTCCGCGACCGTCTCACCAAGGCGATCCGCACGCTCTCCGACGAGCTCGAGGGAGAGCTCGGCGATCTCTCTCCCACGGCTGGCGTGCACTACTACGACGAGTGGGATCACGAGCGCTCCCGCTACCGGCGCGCCTGGTGCCGGCTGACCGAGAGCCGGCTCGACGAGGAGTCGACTGCCGAGCTCGACCAGACCCGCCGCGAGCAGGCCCGTCTCTTCACCGAGGTCCGCCGGCAGTTCGAGCTCCTGCGGCCCGACGCGCGGCGCGTTCTCAAGCGGCTCACCGACGGCGAGGAGGTCGACCTCGACGCCGCGGTCGAGGCGCACATCGACCGCGTCGCCGGCCTGTCGCCCTCGGAGAAGGTCTACATGCGCCGCGATCGCCGCGACCGCGACGTCGCGGCGGCGTTCCTGCTCGACATGAGCGCGTCCACCGACTCCGAGGTCCCGGACATAGCGGCGCGCGTGCCGGCGCCACCGCCGCGCGAGTACGACTTCGTCGGCATCTACGACGACGACCTCTCCTGGGCGCACGCGCGGGGAGGCAGCCCGCCCCGGCGCCGGCGCGTGATCGACGTCGAAAAGGAGGCGCTCCTGCTCATGACCGAGGCGCTCGATGCGCTCGGAGACGCGTACGGTGTGTACGGCTTCTCCGGCCACGGCCGTGAGCACGTGGAGTTCTACGTCGCCAAGGACTTCGCCGAGAGCTGCGACCGCTCGACGCGCGGGCGCATCGCCGCGATCAGCCCCAAGCGCTCGACCCGCATGGGGCCGGCGATCCGCCACGCCACCCGGAAGCTGCGGCACCAGGACGCCAGGGTTCGAGTCCTCCTCGTCCTCTCCGACGGCTATCCGCAGGACTTCGACTACGGCCGGGATCGCACCAGCCGCGCCTACGGGATCCAGGACACCATGATGGCGCTGCGCGAGGCGGAGCTCCAGGGCATTCACACCTTCTGTCTGACGGTGGACCCGGCCGGTCACGACTACCTGCGCGAGATGTGCCCGGAGCGCCAGTACCTGGTGATCGACGACGTCGCCGCCCTGCCGCGCGAGCTGCCCAAGGTCTACCGCGGGCTGACGACCTAGCCCGACCCCCCGTGCCTCCGCTGCGGGCGGCGGGCCGCAGCGCGAGTCCGACCGTGAACCGGCAGCTACGCCGAATCTGCATGGATCCGCGAGCACACGGCGCGCTCGCCGAGGCCGGCCGTGACGAGTACCACGTGCGCGTCGAAGACGTCTCAATCCGCTACGCGGTGAACGACGAGGCCCGATGCGTCACCGTGCTGAGGATCCGAGAGGTGTAGTCACGGGCCCACCCCGCTCCAGGGTGGCGAGATAGTACGAGGGGTCGAGCGGCTTGCCCGAGATCTCCGCGATGAGGTCACGCCACGACCGGGTCGCCCCCGGCCGGAACATCCGATCACGCAGAAACGCCCCGGCGTCGCGGTTGCCGGCGAAGCCGCCGCACTCGGCGGCGAGCGCGTGCTCGAGCTGCGCGCCGAACACCTCGCCGATGAGGTAGTTCTGGTAGTAGGCCGGGTGGCCGACGAAGTGGATCTTCGCCGCCCAGTCGTCGTCCCGATGGTCCGGCGAAGCCCCCTCCGCCCCGTACCGCCGTGGGCTCGGCCGTCGAATCTCCTGGAAGCGCTCGACCAGGTCCCACCACAGGACGCCCAGATCGTCGCGATCGGGATTCTCGTAGAGCGCGCGCTCGAAGTGGCACATCACCAGCACCCAGCGGGTGAAGACGAGGTGGCGGACGGCGAGGCGGCGCCGGCCGTTCTCCTCGATCGCGCGCGCCTCCTCCGGCGAGAGCCCGAGCACGCGTTCGAGCCAGCCGGCATCGTGCAGGTGGCGCTCCATGAGCAGCGCGATCGCCTCGTTGCACAGCGTGTGCGGGTCGTCGCGCAGGACGAACGGCAGCTCCGGGTCGAGCGAGGCGGCGTAGATGCCGTGGCCGAGCTCGTGCAGCGTGGTGCCCATCCAGCGCTTGCCCGGAGTGATGTTGCACAGGATGCGGACGTCGCGCGGCGCATCGACGCTCATGCAGAACGCGTGCTGGCACCTCTTCGAGGTCTCGGGGTCGCCGGGGTAGAGATCGCTGCGCCCGACGATCGGGCGGATGTCGAAGCCGAGCTGGTCGAAGCTCTCGGTGGCGAGCGCGACGATGTCGCGGCCGTCGAGCACGCGATCGAGCTCGTCCTCGTCTCCGACCGGCGGCGGCGTCTGGAAGAAGCGGTCGCGGTAGTGCCAGGGGCGCAGCTCGGCAGGCTCGATCGCGAAGCGCCGCGCGAGCTCGGAGTCGAGCTCCCGCTTGTAGGCCTGAAACGGCGGCCGGGTCTCGCGCTCGAGCAGGTCGAGCGTCTGGTACAGCCAGTCCTGGGACATCTCGCCGAGCTCGAGGTTGGCGCGGTAGGCGTTGTCGAAGCCGATCTGGCGCGCCGCCGCGTTGCGCAGGCGCACCAGGTCGCGCAGGCGCTCGGCGACCGACGGGCCGGCGACCGCTCCGACGCCGTCCTCCCCGCGGTGGCGTGAGATCGCCTTCGACGCGCGCCAGGCCGCTTCGACGGCGGCGCTCGATCGATCCTCGAGCAGGATGCGGTCGATCTCGTTGTCCGTGACCGAGCGCCCATCGAGATCGGCGCGGAAGCCGTTGTACTGCTGGGCCAGCTCGGCCTCGTCGCGAGCGAGACGCGCGATGGTCTCGGCATCGACCTGGTTGGCGGCGAGGCGGTTGCGCCAGCGCAAGACCTGGCGTCGGATCGACGGCGGGACCGCGTCCTCTCCCGCGGCCAGGATCTCCTCCGCGCGCCGGAGCTCGTCGCGGTTGGCGAGCCGGGTCATGACGCGAGCGCGCAGCTCCTCGACGCGCTGAAACGCCTCGGGCGCGCCGGTCACCTCCGCCTCCCAGGCGGCCTCGTTGGAGGCGATCTCGAGGGGCTCGAGGTCGCGCTCGAGCGTCGCGTCGAGCTCGCGTGCGGTGGCCTCGGCAAAGCTCGCGGTCGATCGGTCGTGACTCCTCATCCGTCCTCCGTTGCAACCGGTTCGCAGGGGCCTCGCGCCAGCAGACGCGCGGCGCAGCGCAGAATCGTATCGCGCCCGAGCGGAGCGCGAGCGACGACGAGCGCGCTGCCGCCCGGCTCCGCCCGGCAGGAGATCGAGGCCTCGGACGCGACGCTTCGAGGTATCGTTCGGCCCGGAGAACGGACATGATCGAACGAATCGACCGGGTCCAGATCGTCGTCGCCGATCGCCAGGCGGCGGCCGGCGTCTACCGCCGGCTGCTCGGAGCGGAGGTGGCGCGGGAGAGCGCGAGCTCGTACCTCGCCGCGAAGCGCACCGTGCTCGCCCTGGGCGAGAGCGAGATCGAGCTCTGCCAACCCGACGGCACCGGCCGGGCGGCGGCCGCCCTCGCCGAGCGCGGCGAGGGCCTGCTCTCGGCGGGCGTCTCCACCCGCGATCCCGCGCGGCTCGTCGCCGTCCTGCGCGGGCTCGGCCTCGAACCCGCGCGGGAGGGCGACCAGGTCTACGTCGAGGGCAGCCCCGGGTTCGGCGCCCGCATCGTGGTGTCGCCGTTTGAGCAGCGGCCTCGCGTGGGCCCGGTGAGCTTCCTCTACGAGGTGACCATCACCCTGGTGGGCGACTGGCGAGCTGCGGCTGCGTGGTACACCGCGCTCTTCGGTCTCGACCCGCGCCGCTTCTCGCCGATCGAAAGCGATCGGTTCGGCTATCGGGGCACCCTCACGCTGTTCGACCCGCCGGCGCGCCTCGACCGCATCGAGCTGTCGCAGGTGGTGGACCCCAAGAGCGCGATGGGCCGCTGGGTGGTCCGCCGCGGCGACTCGTTGTACATGGCCTACGTCGAGACCCACGACCCGGCGTCCTTGATCGAGCGGCTCGACGGCGCGGGAGCGCGTTGGACGCCCCGCGGGCAGAGCCGCGAGACCGAGCGCGAAGGGCTGTGGATCCACCCGTCGGCGCTGCACGGCCTCCTGCTCGGGGTCTCGCGCACCACGCTGGCGTGGGAGTGGTCGGGACGACCCGAGCTGGTTCAGCCCGTGGGCTGAGGACCGCCTCGAGAGCGCCGCCGCCGCGACCCGTCAGGCCCGCCGGATGGTGAGCCCGCCGTCGACCGGCAGCGCGACGCCGGTCACGAACGACGCGGCGGGCAAGGCGAGCGACAGCGTCATCTGGGCGACCTCCTCCGGATCGCCGTAGCGCCGCAGCGCGGTGCGCCGCCGTGCGTACTCGTCCTTCGCCTCCTCGGGGATCATCTCGGTCATGCCGGTTCGGATCGGGCCGGGGCAGATGCAGTTGACCGTGATCCCCTCCCGCCCGAGCTCGACCGCGAGGCCGCGGGTGAGACCGATGACTCCGGTCTTCGCCGCGGTGTAGGGGCTGTTGCGGGCGGTCGCTCCCAGCCCTTCGGTCGACGCGATGTTGACGATGCGCGGCGAGCTCGAGCGCCGCAGGTGCGGCAGCGCGGCGCGGATGGTGCGGATGTGCGCGGTGAGCAGCACGTCGAGGCAGCGGCTCCAGCGCTCCTCGTAATCGGCACCATCGATCGTCGTCGGCAGCGAGATGCCGGCGTTGTTGATGAGGACGTCGAGCGCGCCGAAATGACCGGCCGCCGCATCGATGACCCGGCGCACCGCCGCTCCGTCCGAGACGTCGAGCTCCCAGGCCGCGGCTTCGCCGCCCGCCCCCGCGATCTCAGCGCTCACCTCCTCGGCGCCCTCGCCGCGCACATCGGTGACGGCCACCTTCGCCCCCTCGTCGGCGAAGAGCAACGCGGTGGCGCGCCCCATCCCGCTCGCCGCGCCGGTGATGAACGCGACCTTCCCCGCGATCGATCGGTCGAGCTTCGTCAGTCGTGCCATCGTCGTCCTCTCCCACCCCTGTCGGCCATGGCTCCGGGCGCCGCGGACCCCCGCTCCGGCGCGTGGATCGTGCGCGGACCCGCCGGTCCGAGCGGGTAGACTACCGCCGCCCATGAGTGAGGAGAAGCCAGTCGCCGCGAGCGCCCGCAGCCCCTGCCCGGGGGCGGTCGCCTGGGGACGCGGATGACGCTCGGGCTGCTGCACCCCGGCGAGATGGGCGCCAGCGTCGGCGCCGCGGCGCGCGGCTCCACCGAGGTGCTGTGGGCGTCGCGGGGCCGCAGCGACGCCACGCGGAAGCGGGCGGAGACCTGCGGCCTGGTGGACGCCGGTGACCTCGACTCCGTCCTCGACGAGTGCGGCATCGTGATGTCGATCTGCCCGCCGCACGCGGCGCTCGACCTGGCGTCGCAGGTCGCGGCCGCCGGCTTCGCGGGAACCTACGTCGACGCCAACGCGGTGTCGCCCGCGACCACGATGGCCATCGCGCAGCGGATCGCGACGGCGGGAGGTCGTTTCGTCGACGCCGGCATCATCGGTCCTCCGGCGCACCGCGCCGGGACGACCCGCCTCTTCCTTGCCGGCGACGACGCGGCGCTGGTCGCTGAGATCTTCGCCGGCTCGCCGCTCGAGGCGATCCACCTGGCGGCGGGCCCGCCGGCGGCGTCGGCGCTCAAGATGGCGTACGCCGCCTACACCAAGGGCAGCGCGGCGCTCCTGGTCGCGATCCGGGCGCTCGCCCGCTGCCACGGGGTCGAAGGTGCCCTGCTCGACGAGTGGCAGACGTCGCTCCCCGCGCTGGTGCGGCGCTCCGAGACCGGCGCCCTGCGCAACGCGCCCAAGGCCTGGCGCTTCGTGGGCGAGATGGACGAGATCGCAGCGACCTTCCAGGCCGCCGGCCTCCCCGACGGCTTCCATCGCGCGGCGGGCGAGGTCTACCGGCGGCTCGAGCGCTTCAAGGACGACCCCGGCGCCGACCTCGACGCGCTGCTCGC
>DATKDQ010000292.1:0-17030 GCA_035544635.1 Thermoanaerobaculia bacterium
CATCCGCAAGATCCTCGCGCACCTCGAGAACAGAGGCGGGCAGCCCGGCAGGGGGCCTCCATCAGGGGTGGCGACGCCCTCACCGCTCGCGTCGTGATCGCCGCTCACCCATCGACGCGGCCCCGGGCGATGTACGGGCAAGTATCGCGGATGAGGCCGCTCTCAGTTGGGCGTGGACGGCTGCGGGGGACAAACCAGGCATCGTGGCGAGCTCACGGGCCTCTGAGAAACAACGCGGTCGCGGAATCGAGCTCGAGCGCGTCTCCTGGATGCTCGCCTCGGCGACCACCCCGAAAGCAAATCCCTATCCCTTGGACACGGGCCGTTACGATGAGCTCCTCGACTCGAGCCCGGAGTTCCGGGCGCTCGCAGGATCGGCCGGGCCTCTCTGAAACCGGTGCCCGCAGGCGTCGGCCAGCACCGGAGACCCTCCACCATTTTGGATCGAAGAATGAGCCATGAACTGGTCTGAACAGATCGTCCTCGTCACCGGCGGAACCGGTTCCTTCGGGAAGAAGTTCGTCGAGATCCTGCAGCGGGACCACCCGCCGGAGAAGCTGATCGTCTTCAGTCGCGACGAGCTCAAACAGTACGAGATGCGAGCCGCAGGCTTCGACGCGCCCAACCTGCGGTACTTCCTGGGCGACGTCCGGGACGTTGGGCGGCTCCGGCGGGCGATGGAGGAGGTGACGGTGGTGGTCCACGCCGCTGCCCTCAAGCAGGTGCCGGCGTGCGAGTACAACCCAATCGAAGCGGTACGCACCAACGTCGACGGTGGCGTGAACGTGATCGACGCCGGGGACGGTCACGGTGACGGACCCCCGGATGACCCGCTTCTGGCTCACCCTCGAGCAGGGCGTGTGGTTCGTGATCGGTTGTATCGAGCGCATGCGCGGAGGGGAGGTCTTCGTGCCGAAGATCCCGAGCATGAACATCATGGATCTGGCCGCGGCGGTCGCGCCAGGTTGCGAGGTCCGGGAAGTCGGGATCCGGCCCGGAGAGAAGCTCCACGAGGTGCTTCTCTTCGAGGACGAGGCACGCCACGCGATGGAGCTCGACGACATGTTTGTGATCCAGCCGAGCCACCCGTGGTGGCGAGATGGCGACGGGCACGTAGGCGAGAGACTCCCGGACGGGTTCGAGTACCGCAGCGACAACAACGACCGGTGGCTGACCGTCGACGACCTTGCAACGATCGTCGGCGAGGAGCGGTCACCTACAACCCCATAGGGCCGACCGGCCGAGAGCAGGAGCGCAACGATGACAGAAGCGAGGGGCTACACCACCGAGCAGGAGCGCTTCTGGGCGGGTGAGTTCGGAGACCACTACGTCCGCCGAAACCGGGACGCCGCGCTGGTGACCGCCAACGTCGCCCTGTTCCGGAGGATCCTCGAGACCACCGGACCCTTGGAGTCGATCCTCGAGCTCGGGGCCAACATCGGGCTGAACCTGAAGGCGCTCCACGAGCTCCTGCCGGAGGTCCGCCTCGCCGGAGTCGAGATCAACCGCGAGGCCTGGAGCGAGCTCTCGGCAATGCCGTTCGTGGAAGCGCACCACGCCTCGATCCTCGACTTCGAGGCGGACGGGCGCTTCGACCTGGTGTTCACGAAGGGCGTTCTGATCCACATGGCGCCGGAACGCCTGGAGCAGGTCTACGCCACAATGATCGAGAGCAGCCGCCGGTACGTGTGCCTGGCGGAGTACTACAACCCGACGCCGGTGGAGGTCCCGTACCGGGGCCACGAGCGCCGCCTTTTCAAGCGGGACTTTGCAGGCGAGATCCTGGAACGCTGGCCGGTGGAGCTGGTCGATTACGGCTTCGTCTATCGGCGCGACCCGCACCACCCCCAGGACGATCTCACCTGGTTCCTCCTGGAGAAGCGCTGATTCGCCCGTTCCTTCCCTACGCCCGCCAGTGGATCGATGACGACGACGTAGCCGCCGTCCTCGACGTGCTGCGCTCGGACTGGCTCACCTGGACTGCGGGAACTACGAGCACGGCTTTGCGCGGGTGCGCTGCGACGGTTGCCGCTCGGAGTACCTGGTGGCGTTCTCCTGCCAGCACCGCGGCTTCTGCCCCTCGTGCGCGGCCAAGCGCGGCGCGCTGTTTCAACGCCTTCCTCCGCGGAGGTGGTGTAACGTACCATCGTGCTCTCGACCCGCTACCAGGGCGCCGCGCCTCAGCGAACACGCCCAAAGCAAATCCTATCCCTCGAGCTGGCGCGGGCGATGGGCGAGGCGGCCGGCGTGGCGCTCGAGCCCGAGCACGGCCCGCCGCGCGACAGCGACGTGCGGCACTCGCAGGCGGATCCGGAAGGGGCGGCGGAGGCGTTGGCGTTCCAGACTCGGGTCGATCTCGCGGAGGGACTGCGATGGACCGCGCGGGCGTGACCGTGGCGATTGCACCGGCGCCGCCGCTGGTGATCCGCGCGCGCCGCGGCCGGCCGTCCCTCGGCCTGGCCGACCTCTGGGAGTACCGCGAGCTGTTCTACTTCCTCGTCTGGCGCGACCTCAAGGTGCGCTACAAGCAGTCGGTGTTCGGCGCCGGCTGGGCGGTGTTCCAGCCGCTGGCGACGATGGCGGTGTTCACCGTCGTCTTCAGCCGCATCGCGGGAATCGACTCGGGCGACGTGCCCTACCCGATCTTCTGCTACGCGGCGCTCCTACCCTGGACCTTCTTCTCCCGCGGCACCGCCGACGGCGCCGCCAGCCTGCTCGGCGCCGCGGCGATGATCTCCAAGATCTACTTCCCGCGCCTGATCGTGCCGGCCGCCGCGGTGCTGCGCGGGCTGGTCGACGCCGCACTGTCGGCGGTCGTCTTCGCCGGTCTGATGGTCTGGTACCGGCAGCCGCCGACGCCGGCGCTCGCCGCCCTGCCGCTGTTCGTGCTCCTGGCGGTGGCCGCCACCCTCGGCACCGGTTTCTGGCTGTCGGCGCTCAACGTCCGCTACCGCGACGTCAAGTACGTGGTCCCATTCTTCCTCCAGCTCTGGCTGTTCGTCACGCCGGTGATCTATCCGACCGCGCGCGCCACCGAGCTCCTCCACAGCGTTGGGCTGCCCGGGTGGTTCTACGGTCTCAATCCGATGGCCGGCGTGGTCGAGGGCTTCCGCTGGTCGCTGCTCGGGGAGACGACCTCGGCCGGCGTGATGGCGGCGAGCGGTGGGGTTTCGATTCTGCTCCTGCTGGTCGGAGCCCTCTACTTCCGGCGTGTCGAGCGCACCTTCGCCGACGTCCTGTGATGACCGTGCACCGCGGAGACGAGCGAGAGGCTGGATGAACGAGCCGGCTGTCCGTGCCCGCGGGTTGGGCAAGAAGTACCTGCTCGGCGGCTCCCAGGCGAGCGTACGCGACCTGCGCGATGCGCTCCGGCACGCCGTCGCAGCGCCGCTGCGCTGGGCCGGCCGCCGCGACGCCGGTGCGCGGGCGACCCGGCAGGAGTTCTGGGCTCTGCGCGAGGTCGACTTCGACGTCGCCCCCGGCGAGACCGTAGGCGTGATCGGGCGCAACGGCGCCGGCAAGAGCACCCTGCTCAAGATCCTCTCGCGCATCACCGAACCGACCGAGGGCTGGGCCGAGGTGCGCGGCCGGGTCTCGAGCCTGCTCGAGGTCGGCACCGGCTTCCACCCCGAGCTGACCGGCCGCGAGAACGTCTTCCTCAACGGCGCCATCCTCGGCATGCGGCGCACCGAGATCGCCCGCAAGTTCGACCGTATCGTCGCCTTCGCCGAGGTCGAGCCGTTCATCGACACGCCGGTCAAGCACTACTCGAGCGGCATGAAGGTGCGCCTCGCCTTCTCCGTCGCGGCCCACCTCGAGCCCGAGGTGCTGATCATCGACGAGGTACTGGCGGTCGGCGACGCCGCCTTCCAGGCCAAGTGCCTGGGCAAGATGGGCGAGGTCTCCGGCGAGGGGAGGACGGTGCTGTTCGTGAGCCACAACATGTCGGCGGTCCAGACCCTCTGCGAGCGGGCGATTTGGCTCGAACGGGGGCAGGTCGAAGCGGAGGGCGCGAGCGGCGACGTGATCCAGGACTACCTGGGCCGGCTGGCCGAGGTCGCAAAGGCCGACGTCCTGGCGCGCAGCTCCGATGGCTGCTTCGAGCTGCGCCGCGTGGTCCTGCGCAACGGCGACGGCCGCGAAGCGGCGGCCCTGGAGCCCGGCACTGCGCTCACGGTCGACATCGAGTACACAGCCCGTGAGCCCGTTGAACGACCGTATCTGTGGATCGGCATCTACGGCCAGCACGGACCCCTGTTCGGCGCCAACATGCTCCTCGACGGCCACCGAGCCGACCGCCTCGAGGGGTCCGGAACCATCCGCTGCACGTTTCCGCATCTGCCATTGCTACCGCAGCAGACCTACCTGCTCCGCGTCGGCGGTCGTACGGCGGACGGCCGCCACCTGCTGATTCCGTCCACCGAGGTCGGGCTCTTCCGGGTCACCGGAAGGGCCCGGGGGCTCGGGCTCCACGGTGTGATGGCCGACGCGCTGGCCGGAGGCTCGACGCCGGTTCTGGTTCCCTACCGCTGGGAGTTCGCCGACGGCAGCGTGCACGAGGTCGCGAGCGAGACCTGGGGGAAGTGATGGACTCCGAGTTCGATTGGACATCCGGCAGCGTGCTGGTCACCGGCGGAACCGGTTCCTTCGGACGTGCCTTCATCGCCCGCCTGCTCGCCGACTACCCGGGCATCCGGCGCATCGTGGTGTACTCCCGCGACGAGCTGAAGCAGTTCGAGATGGCTCATAGGCCACCGTTCGCCGGCGAGCGGCGCCTGCGCTTCTTCCTCGGCGACGTACGCGACCGCGACCGGGTCCGGCGGGCGCTGGAGGGCATCGACACCGTCATCCACGCCGCCGCCCTCAAGCAGATCCCGGCCGCCGAGTACAACCCGTTCGAGGTGATCAAGACCAACGTGCTCGGAGCGCAGAACGTGATCGAAGGGTGCCTCGACCAGGGCGTCAAGCGGGTGGTGGCGTTGTCGACGGATAAGGCGGCGGCACCGATCAATCTCTATGGCGCCACCAAGCTCTGCTCCGACAAGCTGTTCGTCGCCTCCAACAACTTCAAGGGCAGTCGTGATCTGCGGCTCGGAGTGGTTCGCTACGGCAACGTGATGGGTAGCCGGGGCAGCGTCATCCCGTTCTTTCTGTCGCGCCCCAACGACGGCGTGCTGCCGATCACCAGCCCGGAGATGACCCGTTTCAGCCTCACGCTCGACGAGGGCATCGAGCTTGTCCTCTTCGCCCTCGGTCACATGTGGGGGGGTGAGATCTTCGTTCCGCGAATCCCGAGCTACCGGATCCTCGACCTGGCCGAGGCGATCGCTCCCGGGTGCCGCACCGAGGTCATCGGTCTGCGCCCGGGCGAAAAGGTCCACGAGGAGATGATCACTGTCCATGACGCGCCGAACACGATCGCCATCGACCGGTGCTTCGTGATCGAGCCACCGTTGCCGACCTGGGATGTTGCGCAGTTCCGCCGCACGGTCCAAGGCGAGCCGGTGCCGGAGGACTTCTCCTACAACAGCCTGACCAACAGCGAGTGGCTGAGCGTAGAGCGCCTGCGCGAGCTCATCCGCCTCCACGTGGACCCCACCTTCTCGGCGTGACGGCGGCTACCGTGACGGCACACAGAGGCACCGCCCCCCTGCCCTACGGCCGACAGTGGATCGACAGCGACGACGTCGCAGCGGTGACCGCTTGTCTCACCGACGACTATCTGACCCAGGGGCCGCGAGTCGAAGAGTTCGAGCGCCGGCTGTGCACCGTGACCGGCGCCCGCCATGCGGTGTCGGTAACCAGCGGTACGGCGGCCCTCCACCTCGCGGCTCTGGCCCTCGGGGTCGGTCCTGGCGACGTCGGCCTGACCTCGCCGATCACCTTTCTGGCCAGCGCCAACGCCATCCGCTACGCGGGTGGCGACGCCGCTTTCGCCGACGTCGACCCGGACGACGGCCTCTTGCGCCCCGACAGCGTCGAGGCGATGGCCGAACGGCTGGCCCTGGAGGGGCGGCCGCCGAAGCTGATCATCCCCGTCGATTTCGCCGGTCAGCCGGCCGACATGCCGCGCCTGCGACAGATCGCCGGCCGCTTCGGCGCTCGCGTGCTTCAAGACTCCGCGCACTCGCTCGGTGCCACCTACCGGCGCGGTGACGCCCAGCGGCCGATCGGCTGCTGCGCCGATGCGGATGCGACCGTGCTTTCGTTCCATCCGGTCAAACACATCACCACCGCCGAGGGGGGGGCAGTGCTCACCAACGATTCGGAGGTGTACGACCGGCTGCTCCGGCTGCGGAATCACGGCATCGAACGCCGTCCCGAACGCTTGTCACGCCAAGCGGAGGGCGATCCGATGGTCGGCTCCTGGTACCACGAGCAGGTCGAGTTGGGGTTCAACTATCGCCTTCCCGATCTGCTCTGCGCGCTGGGGATCTCGCAGCTCCGCCGCCTCGACGCCTTCGTCGCCCGCCGGCGGGATCTGGCGGCGCGCTACGACTCCGGTCTCGCCGCTCACCCCGAGCTGGCGTCGCAACTGACTCCGCTGGCGCAGCGGCCCGATCGCGCCAGCACCTTCCACCTCTACGTCGTGAGGGTTCGCCAGCGGGACGGCGAAACGCTGGCCGACGTGGCTTGCAGGCGTCGCCGTCTCTACGACTTCCTGCGTGACCGTGGGATCCTGGTCCAGGTGCACTACATACCCGTTCCCTGGCAGCCCGACTACGCGGGCCGTGCGCTGATCCCTTCCACGGGCCTCCCAGGCGCCGAGGCCTACTACGCCTCCTGCCTCAGCCTGCCTCTCTTCCCCGCGATGGCGGATGACGATGTCGACCGGGTGCTCGAGGCCCTCGCAGCCTGGGGAGCGGGCGAGGGAAACTGACCGAGGAGCTCCGGTGACCGTCGTCGCCATCGTCCAGGCCCGCATGGGCAGCTCTCGGCTGCCCGGCAAGGTACTCGCCGACCTCGAGGGAGAACCGATGCTGGCGCGGGTGGTGGCTCGTTGCACACGAGCGACCACCGTCGATCGGGTGGTGGTCGCCACCACCACGGCGGCGGCCGACCGCGCGATCGAAGAGTGGTGCCGCACCGCCTCGGTGGCGTGCACTCGCGGTGCCGAAGCCGACGTGCTCGACCGCTATCACCAAGCCGCGACAGTCGCTGGCGCGACCGTGATCGTCCGGATCACCGCCGACTGCCCCTTGATCGACCCCGAGCTGATCGATCGTGTCGTCGTCGCTCGCTCCACCACGCCGGAGGCCGACTACGCCAGCAATACCCTGGCGCCCCGCACCTTCCCCCGCGGCCTCGACGTCGAGGCTTTCACCAGAACGGCTCTGGAGAGTGCCTGGCTCGAAGAACGAGTTCCCGGGCGCCGCGAGCACGTCACACCTGCGATCTGGCATCGGCCAAAGCGATACCGACTACGAAGGGTCGCGCTCGAGCGTGATCTCTCCGCCCATCGCTGGACGGTGGACACCTCCGAGGACCTGGAACTGGTTCGTGCGCTCTACCGGCACTTCGGAGGCGAGGACTCCTTCAGCTGGCGCCAGGCGCTGGCAGCCTGCGAACGGCACACTGAGTGGAGTGCGATGAACCGCTCGATCGTGCAGAAGGCCCTGCCGACCTGAGAACCACGACGCCATGAGCGATCCCCGCGGCACCGTGCTCTTCCGCGCCGACGCCAACCCGACAATCGGCGCCGGGCACGCCTTGCGCAGTCTGGCGCTGGCCCAGGCCTGGCGCAATCTCGGTGGCGACGCAGCGCTGGCGACCGCCGAGCTTCCGCAGCCGATCGCCGAGCGCTGGGTGGCCGATGGGGTCTCGGTCGAGCGCCTCGAGGCAACCCCGGGGAGCGCCGACGATCGTGCGGCAACGGTCGCTCTCGCCGCGGCTCGCGGAGCCTCCTGGGCTGTGCTCGACGGCTACCGATTTGGGAACGGCTTTACAACCACGCTCCAGCGGGCCGGGGTGAGGGTTCTTCGCATCGACGATATCGGACGATCTGCGGTCGCCGACGACGCCATCCTCAATCCCAACCTCCACGCCGACCTCGCCCTCTATCCGCGCCGACGCGCTGGCACGCGATTCTTCCTCGGTACTCGCTACGCCCTGCTGCGTAGGGAGTTCGCCCGTCCCGTCGTCGCCCGTCGGGCGCAGCACGCCGAGCGGCTCCTGGTCACGTTCGGCGGCAGCGACCCGATGGGGCTCACGCTGCCCGCCGTGCGGGCCGTCGCCGCCGCGGCGAGGCCGGGGCTTTCGTTGAGGGTCGTTGTGGGCGGAGCGACCCGCGCGGACGAGGCGCTCCGCCGCCAGATCGAAGAGGCCCACGGGAACTGCGAGGTCGTCGACTCGGCTCCCGACATGGCCGTCCAGATGGACTGGGCCGACGCCTCGATCTCGGCGGCGGGCGCCACGACCTGGGAGCTGCTGAATCGAGGAGTGCCGAGCCTGCTCATCCCGGTGGCCGACAACCAGCGACCGACCGCCGTCGAGCTGCAGCGCCGCGGCGCCGCCCTGATCGCAATGCCCGAGGACGCGCTCGAGCCCGAGCGCCTCGCACCCGCTCTAGTGGCGCTCCTGGAGGATGCTGAGCTTCGACGGCGGCTCGCCGCCGGTGGGCCCGCGCTCGTCGACGGCGGCGGCGCCGCGCGGGTGGCGCGTGCGCTCGCCCCGGCCCCGCTGGTCGTCCGCCGCGCGGCCGAGCGGGACGCCCGCCCGCTTTGGCGCTGGGCCAACGACACGGAGAGCCGGCGGGCGTCGTTCGAGCCGGAGCCGATCCCGTGGCGGACCCACCTCCGCTGGCTGGAGGCACGGCTGGCCGATCCCCGGTGCACGCTGCTGGTGGCCGAGGGGGAGGGAGCGGAGCCGGTCGGTACGGTTCGTTTCGAGCCGGCCGACGGGCGTGCCGTGATCTCGGTCAACGTCGCGCCGGAGGTGCGCGGACGCGGGCTGGGGCCGGCGCTGATCTGTGCCGGGCTGGCCGCGCTGGCAGATACCCCCCAGCCGCCGGAGGCAGTCGATGCCTACATCCGCCCGGACAACCCGCGATCGCTGGCCGCTTTCGCACAGGCGGGCTTCGAGCTCACGGGCGAGACCGTGAAGAAGGGACCTCGCGCTCTGAAACTGTCCTTCCCTCTGACCGCAGTCTCGACGCCGGGGCGGTCAGGCTCCGGCGATCGCCCGGACCGAGACCGCGAGGCCGCGCTGGGGAAGAGATGAGCGAGACTCCCGGCATCACGATCGGCGACCGGCGCATCGGCCCCGGCGCGCCCTGCTATCTCGTAGCCGAGCTGTCCGGCAATCACGGCGGCGACCTCGGCCGCGCCCTGGCGCTGGTCGAGGCGGCGGCGGCGAGCGGCGCCGACGCGATCAAACTCCAGACCTATACCGCCGACACCATCACCCTCGATAGCGACCGGCCCCCGTTCCGCATCGGCGGCGGCACCCTCTGGGACGGCCGGCTGCTTCACGACCTCTACCGCGAGGCACAGACGCCGTGGAACTGGCAGCCGCGCCTCAAGGAAGCCGCCGAGGACCTCGGGCTGGCCTGCTTTTCGAGCCCGTTCGACGCCACAGCGATCGACTTCCTCGAAGCGATGGAGGTACCCGCCTACAAGATCGCCTCGTTCGAGCTGATCGACCTGCCTTTGATCGAGCGCGTCGCGAGCACCGGCAAACCGCTGATCCTCTCGACGGGCATGGCGACCGAATCGGAGATCGAGGAAGCGATGACGGCGGCCCGCGCCGCCGGCGCAGGTGGCGTGGTCCTCCTGCAATGCACCAGCGCCTACCCTGCCCCGGTCGAGGAAGCCAACCTGCGCAGCATCCCGCTGCTGGCCGAGCGCTTCGGAGTCGCGGCGGGGCTCTCCGACCATACGCTCGGGATCGCAGTACCGGTTGCGGCGGTCGCCTTGGGTGCCTGTCTGATCGAAAAACACCTCACCCTTTCCCGCGACGAGCCGGGACCCGACAGCGCATTCTCGCTCGAACCACGGGAGTTCGCGGCCATGGTGGAGGCCGTCCAGACCGCCGAAAGGGCCCTCGGTGCGGCGCGTCTGGCGCCGACGGCGCACGAAGACCGAAGCAAGATCTTTCGCAGATCGCTCTTCGTGGTCGCGGACGTTCGCCGCGGCGAGCGCTTCACGGAGCGGAACGTGCGGTCGATCCGTCCGGGCCACGGCCTGCCCCCGAAGCACCTGCGATCGGTGATGGGCCGACATGCCGCTCGCGACATCGAGCGCGGCACGCCGCTGGCCTGGAACCTGATCGCTCCCGAAGGCGACCCGGGGGCCGGATGAACCGCAGGCGGGTCGACCACGGAACGCTCGCGATCGGCACCGTAGGGCCGGCGCAGCTCCTGACCGCCTTCGCGCTGGCTCACGCCCGCAGCTGGCCGCTGGAAGGCGCACGCGTCTTTCATATCTGGCGCGGCGACGAGGATCTCCTCGACACCGAGCGCTGGCTCTGCGAGGTCTTCGGTGCGCGCCTGACCGGCCGCCTGGGAGATCTCAGGAGTCAGATGGCCAAGCCGATCGTTCCGTTCGGCAACGCCCCGGACCGGATCGCCCGCCGCCTCGTCACCGGCCTGAGAGCGCGGCTCTGGGCGCGCCGGGAGCTGCGCCGTCTCGAGGTGGCGAGTGCGACGCGAGCCATCCTTCCCTACCGAGTGAGCGTCGAGGATGCCCTCCTGGGCCATTCCTTCCGACCCCACCGCCTCCACTACGTCGCCGACGGCCTCGGGATCGGCTTCAGCGACTCGCTCCGACTGCCGACCCGGCTCCGCGCGTGGGGGGTGACCAACCCGTTTCGCCGAGGTGCCCGGCCCGAGATCTGGGGACCCGCTTCCTTACAGACGGCGATCTTTCGGCACGGCCAGCCAAGGCTGATCCCCGACCCTTCCTGGGAGTGGACACTGAGGCGGGTGCACTCCAGCCGGCGGTTCCAGGCCCTGTTCCGGGAACGCCTCGCCCGCGTGCCGTGCGGAGCCACGTGCCTGCTGCTGCAGAGCTTTTCCGAAAGCCGGCTGATGAGCCGCGACGACGAGCTGAACTTCTATCGCCGAGTGATCGCCGCCGAGACAGAACGCGGCAGGTCGCTGGTGGTCAAGCCCCATCCGCGAGACGACCCGGACAAGATCGAGGCGCTGCGCAGGCTGACGCCGACCGGCGACGTCACCTATCTCGATTCCGGCTCGGTGGCCCGCCTGCCGATCGAGCTGCTGGCGGACCTGCTGGCGCCGGCGCGGTTGATCGGAATCTGCTCGAGCGCGCTGTTCACCGTCCCCATACGCCCCGGCCGCGAGGTCGTCATGTACGACTGCGAGCATCTGCCCGCCGGGATCCGTGCCGGCGCGCTGGAGGCCGCGCGCGAGCATGGGATCACCGTCGTCTGCCAGCCCACCGCGACGGAATCCGGGAGGAAACGTGCAGACGATCGTCCGCGCTCTGGCCCAGGCGCCGCGGTCGGCCATCCGCCGCGTGACGGCCGGGCGAGCGGCTGACAAGTACGCTCGCGAGGCCGACTAGTAGCCCCGGGATCAAGACGCCTAGATCAGCCGGCGACGCCGGTGGCATGCAGATCGGAGGTCGCGGGAAGAGCGGCCGGCGCCGCGCGCCAGGCCCGCCGCCAGCTCTCCAGCGTCAGCACCGGCCACAGATAACCCGCCCAATTTGCCTCGCCGGCCAGGTGCTCGCGCCACATCTGCCGCACTGGCGGCGGATCGATCAGCCCTCCCTCGTCAAGCCTGCGCTCGTCCAGCAGCTCCTCGGCCCATGGCCGCAGCTCGTTCCGCAGCCAACGCGACAGCGGCACGCTGAAGCCCCTCTTCGGCCGCTCGAAGAGCCGCGGGTCGAGGTGCCGCGCCAGCAGGTCGCGCAGCGGCAGCTTTCCGCGCCCCGACTGCCAGCGAATTGCGATTGGCAACCGCGCAGCCAACTCGACGATACGATGGTCGAGCAGCGGGATTCGCGTCTCGAGTGAGGCGGCCATCGCGGCGCGATCGACCTTGGTGAGGACATCGTCGTGCAGGTAGGTGACAGCGTCGACCGCCATCGCCTGGGCAAGGGGCGGAGCGATCTTCGGCCATTGGCCCACGTCGGCGGCGAGCGTCGGCGGCTCGACGGCGCCGCGCACCGGGCCGCCGTTTTTCCAGGTCGAGATCACGTGGAGGTAGATCTCTTGGGGCGTTCGCGCCTGCTCGAGCAACGAGTCGAGCTTGCGCAAGCCATCGGAGAAACCCTGGTCGCGCAGCCCGAGCGCTGCCGCCAGCCTCGGCGCCTGCGGCAACGGCAGGCGCGCCAGCGTGCCAGTCGCCATCCGCACGAGTGGCCGCGGCAGCCGCGAGAGGCGCAGCAATCGCTGGTATTGCCGATAGTGCGCGTAACCGCCAAAGAGCTCGTCGCCGCCGTCGCCGGTAAGAGCCACGGTCACATGCGGCCGCGCCAGGCGACAGACTAGGTAGGTGGGAATCTGCGAAGAGTCGGCGAGCGGCTCGTCGTAGAGGCGCGGCAGCTGCGGCACGACCTCGAGCAGCTCGCGCTCGCCGACCTCCAGAGTTGTGTGATCGGTGCCGAGGGCGGCGGCGACTCGGGCCGCGTGCGCGGTCTCGTCGTAGCTTCGGTCGCGAAAGCCGATGGTAAAGGTGCGCACCGGTCGAGCGCTCGCCCGCTGCAGGAGCGCGACGACGAGCGAGGAGTCGATGCCGCCCGAAAGGAAGGCGCCGAGCGGGACATCGGCGATGGAACATAGTTCGACCGCGTCAGCGAGCAGGGGCTCGAGCGCCTCGGCGGCCGCCTCGCGTCCGCCGGGCAGCGGGTCGCGGGCGCCGGCCTCGAGCACCGCCTGAGTGGACCACCAGGTGCCCTGGGACAGGCGAACGGAGCCGTCTTCGGCGACCGCCGCACGCAGCCAGCTCCCCGGCTCGAGCTTGCGCACGCCGCGGAGGATCGAATACGGGGCCGGGATGCTCATGCGGCGGAAGAGGAGCGACGCGGCGTCGCGGTCAATCTCAGGCTGGAAACCTGGGAAGTGCCAGAAGGAGCGCGGCTCGGAGGCAAAGAGCAGAGCGCCACCGGTCGTCTCGGCCCAGTAGAGCGGCTTCTGGCCCATGCGGTCGCGCACCAGGGTGAGCGCGCGCTCGCTGCGGTCCCAAAGAGCGAAGGCGTACATCCCGTTGGATCGGGTGAGCGCCCGCTCGAGGCCCCAGGCAGCAACGGCGGCGAGCAACACCTCCGTATCGGTGCCGGTAGCGAAGCTCCCGCCGAGCTCGCGCGCCAAGCGGCGGAAGTCGTAGATCTCGCCATTGAAGGCGATCGTGTAGCGGCCGCAGGAGGACGCCATTGGCTGGTGCCCACGCGGCGTCGGGTCCTGGATTGCCAGGCGGCGGCTGCCGAGTGCGAGGCCGTGCGGAGCGTCACACCAGATGCCGCGGTCGTCGGGGCCGCGGTGGGCGAGCGCATCGGTCATCGCCCAGGCGACAGCCGTAGCGTCGGCGTCCGGCCGCCGCTGCCGGCCCTCGAGGAATCCTGCGATGCCGCACATGGTGGGAGGATTATCGCTCAGCCGTCAAGCCGCCCGCCCGCGGCCGGGGCGCCGCAGCCGAGGCCCTACCTCAGGCCCTCCCGGCGTCGCGCCAGCACCTGGTGGTAGAACTCCTCGTACTCGCCAGCGATCGTGTCGATCGAGAAGCGCTCCGCGACCCAGGCCGCGGCTCGGCCGCCCATCACTCGACGCCGGTTGGGATCGGCGAGCAGCGCCGTGACCGCCGTCGCGAGCCCGGCTTCGTCGTGCGGCGGCACCAGGAGGGCTGTTTCCTCCGGCAGCACGCATTCGGCTACGCCGCCGACGGCTGTAGCCACCACGGGGCGACCGGCGGCGCCGGCCTCGAGCACCACGCCAGGCATGCCCTCGCTGTCGCTCGCGAGCACCAATAGGTCGGCGGCGGCAAGCAGGTCCGGTAGATCGTCCCGCGGGCCCAGGAATCTGATCGCAGGCGCCACGCCGAGCTCCCGCGCCGTGGCCTCCAGCCGGGAGCGCAGCGGACCCTCACCTGCAATCCAGAGGCGCAGCTCTGGGTGGTCGGGTCGCAACGCCGCGACCAGCCGCAGCAGCCGGTCGACTCGCTTCTCCATCGTAAGGCTGCCGGCGAAGAGCAGGAGCGGTGCGGCGGCCGGGGTATCGAGCGCGGCGCGCACTTCGGCTGCCGCCCGCCGCGACTGCAGCTCTTGCGGATCGACGGCGCGGGGGATCCTGCGCTGCGGGATGCCGCTATTGTAGATGCGCCCCACCGTCGCGAGAGTGGCGCTCGAGACGCCGACGACGCCGTCGAGCGCGGGGCCGACGACTCGGCGGTAGAGGGCGCGGCGGGAGCGCCCCACCAGCCAGCGGTCGGGATCGCCTATGTTGCGGTAGACAGTGGCCCAGCGGCGGCGTGGTGTCAGGCGGGCGAGGAGCGCACCATGGAGGACAGTCGGCCCGCCGTTGAGCTGCACCAGGTCTGGACAGTGGCGCCGTACGGCGCCCGCCAGGCGGAGAAGACGCCGGGGATCGACGCCGGGCCGGTCGCGGCCCGTGCCCGGCAGGACGACGTCGCCGTCGAGCAGCGGGAGGGGCGACTCCCCACTGTGGTCGAACAGGTACACCGTCCCTACCTCGTGACCACGGGCCCGCAGCGCACGCCCGAGCGTGGCGGCGAAGACCTCGGCGCCGCGTCGCTGGGGCCGGGTGACGAGCAGCAGCAGTCGCATCAAGCCCGGCCCAGTGCGTGGTGGATGGCCGGGTGCAGTCCACTCACGATGATCCGAAAGCGATCGGGTGGGGTCGAGGAATTCACGCGCAGCCGCGACACGGCGAAACGGTCGCGGCAGGGCACGCCGGCGTGGCGATGGTCGAAGATGAAGGCGGCCTCGTAACCGAGCTCGGCGAGGATTGCCGCGGCGCGCGGGTCGGGCTCGCCGTTGGGGTAGGCGAAGGCTCGCGGCGGCGCGCCGAGGATCTCCGCGAGGCGCTCGTGAGCGGTGGTGATCTCGTGGCGAACCGTCGACGCGTCGCAGCGAGGAAGGCAGGGGTGCGAAAGCGTGTGGTTGCCAATCGCCACGCCGGCTGCAGCGAGCCGCCGCAAATCGGCACCGGTGAGCTGCCGCGACGGGTCGGGCGGCTCGGGGGCGCTAGCGCGCAGATCCTCGAGGATGCGGCGCCGTTCGGCGTCAGGCAACCTCTTCAGCCGCTGGACCGCGCGTGTTCGCGGAATACCTGCGAGCGCATCACTCGCCCCACCCGCCGCCAGCAGTGACGCCACCTCTGCCCACCATGGTGGCCGCGTCCCGGCGACCAGGCCAGCGACTACGAAGACCACCGCCGGCAACCCTCGCGCGGTGAGCAACGGAAACCCGTGCTCCAGGACACTGCGATCGCCGTCGTCGAAAGTGACGAGGACGGCACGGCGTGGGAGGCAGCTGCGTCCAGCGAGGGCTTCGAGCGCCTCGTCGAGAGTCAGGAAGCGGCAGCCCAGGCCGAGCAGCCGGTCGAGCTGGCCGGCGAAGCGCTGCGGGTCGTCCACCGCGTGGTACGCGAGGACGGTGAGGCGACGAGCGGCACGCGACAGGAAGAACGGCTGAGCCGGCGAACGAGCGAGCAGCGCGTCGAGCGCGCGCTGGGTCACCGCTCCGACTCCGGCGCGAGGCGGCGGTGAGAGAGCGGCGGGACCGTCGCCGCCCCCGGCAGCCTCTGCGGATGCGCTGCTCATGAAATCTGGCGGGGGCCCGAGCGGCGCGGGGACCGACGGGCTTCGCCTTCCTCTTGCCCTGTGCGTGTCATCGAACGAGGCCAGACAATACCTCAGCTAGCCGGGCTTGCAGGTTCTTGGCGCGCCAAGCCGCTTGGGTGCCTCGCTGCGCAGATATGAACCGCAGAGATCCCGGCAGATTGCCAGTCCTGCGCCAGGGAGGGTTGGCTTGGTTCGTACCAATTATCGAGAGGCCGCGCGAGTTGACAAAGTCCGGCGGCTCTGGCGGGTTTGCGAGCGCAGTGGGTGGCTGCTGATACCGCAACTGAGGTTTATCGTCCGCTTTAAATAGCGCATACCTCGATTGGCGGAATTCGAGAGCCAGCCGAGGCGGGATGTCAGGACTTGCGGTATACTCCCGCAACTGCACCCAAGCAGAATCGATTCGGAGAAGGGGTTCGCACGCGTGGTAGAAAGCTCCGGAAGGGGTTCACTCCAGCACGTCAAGCAATGCGCTTCAGCCCCTGGGCTGAGCGCCCGCCTGCTCCGCCGCGAGACCCAGTTCCTCCTCGACGTCGCCGCCCTGTCCCTCGCCTTCGTCGTCGCCTACCTGCTGCGCTTCGACCTCCAGATCCCCGAGAGATACCTGCGCCTGGTGGTGCTGCAGCTGCCGCTGGTGGTGCTGCTGCAGTTCCTGACGCTGGCGGGGGCCGGCGTCTACAGCTTGATCTGGCGCTTCGTCGGGATCGCCGACCTGCCGCGCTTCGCCCGGGCCGCCCTCTGGGCGGCGCTGCCCCTGCTCCTGCTGCGCTGGCTCCCGGGGCCGTTCGATGCGTGGCGGATACCGCTGTCGGTCATCCTGCTCGATCTCGGCCTCGCCTACGGCGGCGTGCTCGGGCTCAGGGTGCTCCGCCGCAGCGTGTACGAGACCTCCGAACGGGAGCGGCGGAAAGGGAAGACGGAGGACCAGGAAACCCGGCGGGTGTTGTTGGTGGGGGCGGGCCGGGCCGGCGTGCTGGCGATTCGGGAAATGCACGGCCGACGCGATCTCGGGCTGGAGCCCGTGGGCTTCGTCGACGACGACCCTCTCAAGCAGGGGATGATGGTCGACGGAGTCGAGGTCCTGGGGGACACCGAGGACATCCCGCGCCTCGCCTCCGAGCTCGGCATCGACCACGTGATCCTGAGCATCGTCGACGCGCCGCGGCCGACGCTGGCGCGCATCGTCGCGACTTGCGAGCGCGGCGGGGTGGCGGTGCGTACCGTCCCAGGCATATACGAAATTCTCACCGGGCGGGTGGCCATCAGC
>DATKDQ010000293.1:0-3513 GCA_035544635.1 Thermoanaerobaculia bacterium
GTGAGCCTCAATCACGGGGTGTCGCTGGCCTTCTACTTCGACGACCCCGAGGGCAACATGATCGAGATCTATTGGCCGACCGGGCTCGACTACGGTCAGCCCTACGGCCATCCCATCGATCTCACCCTGCCGGAGGAGGCGTTGGTTCGAGACATCGAGGAGCTCGCCTCCCGACACCACGAGAGGGTCACACCGAAGCGCTCGGCGCCGGGGCCGGACGTGTAAGATCGCGACGGTTGTCCACTCTAGTACGCCCGTCAGCGCCCCGTCAGCTTCCGCGGGGCACGCTGCGGAGAGCTACGAGCTCGGAGTGAAGGCTTCCACCGGCGTCCTGCGCCTGCTCTGGATCGCCGTGCCGGCTCTCCTCCTGACGCTGCTGCCCGCGGCGCTGGTGCGCGAGGAGGCGCGCCAGGTGCGCTACGAGGAGCTGGCGGAGTCCGTCCGCGGCCCCTACTGGCTCGAGCATCGTTTGGTCTACGACGGCGCGTCGACCAACGTCGGGTGGTACGCGTTCCTGCTCGTCGTCTATCGGCTCTTCGGCTTCGGGCTCACGACCGCGAAGTGGGCGCGCGTGGTGCTTTTCTGCGTGAGCCTGCTCGCGCTCTCGACGCTGCTGCATCGCTGGATGCGGCCGTTGCCGGCGACCGCCGCGCTGGTCGCCTTCGCGGCATCACCGACGCTCCTGTTCCTGAATCGGCTGACCACGAGCTACGGCACCGATCTACTGTTCCTCGTTTTCTGCCTGCTCCTGCTCGACAGCCTGTGGCGGCGATCGCAGGCGCCGCGATCGCGCGGAAGCCCTGCGCTCGCGGCTGCGCTCGGCGCCGTCTCGATGCTCGGCGCGATGACCTATCCGGCGTTCCTCCCGGCGCTTCCGTTCCTCGCCGGCTGGCTGGTGGCGGCGGCGCCCGCTCGCGACCGCATCCGGCACGCCGCCGCGGCCGCCACCGGGTTCCTGCTTCCGCTCGTGGCGGCGACCTTCGCGGTGCGCAACCGGGCGACGCTCCTCTGGGATCCAGTCGAGCGCGCCGGAGTCTTCCGCGGCGGTGGGGTGGGGTGGGTCGCGGACTGGAGTGCCCTCCGCTCCAACCTCGACCGCGTCGCCCGCGACCTGTTCAGCGGCGGAGCGTCGTACTACTTCGAGCTGCGCAGCGTCGAGTTCGGCGGCTGGCTCGGGCGCGCCGGCTTCGCCGCGGTCCTCCTGCTCGCGGCCGCGACCGCGTGGAAGCTGCGCGGGACGCGCGCCGTGCTCGCCACGGCGGCGGGCGCCGCGCTGTTGGCCGCGCTCGCGACCAGCGCCGCCGCCGGGCCGCCCGGCTTGCGCCGGGTGACCCTCGTCATCGCGGCGTTCTACCTCGCGCTCGCCGTGGTGTGGGCGGCGCGCACGCGGTTGACCTCCCGTCCATGGGCCCGAGCGGCGATCGCGGGCGCGCTCGTTCTCCTTCCGCTCCACCATGGCGTCGCGTTCTCCGACCAGCTCCGGCAGTCCCGGCAAGCGGTGTGGGGCCGGGAACGGGTATGGTTCGCGGTCGCTCCCACTCCGAGGAGGGCCCTCGATCGCTGGCTCGAGCACGTCGAGGCGGGCCACCCTCTCGACTGCGCTGGCCTGGACACTCCGGGCAGACAGACGTGCCGCTACGACTACATCCACGCCGCGCTGGCCGGGGCGCGAGCGTGGAACGGCCACCCACCGATCGAGATCCGCGCCGTCGATCCTCGGACCCGGGAGGTGGTCGTGCTCGATCCCGCCGCATGGCTCGAGCGGCCGATTCCCCCGGTGGGCTCGCACCGGCGCTACCGCGAGCCGTGAGCTGGCACCCGCTCGAGCCGCGGCCTGGCCGCCGGTCGCCGGCGCTGCGCACCACCCTTCTCGCCCTCGCCTCGGCGTTCTTCGTTCTCGGTGTCCTCACCCGCGAGCACTACGGCACCACCTGGGACGAGGCCGAGAGCTATCTCGCCGGGCGGCGCAACCTGGAGATCGCGGCAAGCGTTCTGTCGCGAAGCGGCGAGTCCGTCGACTGGCCCTGGCACGAGCTGCCCGGCCACCAGCTCGTCCTCGACTCCAGTCGTGCGGCCGTCGCCCTGCTCCTCGAACGCGTGCTGCCGGCGAGCCCGGCGCCGATCGGAGAGCGGCTCTTCAACCTGACGCTCGCCTCGGCCTCGCTGGTCCTCGCCGGAGCGCTCGCGTTCGAGCTCACCGCCAGCGTGTCCCTGGCGGCGCTCGCCGCGGCGGCCCTCGCGCTCCACCCCAAGCTGATCGCCCACGCGCAGAACAACCCGAAGGACCTCCCGGGGCTCTTCGTGTTCACGCTCGGGGCACTGGCGCTGGTGCGGCTCGCGCGGGCCCCCACCCTAGGCCGCCTCGCCGCGGCCGCGGCGGCGCTCGGCCTCGCTCTGACCACCTGGTTGCCGTCGGTCGCGCTCGCCCCCGTGGCGGCGGTCCTCTTGGCGAGTGGACCGGGGCGTCGATCTGGAGCGCAGGGCCGCACGAGCTCCGAGGGCGCCCGGACCGGGTGGCGGCGCCTGGGCCGCGCCGCCGCGCTCCTCGGCGCCACCCTCGCCACCGCCTATCTGCTCTGGCCGTGGCTGTGGCCGGACCCGATCGCGCGCCTGCGGCAGATCGGCGCTCGGCTCGCCGCCTTCCCGACCGGCTTCGAGGTTCTCTACTTCGGCGAGCTCTATCCGTCGAGCGCCCTGCCTCTCCACTACACGCTGGGCAGTCTGGCGATCGCGACACCTCTCGCCGTTCTTCTCCTCGCCGTCCTCGGCTCCGCGGTCGCGGTGCGGCGCGCCGGCGATCCGGGCCGCCGCCGACTCGCCGCGCTGGCCCTGGGCTGGATCGCGAGCCTGCTCGCGCTCGATGCCGCGGCGAGCTTCCACTACGACGGCGTGCGTCATGTGCTCGCGGTGTTGCCGGCGGTGGCGATCCTCGCCGCGCTCGGCGCCGAGCGCGCACACGCCGCAGCCGTCCGTCTTCTCCGTCGGGTCGCCTCGCCGCGAGCGGCCGCCGCAAGCGCCGCGCTCGCGCTGGCGGCGCCGGCCGCGGCGATCGCGGTCGATCTCGCGCGTCTTCATCCCTTCGAGGACGCCTATCTCGCGCTCCCGTTTCGCCGGCTGGCGCCGGGCGCCGGCGAACGCTGGTTCGAGATCGAGTACTGGGGGCATTCCTACCGGCGGCTGGCCGACTGGCTCAACGAGGAGACCGAGCCGGGCGCCATCATCCTCGCGCCGATCGCGCCGCACTGCCTCGAGCCCTATCTGCGCCCCGACCTCGTGGTGCGCGAGCGCCTGCGTCGCGGGACGGCCGCCGAGGCGCGGCCCTATCTCGCCTTCATCACCCGTCGAGCGTGGTACGCCGAGCTCGGCCTCGACCAGGTGGTCGCGGGCGGGGAGCCGCTCCACGCGGTGCGGAGCCCTCTCGGCACGCACGCGGTGGTCTATCGCCCCGAGCGGATCCCGGACCCGCTCACCAGGCCGGGAGGGCCGCGCTCCTGGCGGCCGCCGCGCCCGCGC
>DATKDQ010000294.1:0-3982 GCA_035544635.1 Thermoanaerobaculia bacterium
CGCAGCGGCTCGTACCAGCTGAACCGCTTCTCCGGCTGCTCCTTCCAGCGCCGCCGCGCGACCGACTTGATGGTCTGCACCGCGACGCCGCGCTGCTCGCACAGCTCGAGCAGCGCCTCGACGTCGCGCGCGTACTCGGGCTGGCTCATCATCGGGAAGTTGTAGGGAAAGAGGACCGAGTCGAACGGGAACCGCTCGAGGCTCGCGCGGTGCCGCCTCGCCACCTCCCAGCCGTGCCCGGTGACGCCGAGGAAGCGCACCAGCCCCCGGTCGCGCGCCTCGACCGCCGCCTCGAGAGCGCCGCCCCTGCCGAGCGCGGTCTCCCACGCCTCCTCCTCCACCAGGTTGTGGAGCTGGAGGAGGTCGATGGCGTCGACGCCGAGCCGATCGAGCGACCGCTCGATCGAGCGCTTGGCGCCGTCGTAGGTGCGCTCGCCGGTCTTGGTGGCCAGGAAGAAGCCGTCGCGGTGCTTCTTCATCCACGGCGCGACGTGCAGCTCCGAGTCGCCGTAGTCGGCCGCGGTGTCGATGTGGTTGATGCCGTGCTCGAGCAGCGTCGCCAAGATGCGATCCGCGCGCTCGCTGGTCGCGCTGTAGAGCCCGGCGGCGCCGAAGATGATGCGGGTGCTCCAGTGGCCGGTCCGGCCGAACGGCTGCCGATCGATCATCGCTTCTCCTCGTCGAGAGACCGAGACTATCGCGAGCCTCACGAGCACCGATACCCCGGCGCCGGCGGCGGTCCCTCGCTTGCCGCCAGCGCGGCCCTGAGCGAAGATCGAAGGATGCGCCCGCTCCCGCCGTCGTGCCCGCGCCCGGCGCACCGCGCCGCGCCGCTTCGCCTCGCCCCGCCAGCGGCGCTCGTCGCGCTGCTGGCTGCGCCCGCGTTGATCGCGGCGCAGGAGAGCGTCGACGTTCCCGGCGTCTTCTCGGAGGTGCTCGACATCCGCGTGGTCGAGGTCGAGGTGGTGGTCACCGACGACACCGGCAGGCGCGTGCCCGGCCTGCGCCGCGACGACTTCCGGATCACCGTCGACGGCGTCCCGCGCGCGATCGACTTCTTCGACGAGATCCGCGACGGCGACGCGCTGTCGACGGAGCCGCCGGACGCGGCGGGCGCCGAGCTCGACCCGCCCGGCCCCGAGCGGGGCAGCGCGGCACGCTCGACCAGCTACTTGATCTTCATCGACGACTCTTTCACCCACGCCCGCGACCGCAACCTCGTCCTCGAACGGCTCGCGCGCGATCTCGAGCGGCTCGCCCCCGGCGACCGGATGGCCGTAGTCGCCTTCGACGGCCGCGAGCTCACCCTGCTCACGGCCTGGACCAGCTCGCAGCGCGTGCTCGCCGGCGCGCTGCGCGACGCCCGCGTGCGACCGAGCGCCGGCGGGCGGCGCGCACGCGAGCGGCGGCTGGTCGAGGCCACCCAGGCGGGCGCGACCGGACGGCGCCTCTCCGGGATGCAGCACCGCTACGCGCGCCTGCTCGGCACGCAGGTCGAGCGCGCGGTGATGGCGGCGGTGGCCAGCCTGCGCAGCTTCTCCTCGCCGCCCGGCCGCAAGGTGATGGTGATCCTCGCCGGCGGGTGGCCGCTGTCACCCGCCGAGCTCGCGGCGTCGGGCGGCATACTCGACGAGGCGATCGAGGACGCCTACGCCTCGGGTGTCCTCGGCTACGAGAGCCTGTACGGACCGTTGGTCGACACCGCGAACCTCCTCGGCTACACGCTCTATCCGGTGGACGTGTCGGGGAAGGCTGGCCGCATCGATCCCGAAACGCCGCTCGGTCTCCTCGGCGGAGGCGGCGACCGGAGCTTCGTGGGACCCGAGGGCAACTTTCACGCCGGGATGCGCTTCCTGGCCGAGAAGACCGGCGGCCGCGCGGTCGTCAACGACCAGCGCGAGGCCGCGCTCGCCGCGGTGGCCGCCGACACCCGCTCCTACTACTCGCTCGCGTTCCGTCTCGATCGCGCCGCCGACGACGCTCGCCACGCGATCGAGGTCGAAGTGCTGCGCCCGGGCCTCGAGGCGCGGGCGCGCGAGGGCTTCGTGGACCTCTCGCGTCGGACCGAGATGACGATGATGACCGCGAGCGCGCTCCTCTTCGGCAACCCGGCGAGCCCGCTGGCGGCGCAGCTCCGCTTCGGGCGCCCCGAGCGCGCCGGCCGCGGACGCGTGAGGCTCCGCGTCGAGGTCGGCTTCCCACTCGACGGGATCGCTCTCCTGCCCAGCGGCGGCGGCTGGCACGGCGAGGTCTCGGTGCGACTGGTCGCGATGGACGACGAGGGGGCCCGCATCGAGCCGCTGCTCGCCGCCGCGCCGATCGCGCTCGCGCCTTGATCACTCTGGAGCCGCGGACGGCGCGCGGCGCGCGTCCTTTGGACGCGCTCCCCGCTTCGATGGGGCGATCTTCTCGGGAGGCGGAGCGGCGCCCGGGCCGATCGGAAGCGGCGCGGCGCTCGCGCCGGGATCGTCGACCGCGACCAGCAACCGGCCCCGCGTCTCCGGTCCGAGCCAGAGCATCCCGACGCAGATCACCAGCGCCACCACGATGCAGGTCGCCATCGCTCGCGGCAGCGGCCACCCGGCGTCCTGGAGCGCACCCACCACGAACGGAGTGAGCGAGCCCAGCGCGGCGCCCATGTGATAGGCGAAGCCGGCGCCGACGCCGCGCGCCACGGTCGGGAAGCGCTCGCTGAGGTAGGTCGGCACCACGCCCCACATGCCGGCGCCGAAGAAGCCCATCAGGAGCGCGCCGAGGTAGAGCAGGCTGGGGTTCTCGGTGAGGACGTAGAGCGGCACCATGCCGATCCCCACCAGCGCGGCGATGGTCGCCGCGCCGCGCCGGCCCGGCCGCCCCTCCGAGACCCGCCCCCAGACCGCCGCGCCGACGATGCCACCGACGTTGAGCGCGACCAGGTACCACAGCGTCTCGAGACCGCGCTCGCGCAGGAAGGTGGCGTACCAGAACGAGATCGAGTAGTACGAGAACATGAAGCTGCCGATCAGGATCGAGGACTGCACCGTCGTCGGCAGGAGGTCGCGCCGGAAGATCCGCAGCAGCGACACGCCGTCCTGCTGCCGGTGGTCGGCGAGGTGGCGTTGCCGTTCGAGCCACACCGGGCTCTCCGGCACCTTCTTGCGGATCCACAAGACGAGGAGGGCGGGCCCGACCCCCAACCAGAACATCGAGCGCCAGGCGATCTCGCCGTAGCCCGTCAGCAACGGGTAGATGTAGGTGAAGACCAGGGCCGACATGATGAAGCCCCAGCTGTAGCCGCCCTGCAGGAGACCCGAGGCGATGCCGCGCAGATGCACGGGCCAGTGCTCGAGCACCAGCGGCATCCCCGCCGCCCACTCGCCCCCCATACCGATGCCGAAGAGCGCGCGGAACGCGAACAGCATGGCGTAGGAGGTCGAGAAGCCGGACAGCCCGGCGAAGAGCGAGAACCACAGGATCGAGAGCATGAGCGGCAGGCGGCGGCCCCAGCGGTCGGCCGCCGTGCCGGCGAGCGCGCCGCCGACCAGCCGCATCAAGAGCGTCACCGTGCCGAGCGCCCCCGCCAGCGCGCGGTCGACGGTGAAGCTGTTCTGAATGTCGATGAGAATGAAGGTGAGGATGGTGAAGTCGAAGCCGTCGAGCACCCAGCCCAGGAAGGTGGCCCAGAAGGCGCGCCACTGATCGGTCGAGACCTGGCGGTACCACGGGCGGTTGTCCGCCGCGATCGCCGCTGCCTGCTCGACGATCGTTGCCGACTTTTCTTGCTCCGCCATGCGCGATGCTCCTCCCTGCGAGCCGGGGGTTGGGCTGCGGGATGCTATGCGAAATCGCTACCAGAGCTCGAGATCCGGCAGATCCTCGAAGTCCGCCGGGTTGAGCGTCCATAGCGACGCGCCCCGGACCAGCGCATACGCGGCGATCGCGAGATCGATCTCGCGCCCGCGCGGCCGCCTCACCGAGCGATAGAGCTTGGCCGCCAGGGCAC
>DATKDQ010000295.1:0-5845 GCA_035544635.1 Thermoanaerobaculia bacterium
GACGGCGACCAGATCGGTGAAGAACGCCTCGGGATCCGGGTAGGCGTCGGCGTCGATGCCGGCGGCCCCGCGCCAGAAGTGCATCGTCGGCGGCGAGGGGAGCGTGATCTTCGGCGTGCGCCGCGTGGTGCGTGCCAGGAAATCGAGCTCGTCGCCCGAGATCGGCGCGCGCCACGCCAGCCGGCCGCTCGCGTGCGGAGCGAGGAACGCCTGCTCTCTGCCCGCCTCGTCGCGGAACTGGAACCGCGCGGGCTCGACGGTCATCCCCGCCACCCCCTCGACGAAGCGCGACCAGTAGGAGGCGCGGCGGAGCTCGCCGTCGGTCACCGCTTCGAGACCGACCTCCTCCTGGAGCGTCACCGCGTCGTGGATGGCGCGGTCCTGGATCGCGCGCAGCTCGTCGTCGGAGAGGCGGTTCTCGCTCCAGGCGCGATGCGCCTCCCTGAGCGCCGGCGGGCGCAGCAGGCTACCGACGTGGTCGGCGCGAAACGGCGGTGAGGGTCTCGGCTCGCTGGTCATGACCGCATCCTGTCCTCCCGGCACCGGAGCAGGCAAGCCGCGCCGCGCCTTGACAGTCGGCGGCGAAGGTCTAGAATTTGAACAATGGTTCAAATCACAGCCACCCCGTCACCGGAACCGGCGCCCTCCCGCGCCGACGTCACCCGCCGCCGCATCCTCGAGGCGGCGTCGCGAGTCTTCCGTCGCCAGGGGCTTCACTCCGCGGGCATGCGCGAGATCGCGGCCGAGCTCGGCATGCACGCCGGGAACCTCTACTACTACTTCCGCGACAAGGGCGAGCTGCTCGCCTTCTGCCAGGAGGCGACGCTCGACCGGCTGCTCGCGCTCGCGGCGCGCGCCGAGTCGGCCGACCTCCCGGCCGACGCCAAGCTCCGGCTGCTGATCGCGGGACACGTGGTCGAGCTCAACGAGGAGGTCCCCGGGTCGCTCGCGCACCTCGAGATCGAGGCGATCGACGCCGAGCGTCGGCCTGCGATCCTCGAGCGGCGCGACGCCTACGAGGAGACCTGGAGGCGCATCCTCGAGCAGGGCGCCGCGGGCGGCGTCTTCCGCTCCGTCGACACCGGCACCGTCTCGCGCGGGCTCCTCGGCGCCGTGAACTGGACGGTCAAGTGGTTCCGTTCCGAGGGTGAGAAGACCGCGGCCGAGATCGGCGACGAGCTCGCCGACGTGCTGGTGGGCGGCCTGCTCGCGGCGGGAGCGGTTCGAGACCCGGGCGGCTCTCGAACGCCGCGAGCGGGCGGGCCGAGAAACGCGCGTCCGAAGCGGCCCGCCCCCCGGGCGGGAAGGCGCAGGAAGGTATAACGACGCTCCGTCGCCGGGACATGAGTGTGTTGTCACCCGTTCCTGTCACGACGCTGCCGCTGCTCGTCAACGGCGAGGAGCGCGTGGTGGCGTTCCCGGTGCACCACACCCTGCTCGAGGTGCTGCGCGAGGAGTGCGGCCTCACCGGAACCAAGCACGGCTGCGAGCTGGGCGAGTGCGGCACCTGCACCGTGCTGGTCGACGGGCGCCCGATCCTCTCCTGCCTCGCGCTCGCCGCCGAGATGGAGGGCCGCTCGATCGAGACCGTCGAGGGACTCGCGCGCGGCAGCGAGCTCCACCCGCTCCAGCGCACGTTCGCCGATCTGGGCGCCGCGCAGTGCGGCTACTGCACGCCGGGAATCCTGATGGCGGCCAAGGCGCTGCTCGAGGAGAACCCGGCGGCGGACGAGGCCGCGGTCAAGGAGGCGCTCGCCGGCAACCTCTGTCGCTGCACCGGGTACCACAAGATCCTGCAGGCGGTGGCTTGGGCGGGCGCGATCCTGCGCGGCGAGCACGACGCGAGGCCGGAGCACGAATGGTTGTACGGCTCGCCGGAGCCGTCCTCGACGGACCGCGGCGAGGCGAAGCCCGGCGGTGAGGAGGTCGGCGCCCGTGGCTGACCCGATCCGCCAGCTCGGCGCGCCGGGCGAGGCCCCCGCACTGCGCCCGGGGCGCGTCGTCGGTACGCCGTTCCGCCGGGTCGACGGGCGCGCGAAGGTCACCGGGCGCACGCTCTTCGCCGACGATCTCGCGTTCCCGCGCATGGCCTACCTGCGGCTGGTGCGCTCGACCGTGCCGCACGCGCGCATCCTGCGCATCGACGCCGCGTCGGCGCTGGCGGCGCCGGGCGTTCTGACCGTGCTCACCGGCGCCGACCTGCCCGAGCCGTTCGGCATCATGCCGGTGTCCCAGGACGAGCACGCGCTCTGCCTCGACCAGGTCCGCTTCGTGGGCGACCCGGTGGCGGCGGTGGTGGCGACCAGCGAGGACGCGGCGACCGAGGCGGCGCGCGCCGTCGTCGTCGAGTACGAGCCGCTGCCCACGATCGCGACCATCGACGAGGCGCTCGCGACGCCTCACGACGACGAGCGCATCCACCACCACGGCGACGGCGGCAACGTGCACAAGAAGGTGTCGCTGCGCTTCGGCGATCTCGAGCCGGGGTTCGCCGCCGCCGCTCTCGTGCTCGACGACCTCTTCTTCTACGAGGGCTCGACGCATCTTCCGCTCGAGCAGCATGCGGCGGTCGCGGTGCCCGAGGACGAGGACCGCCTCACGCTCTACTCCTCGACCCAGACGCCGCACTACCTGCACCGCGCGCTGGCGCAGGTGCTCGGGCTCTCCGCCGGCCGCATCCGGGTGATCGCGACCCCCTGCGGCGGCGGCTTCGGCGGCAAGAGCGATCCTTTCAGCCACGAGATCGTCGCCGCCAAGGCGGCGCTCCGGCTCGGCCGGCCGGTGAAGGTGACGCTCACCCGCGAGGAGGTCTTCTACTGCCACCGCGGGCGCCACCCCGTCCTCATGCGCCTGCGCACGGCGTTCGACCGGAGCGGCGCGATGCGGGCCCAGCACCTGCGCACCGCGCTCGACGGCGGCGCCTACGGCAGCTACGGCGTCGCGAGCACGTACTACACCGGCGCGCTCCAGACCACCACCTACCGGCTCGACGCCTACCGCTTCGACGGCGTGCGCGTCTTCACCAACAAGCCGCCCTGCGGCCCCAAGCGCGGCCACGGCACGCCGCAGCCGCGCTTCGGGCTCGAGATCCAGCTCGACAAGGCGGCGGTCGAGCTCGGGCTCGATCCTGCCGAGATCCGGCTGCGCAACCTCGCGCCCGCCGCTACTGTCACCGCGAACTGGCTGCGCCTCGGCACCAACGGGCTCGAGCGCTGCATCGACGCCGTCGTCACCGGCAGCCGCTTCCGCGAGCGCTGGGGGCGTCTCCCGCACGGGCGCGGCCTCGGGCTCGCCTGCGGCGCGTATCTCTGCGGCGCCGGGCTCCCGATCTACTGGAACCACCTGCCGCAGTCGGCCGTCACGCTGCTCCTCGACCGCTCGGGTGGCGTCACCGTCGCCTGCGGCGAGAGCGAGATCGGCCAGGGCTCGGACAGCGTGCTCGCCGCGGTGGTGGCCGAGGTCCTCGGCCTGCCGCTCGGCGACGTGCGCCTGTCGGTGGCCGACACCGATTTGACGCCGGTCGATCTCGGAAGCTACTCGTCGCGGGTCACGCTCATGGTCGGGCAGGCGGCGATCGAGGCGGCCGAGAAGGCGCGCGAGCTTCTCGCCGGCGCCGCCGCCGATCAGCTCGACGTCCCCGCCGCCCGGCTCGTCTTCGCCGAAGGACGGGTGCTCGACGCCGCCGATCCCGAACGCTCGATGACCTTCACCGAGGCGGTGTGGGCGGCCGAGGCTCGCCACGGCCTGATCGCCACCGCCGGCTCCTACACTCCACCGCGCGCGCCCGGGCGCTACCGTGGCGCCGGCGTGGGACCCTCCCCCACCTACTCGTACACCGCCGCCGTGATCGAGGTCGAGGTCGACCCCACCACCGGCCTCATCGACGTCGAGCAGGTGTGGATCGCACACGACATCGGCCGCGCGATCAACCCCGTGCTCACCCTCGGCCAGGTCGAGGGCAGCGTCTACATGGGTCTGGGCGAAGCCCTCTACGAGGAGCAGGTGGTGCGGCGGCTGCCGCGTCATCGCTCCGGCGCGAGCGTGCTGCGCGCGGTCTCGATGCTCGACTACAAGAGCCCGACCTTCCTCGACATGCCGACGGTGGAGACCTACCTGATCGAGGAGCCCGACCCGGCCGGGCCGTTCGGCGCCAAGGAGGTGGGGCAGGGGCCGCTGCTGCCGATCGCGCCCGCGGTCGCAAACGCGGTGTACGACGCGGTGGGCGTGCGGATCGACGAGGTGCCGGTGCTGCCGCACAAGGTTCTCGCCGCGCTCGACGCCGCGAAGCGGGGCGACCCGGCGCGCTTCGGGCCGAAGCGGTTCCCGGAGGTCGACTACGGCGAGACCCTGATCGTGCCGACGCCCGCCGAGGGCGGCGATGGCACCGCGATCAACGACTGGAGGGACCGGGAGCGCCGCGGCATGCGCGGCGCGGGAGGCACCATGGCGGAACGTTCCGCGGAGCCCCGCTCCGGGAGAAGGTAGGAACCGAGCCCCGATGAGCCGGCCCCCGCCCGCGGGCGCTCGGCGTGACACCCAACGATGCTGCGACTACCACCGTTCACGTTCCGTCGCCCCGCCACCCTCGACGAGGCCTGCGCCCTCCTCGCCGGCGAGGGTGCCGGCGAGGGCCGCCCCGTCCGCGTCGTCGCGGGCGGCACCGATCTCTGGCCGAACCTCAAGCGCCGGCAGGAGGAGGCGGCGACCGTGGTGAGCCTCATGGGCATCACCGGGCTCGACGGCATCGGCAATGGCGGCGCGAACCCCGGCGCCGGCGCGCACGCCGGCGATCGGGATGGCCCCACCGGCTCGGCGGCCGGCGAGCTGTGCATCGGCGCCACCACCACGCTCGACCGGGTGGCGGCGAGCCCGGTCCTGCGCGCGAGCTACCCGGCGCTCGCCGACGCCGCCGCCGGCATCTCGACCGTCGCGCTGCGCAACATGGGCACCCTGGGCGGTAACCTCTGCCTCAACACGCGCTGCACCTACTTCGGTCAGAGCGAGGACTGGCGCTGCTCGATCGACTACTGCATGAAGGAGAAGGGCGAGGTGTGCTGGGTGGCGCCGAGCTCGGACCGCTGCTGGGCGATCTCGGCGAGCGACGCGGCGCCCGTCCTGGCGGCGCTCGGCGCGCGCGTCCGCCTGGTCTCGTGCGCCGGCGAGCGCGCGATCCCGATCGCGGAGCTCTACCGCGACGACGGCATCGAGTGGCTGGCCAAGCGGCCCGACGAGATCCTGGCCGAGGTGCTGCTGCCGGCCGCCAGCGCGGCCGGCGGCCGGTGCCGCACCGCATTCCGCAAGCTGCGCCGGCGGGGCTCGATCGACTTCGCCGCCTTGACGGTGGCGGCTGCGGTGTGGACCGGCGACTCGGGCGTCGTCGAGCGTGCCTCGCTGTGGCTGGGATCGGTGGCGTCGAGCCCGCTCCAGGCGCGCGACGCCGAATCGTCGCTCGTGGGGCGGCGGCTCGACCCCGAGACCATCGCCGAGGCGGCGCGGCTCTGCCGCCGCGAGGCCACGCCGCTCGACAACGCGGACTTCACAGCCCAGTGGCGGTCGCGGATGGTCGAGGTCTGGGCCGCGGACGCGCTGCGCGCCCTGGTACGATTTCCATCATGAACGCGCGCCACCCTTCGGACGTCGCGGGCGGTCTGGTCGGACGCGTGCTCGGCCGGATGCGCTTCCCGCAGCTCTTCGCCGTACTGGCCGGCCTCCTGCTCCTCGATCTCCTGGTGCCTGACCCGATCCCCTTCATCGACGAGCTGGTGCTCGCGGTCTTCACGCTTCTGGTCGGGCTCTGGCGCGAGCGCGACTCGGATCCCTACGCCAAGCCGTCGATGAAGAACGT
>DATKDQ010000296.1:0-20088 GCA_035544635.1 Thermoanaerobaculia bacterium
GGAAATGGTAAACACCATTTGCGGAGCTAGTGCACGCCCTCTGACGGCGCGGGGTCGGTCGCTTCCTGGATCGCGCCATAGGCCGCCTCGTAGCGCTCGAGGTTCTCCTTCAGCGCGCGCAGGATGCGCTTCAGATGGCCCGGCGATGTGACGATGCGGGCGGTGACCACCCCTTGCGGCGGGACCAGGTTGATGAAGTCGAGGATGAATTCCTCACGGCTGTGGGCGATGCGCAGCAGGTTCGAGTACCGGCCCTTCTGCTCTTCGTCACCGATCTTGATATTGACCGTCTTGGCTTCCCCTGGCATGGGTCACTCCTCTCCTGGATCCTCTTCCCACTCGACGCCGCCCTCGAACCTCCATTCGTTGTGGGGCAGGTAGAGCCCCCGGCCAGCCCCCCGCCCAGGGGCCGGCCCGACTGCGCGTTCCCGGGCCGTCACGGTGAACGCGAAGACTCGCCGCCGGTAGTCGTACGGCGCTCCGTCCCGCGCGTGGATCGCGAGGTCGACCAGGTACTCGCCCGGCCCGAGCAGCAGCTCCGGGCAGCGCACGACGACCGTCGCCGTGCCCGCGAGCCGGCGCGGGCGCAGTCCGATCAGATCGGTGTTCGTCCCCCAGCACTCGATGCCGCGAGGCGTGAAGATGCCAATGCCGAAGACGAAATCGTCGAGCGGGCGCTCGGCCCGCACCTCGACGACGAAGCGCGCCTCCGATCCCGACCGTAGGTGATAGGTCTCGCGCCCGTCCCCGTCGCAGAGCCGCGCCGCGACGATCTCCGCTGCGCGCGACCCCCAGCGCCGCGGCTCCTCCTGGCCGCCGTGCGTCTCCGATCCGTCCCCGCTCGTGCTCGCCTCCGCCGCGCCCCCCGCGGCCGCCGCTCGCGGCCCGCCCATGCTCGCCGCCGCTGCCTCTTTCTCCTCCTTGTGCTGGCGCCCTTCGGCCTCGGCGATCGCTTCGCGGTAGGCGTCGCACACCTGACGAGGCCGCCCGCTCAGGCGCAGCTCGCCTCCGTCGAGCCAGTGCGCGCGGTCGCACAGCGACTCCACCAGGCCGAGATCGTGGCTCACCAGGACCAGCGTGCGTCCGCCGGCCAGGAACTCCTCGATTCGGCGCAGGCAGCGGTGCGCGAACGCCTCGTCGCCGACGGCGAGCACCTCGTCGACCAGGAGGATCTCGGGATCGGTGTGGATCGCGACCGAGAATCCGAGCCGCACGTACATCCCCGACGAGTAGTTCTTGACCGGCTCGTCGATGAAGTCCTCGAGCCCGGCGAAGGCGACGATGTCGTCGTAGCGCCGCTCGATCTCGGCGCGCCGGAGCCCGAGGACGGCGCCGTTGATGAACACGTTCTCGCGGCCCGAGATCTCGGGATGAAACCCGGCGCCCAGCTCGATCAGCGCGGCGACCCGGCCGTCGACCTCGACGGTGCCGGTGGTGGGACGCAGGAGGCCGGCCATGATCTTGAGCAGAGTCGACTTTCCTGAGCCGTTGCCGCCGACCAGCGCCACCGCTTCGCCCTTCGCCACCCGAAGCGAGATCGAGCGCAGGGCGCGGATCGACTCCTCGGGCCGCAGGTCGCGTACCAGGCTGCGGTCGATCAGCGCGCTCTTCAGCGTGCGAAAGGGGTATCCCGCCGCCACCCGGCGGAAGGTCTTGCCGACGTGCTCGAGACGGACCGCGAGCTCGCCCTGGCCCACGGGGGTTGGGGTCGGAGGGAGCACGCTGGTCACACCGCCTCGATCAAGGTGTCGCTGAGACGGTCGAACACCCAGGCGCCGAGGGACCAGGCCACCACCGAAGCGAGCGCCATACCGGCCCAAACCGCGGGCTCGGGCGCCCGTCCCCGGAACAGCACGTCCTGATAGGCGAGCACGAACGGCGTCAGCGGGTTCCACAGGATGAGCGCGCGCAGCGTCTGATACGGCACGGCGGCGACCGAGTACAGGATCGGCGTCAGGAAGAAGCCGAGAGTGAGCAGGTTGGAGACGATGTCGCGCACGTCCTTGAAGTGCACGGCGAGCGCGGCGAGCGCGAGCGCGGTACCGGCCACGAACGGCAGATGAGCCAGGATGACGACCGGAAGGAGGAGGATCGCCGGCCCTCCCACCGGATGCCCGAGCGCCCGGGCGGCGAGCAGGGCGGCGACCAGGATCGGAATCGAGAGCAGGAAGTTGACCAGGTTCGAGAGCACCGGCACCAGGGGCAGGAGCTCCACGGGAAACACCGACCGGCGGATGAGGCCGGCGTTGCCGGTCAGCGACGTCGTTCCTTCGTTGAGCGACGACGACACCCAGACCCAGGGGAAGATGCCGCAGACCAGGAATACCGGGTACGGCGACTGTCCCTCGACGCGCGGCTGGAACACCAGACTGAAGACGAAGGTGTAGACGCCGAGCAGGAGCAGCGGGTTGGCCAGGGACCACAGGAACCCGAGCACGGACCCGCGGTAGCGAGCCTTGAGCTCGCGCGCGGTCATGACCGCCAGGAGATGGCGGTGCTTCCACATGCGTTTCACGTGACCACCGCTCCTCGACCCGTGTCCGGGGGGAAGTGTACGGGCAACCGAGATCCCGCGCGTAGCGACCTGACGGGGCGCGGCGGCGCAGCCTCATCGACCGCCGGGGCGAGCGGGAGTAGAATCGTTCGATGGCCGATACCAGAACCTTTCGCGTCAGATGCCCCGAGTGTTCCGCCGATCTGGTGATCGACGCCGCCACCGGAGAGTTTCTCTATCACCGCAAGCACGACCTCGGCCCGGCCGGGGGCAAGTCCTTCGACGCCTTGATGCAGGGCCTAGAGGAGGACCGCTCCCGCGCCGAGGAGATCTTCGAGCGCGAGCGCGCCGCGATGAAGGATCGCGATCGGCTGCTGGAGGAGAGGTTCCAGGAGGCGTTGCGCGAGGCCGGCGACATCGACGACGAGACGCCGCCCCCCCGGCCGTTCGATCTCGATTGACGCTAGCCTCCTGGCGCTTCGCGCCCCGCACAGATGGGACGCGCCTCCCAGGAGCGGAGGCTAGCCCACTGTACCGCCCGAGCTCGAACTGTCCGAGCGGCCCTCGGGCACGGACATCTCCGCGTAGATCGGGGATCCGCCGACCCGTATCTCGCCGTGCGCGGGAACGGGAAGCTCTCGTCCGTCGCGATCGAAGAGCCGGCGCGGCGGCGCGGGCGGCTTCCAGGCGACCACCGAGTCGGCGGCCGACCAGGCGACGAGCGCGTCTGACCCGTCGGCGAGCTCGAACGCGTGCACGCGCAGGGGCGCTGGCGCCGGCCGCGGTCCCAGCGGGCGACTGCCCGCGAGCTCGCGCGCCAAAAACGCCAGCGCATGCCACGCCGGCCGCCGGCGCACGCCGCCGTCCAATCGATCGGCGAGACCGTAGCCGCGAGCGACCAGCTGCCACCAGTAGACGCGCTCGACCAGGCCGGAGCCCAGGAGGAGCAGGTAGTAGCGCGCCAGATAGTCGGCCTGCCTGTCCTCGCTCACCGCCACGTGACGTCCGGCGGGTGAGTGCGGCCCCTCCTCGAGCGGCCAGTTGACCTCGGTGATCCACGACGGGCGGTCGCCGTCGCGCGAAGTCTGGATGATCGCCCGCAGGAGCGATGCCTTGCCCACCGCATCGAGCCCCGCCTGCCGGTTCTCGGGCGCGCCGCGGCGATCGACGTAGAGGAGGCTCGTCACCGCGTCGAAGCGCACCGGGTTTCCCGGCCAGTTCAGCGCGATGCAGGTGGCGTAGAGCTCGAAGTCGATGACCGCCGGGCCGAGGATCTTCATCCCGCGGGCGTCTCCGAGCAACTCGCCTGCGGCCGCCACCAGCTCCGCGTACTCGCGCTGGTTCCACACCCCCCACTTGCTGCGGTTGATGGCGTGGCCGACCTGAACCTGCTGGGCGAGACCGCAGAAGCGCTCCCCGATCTCGTCCAGCGCCGACCGCCAACGCTGGCGGTCGCGCACCAGCTCGCGGTTCTGCGCCACCGCGAGCACGACCTCGACGCCGCGCGCGCGCAACTCGACCGCGAGCGCCTGGTCGCGCGCGAGCTCCCCCTCCCACGGCTGGAGCCGGAGGAGGACCCGGCGCACTCCGAGCCCGTCGACCTCGGAGAGGAGCTCCGGTCCCGGGGCCGAGCCACCGTGAATGCCGACCCCCGCCTCGCCGAACGGAACCGGGCGCACATAGAGCTCCCGCCGCAGCTTGCGCCAGCGCGCGAGCGCCGCCGGCAGCCGGCGCAGGAGCACCGCGGCCTCCTTCCCGTGCACGCCGGCATCTGCAGCACGAGCGTAGAGCTTCGCGACACGCCCGGCGTGCAGATGCGGCTGATCGGAGAGCGAGTCCCATACCACGCGCTCGCGCGTCGGAGCCCCGTCGCGCGCGGGAGGGATGTGGGGGTGGGCGCCGCGCGACCTGACGGCCGACGCGAGCACGCGGCGCAGGCCGCGCAGACGGTCCTTGACGCGATGACGCCGGTGGAACGCATGGTGATGGACGGTGAAGAGCAAGCGCCCGCTCCGAGGAGGGGGTCCGCCGAAATAGGTCTCGAGCAGCGCCTCCCGGTGGCGCGCGCGGTGGAGCGGGAGCCGCGCCAGGTCGCGCATCCGCTCGCTGGCGGAGAGCGGCGTGCCGATGCGGGTGCGGGCGAGGTCGACCAGATAGAGCTCGCCCCCGCCGTCGCTGCGCCAGTCGCCGGTGAGAAGCACGTTGCCGGCCGATACGTCGCGATGCCACAGCTTCGCCTCGTGGAGGCGGCGCAGCGTCCGCCCCAGCCGGGCGAGCACCAGCGAGGTGTCGACCTCGGGAAAGAGCTCGCGCTCGCGCCCGGCGTTCATCGCGCGGAAGAGATAGCGCGCCTCGAGGGCGCCTTCCAGGTGCTCGCAGACGAAGAAGGAGGCACCGCGTGGAGCGGTGGTCTCGAGCGCCGCCACGGGAGCCGGCACCGGCACGCCCGCCGCGCGCAACGCGACGCTGGCGTCGAAGCTGCGCTGCGCCTTGCTTCCCTTGCGCCGCCGCTGCAGGCGCTGGCGCGCGCTGTCGCCGTGAAACGACTTCACCACCACCGGCAAAGGCGGACCACCGGGCTGCGCCAGCAGCGTGCGATAGAGGTAGTTGCGCCCCCAGTGCACCGTGGCGTCGGCCGACGCGGGGTCGATCACGCGCCTGAGCTCGTCGAGCGCGACCGGGTACGACTCCGACACCTCGCCGCGCAGATCGGCGCTGGCGAAGCGGCCTCGACGCATCGCCTCCGCTCCGGCTCGCTCAGAGCTCGAGCACGTCGAACTGCTCATGGTGGAGCTGCGGATCGCCCCGCAGCAGCACCTTCCCCCCGATGCGGCTTTCCATGTCCTCGAGCACCCCACGCTCCTCACCCTCGAGCGCCTCCACCACATCGGGGTGCGCGCGCAGGAGAAGCCCGCCGCGCGGCCAGCGCCGGCGATGCTTGAGCACCTCCCGGCGCAGCTCGAGGCAGACCGTAGCGGTCGACTTCACTCGCCCGCTGCCGTGGCAGTACGGGCAGGACTGCGCGAGCTGCGACAGCAGGTCGGAGCGGCTGCGCTTGCGGGTGAGCTCGACCAGGCCGAACTCGGAGATGTTGAGCACGCGGGTTCGCGCGCGGTCCTTCTCGAGCTCGGCCTCGAGCGCGCTGAACACCGCCGTGCGATGCGCCTCCAGCTCCATGTCGATGAGGTCGAGCACGACGATGCCGCCCAGGTCGCGGATGCGAATCTGGCGCACGATCTCGCGTACCGCCTCCAGGTTGGTGCGGAAGATGGTCTCCTCCAAGCTGTCGCGGCCGACGTATTTACCGGTGTTGACGTCGATCGCGACCAGCGCCTCCGTGGGGTTGATCACCAGGTAGCCGCCCGAGCGCAGCCATACTTTGCTGTCCAGTGCCGCCGCGAGCTCCTTGTCCACGCCGAAGCGCTCGAACAGGCCGCTCTCCCGCTCGTCGAGCTGAACTCGAGCGACCAGCTCGGGCTGGCCGGGCGCCAGGAACTCGACGACTTCCTCGTAGAGCTCCTCGCCGTCGACCCAGAGCAGGTCGAAATCGCCGCCGAAGACGTCCCGGACGACACGCAGTGCCAGGCCGAGATCACCGTGGAGGAGGCTGGGGGCGCGCGCGGCAGCGGCCCGCCGCTCGATCGAGCTCCACAACGAGGTGAGGAAGCGCACGTCCGCCTCGAGCTCCTCGCGGGTCGACCCCGCGGCCTCGGTGCGGGCGATCAGGCCGGCCGAGGGAGGACGGAGGTCGACCAGGAGCTGGCGCAGCCGATCGCGCTCCACCTCCTCCTGGATACGCCGCGAGATACCGAGATGCACGGAGCCGGGGAGCAGCACCAGGTAGCGGCTGGGAAGCGTCACGTGCGCGCTCACCCGTGCGCCCTTGCCCGCGATCGCATCCTTGCGCACCTGGACCACGATCTCCTGGCCGGCCTTGAGCAGATCGACGATCGAGGGCCGCGCCTCGGTGGCCTCCTCCTCGAGACTGTCGCCTCCTGCGATCGCCTCCGCCGCGTCGCGCTCGGTCCTCCCGTCGAAAACCATCTCGTCGTCGACCAGAGCATCGCTCACGTAGAGGAAGGCGTCGCGCTCGAGGCCGAGGTCGACGAAGGCCGCCTGCATGCCGGGGAGCACGCGGGTCACCCGCCCCTTGTAGAGGTTGCCCACCAGCCCGCGCTGCAGATGCCGCTCGAGCGCCACCTCGGCCAGGCGATCGTCCTCGAGCACCGCGATCCGGGTCTGGTGCGGGTCGCGCTCGATCAGCATCGTCTTCTTCATCAGCGGTTCACCCACCGGCGAAAGTCCACTCCGAGCATGAGCCCGGTGACGAAGAAGCTCCACAGGGTGAACGAGCCGCCATAGCTCAGGAACGGGAGCGGGATGCCGGTGATGGGAACGAAGCCGATGGTCATCGCGGTGTTGTACAGGATATGGAACGACATCACCGCCAGGAGCCCGACGGTGAGGAAGATCGCCGGCCGGTCGCGCGCACGGCTCGCCACCCGCACGCCGCTCCACAGGTAGCACAGATAGAGGGCGAGCACGACGACCACCCCGACGAACCCGCGCTCCTCGGCGAGCACGGCGAACGCGAAGTCGGTGTGCCGTGCCGGCAGGAAGCGAAGCTGGCTCTGGGTGCCTTGCATGTACCCCTTGCCCAGGAGCTCGCCGGAGCCGACCGCGATCTTCGACTGGCGGATCTGGTAGCCCGCCCCCAGCGGGTCGGCCTGAGGCGAGAAGAAAGTGCGGATGCGGTCGCGCTGGTAGTCCTGCAGCGCGAACACCCAGCCGGCGGCACCGAGCAGAAGCAGGGCGACCAGAGCCCCGGCCACCACCCGCAGCCGCAGCCCGGCGAGCCAGACCAGCGCGGCGAGCGCCGGCAGCAGAATCACCGCGCCGCCGAGGTCGGGCTCGAGCGCGATGAGAGCGGCGGGCAGCGCGATCATCCCGGCGGCGACCAGGAGCTCGCGGCCGCGCAGCCGGTCGGCGTCGCTCGCGGCGAGATAGCGCACCAGCACCAGGATCACGGCGAGCTTCATGACGTCGGAAGGCTGGCCCCCGAAGCCGCCGATCCCGATCCAGCTCCGCGCTCCGCCGGCCTCGTGGCCGAAGACCCGCACCAGGACCAGCGCCGCGACGCCGCCGGTGTAGATCGGCAGCGCGAAGCGCAGCAGCGTGGCGTGGTTGACCGCGAACCCGAGGACCATCGCACCGATCCCACCGACGACCCAGGCCGCCTGCCGCGGTAGATAGTCGATCGCGAGCTCGGTCGACGCGCTGCGCACCACCGAGAGGCCGACCAGCGCGAGCAGCACGGCGCACACCGGCAGACCCCAGGCCAGGGTCGGGAGCCGCCGCAGCAGCGGACGCTCTTCAGGTATCCCGAGGGGCGGAAGTCTGTCCGAGATGTTTCTCATAGAGGAGCTTCGCGAGCGGCGCCGCCGCGGCGCTGCCGTGGCCACCGTGCTCGACGAAGACCACCACCACCAGACGCGCATCGTCGACTGGAGCGAAGGAGGCGAACCAGGCGTGATCGCGGTGCTCGTAGTCGAGATCGGCCGAGTCGATGTGGACCTCCTGCCGGATCACCTGGGCGGTCCCGGTCTTGCCCGCGACGCGCACCGACGGCAGGCGGGCCCGGCTCCCGGTGCCGCCCTCGTTGACCACCGCCGCGAGCGCGTTGCGAATGAACGCAAGGGTGGCGGGCGAGACTCCGGCGTCGCGGGTGCCGGGGAGCGCCATGCCGCTCGCCAGGTGAGGGCGCACCAGCCGACCGCCGTTGGCGACCGCCGCCATCATCACCGCCACCTGGAGCGGTGTGACCAGGAGCGGTCCCTGACCGATCGACACCGACACTGTCTCGCCCGGGAACCACATGGTGCCGCGCTGGCGCAGGCTCCACTGCTTGTCGGGCACCAGTCCGGACTTCTCGCCAATGAGGTCGATCCCGGTGGCCTCGCCCAAGCCCAGGCGCCGTGACCAGGCGGCGATCGGATCGATCGAGAGCCGCGCGCCCAGGTGGTAGAAGAAGACGTCGCAGGACTGCACGATCGCGCGGTGGAGGTCGACGCGGCCGTGCCCGCCACGCTTCCAGCAGCGGAAACGGTGGTTGAAGACCCGGGTGGCGCCGCTGCAGACTACCGTGTCGTTCGGGTCGACGGCGCCCGTCTCGAGGCCCGCGATGGCGGTCACGATCTTGAACACCGAGCCCGGCGGGAAGGTGTTCTGGATCCCGCGGTTCTGCAACGGCTGGTGCGGCGCCTGCAGGATCGCCTTCCATTCGTCGCTGTCGATACGCCGCGCGAACGCGTTGGGGTTGAAGGACGGCGCCGAGACCAGGGCGAGGATCTCGCCGTTCGCGGGATCGAGGGCCACGGCGCTTCCCACCTTGTCCGCGAAGAAGCGCTCCGCCTCCTGCTGCAGCTCGAGGTCGAGCGTGAGCTCGAGGCTGCCGCCGGGACGGCTGGCTTCGCGCAGCTCCTCGCGGACGAACTTGCCGCGACTGTCGACGACGACGACGCGGCGTCCATCGTCCCCGCGAAGGATCGGGTCGTAGGTCTGCTCCACGCCCTTGACCCCGACCAGGTCGCCCGCCCGCAGGCCGGGCCGGAGCGACAGCGCGCGCTGGCTCGCCTCGCTGAGGTACCCGACCACGTGCGCCGTCTGCGTGCCGTGCCGGTAGAACCGGCGCTGCCGCACCTCGATCTCGAACTCGGGGTGCTCGAGCGCGGCCGCCTCCAGTCGCGCCACCTGGTCGAGCGTGAGGTCCTCGGCCACCACCAGCGGTACGTAGGACGCGGCCCGCGACGAGGCGGCGATGACGCGGGCCAGGTCCGCCTCGGGACGATCGAGCGTGCGCGCGAGAAAGGCGAGGCTCGACGCCAGATTCGCGCTCCGCCCGCGATCGAAGAGAAGGAAGTAGCTCGGGACGTTCTCGACCAGCGCCCGGCCGGCGCGATCGAGGATCACGCCGCGCGGAGCCTCGAGCTTGAGCTCGCGCAGCCGGTTGTTCTCGGCCAGCTCGCGGTAGTAGCCGCCGCGCACGATCTGCACGTACCAGTAGCCGCCGAGAACGATCGCGTACGCGGCGGCGAGGAGGACCGCGAGGACCCACGTCCGCCGCACCAGCAACCGAAGCCGCTCCTGGCCGTCCATCTAGCCTCCGGAACGTGCTGAATAGCACGTTCCTCTGGCTATTTGCTCTCTGGCGCCGAGGACGGCGCGCGTCGCGCCGCCTGCGGACACGCTCCCTGCTTCGATGAGGCAGTACTCGGACACACTCCTAATCCAGGAAGACCTCGGTGCGGCGGCGGCGGCGGAACGAGGCGAAGGCCTCTGCAATGCGCTCGCCGCCGGCGACCAGGAGCGCCCCGAGCGGAGCGGCGATGGCGGCGCGCAGCGCGAGATCGGGGAGCGAGAGGAGCTCGGGACGCCGCACCAGGAGGAGCAGCAGACCCTGTAGCACGAGTTGCTGCAGGATCACGGCGCAGGCGAAGAAGAGCGCTATGTAGTAGCCCTTGTGCAGATCGGCGAGACGCGCGGTGCGCGCCATCAGGAACGCGACCGCGGTCCCGGCGAAGCCGTGAAGCCCATACAGACCGCCGGAGAGACCATCGTGGGCGAGGCCGAGGATCGCGCCGGCGACGGCGGCCCAGCCGACGCGGCCCGGCAGCGCGGTGTACGCGATGGCGAGCAGGAACGGGTCGATGAAGCGCGCGACCGGCGGCAGGAGCGTCACCAGCAGCAAGTGCGCGAACAGCGCCGCGAGCAGGGCGGCTAGAAGCTTAAGGACTCGCACTCGTCGACGCCTTCAGTCGGCCGGGTAGGCTGTCCGCCAAGAGGACGAAAACCTGATCGAGCATCCCGAAATCGACCGCCGGAGCGAGCCGGATGGCATGGAAGAGCTCGCCCCCCGGCGCCACCTCGAGCACGGTTCCGATCGGGATGCCGCGCGGATAGAGGCCGTCCGTGCCCGAGGTCAGCACGCGATCGCCGACCTGCACGTCGGCTTGGAGCGGCACGTATTCGAGGGTCAGCCCGTCCCGTCCGGCGCCGCGCGCGATTCCCTGCCGGCGCGTGCGCTCGATCATGGCGCCGATGCCGGACGCGCGGTCGGTCACGAGCTGCACCTTGGCGTAGGAGCCCTCGGCCAGGATGACGCGCCCCACCAGCCCGTCGGTCGACGTCACCGGGCTCGAGGTGGCGGCCTGACGCCCGGGCATGAAGACGAAGAGCGTCTGCAGCCACGACGCATGATCGACGTAGACCACATCGGCCAGCCGATGCTCGCCCTGGAACGGCGGCCGGTAGCCGAGCGCGTTCGACAACCGCTCCACCTGATCGTCGACCGTGCGCAGGCGCAACCGCTCCAGGTGCAGGGCCTGGACCTCCTCCTCGAGCCGGCTCAGCTCCGCGCGCAGCGCGTCGTTGGATCGCAGCTCGGAGCCGGCGGCGGCGACCAGGTTCACCGTCCCGCGCACCAGGCGCGTGGCCGGCGCCATCAGACGCAGCGCGAGCGCCTCGAGGCGGGTCCCCCCGCTATCCTCGTCGCGCACCTGGGACGTGAGCAGGACGAGCTGGGCCAAGAGTAGGGTGAGAACGCCGAGCGTGGTCCCGCGTCCCCGCGTCACAGCAGCGACACCTTCCGCAGCAGATCGATGTCCTCGAGCACGCGGCCGGTCCCCAGCACCACCGACGCCAGCGGGTCCTCGGCCGGCACCACCGGCAGCCCGGTCTCGTCGCGCAGGCGCTGATCGAGGCCGCGCAGGAGAGCGCCGCCGCCCGAGAGCACGATCCCCTTGTCCATGATGTCGGCGGAGAGCTCGGGCGGCGTGCGCTCGAGCGCCCATCGCACCACCTCGACGATGCCGCCGACCTGCTCGGACAGGGCCTCCCGGATCTCCGAGTCCCGGATGGTGAGAGTCTTGGGCACGCCCTCGACCAAGTCCCGGCCCTTGATCTCCATCGTCAGCTCTTCCTTGAGCGGATAGGCCGAGCCGATCTCGATCTTGATCTGCTCCGCCGTCCGCTCGCCGATGAGCAGGTTGTACTTGCGCTTGAGGTACTGGACGATGGCGTCGTCGAGCTCGTTCCCGGCCACCCGCAGTGACCGGCAGTACACGGTTCCGGAGAGCGAGATCACCGCCACGTCGGTGGTGCCGCCGCCGATGTCGACCACCATGTTTCCCGAAGGCTCGGTCACCGGCAGCCCGGCGCCGATCGCGGCCATCATCGCCTGCTCGACCAGGAACACCTCGGACGCCCCGGCGCTCATCGCCGACTCGCGGACCGCCCGCTTCTCGACCGGGGTGATCTCGGAGGGAACGCCGATCACGATTCTGGGCCGGGCGGGAAACCGGCGACCGCCGTGCGCCTGCCGGATGAAGTATTTGAGCATCTTCTCGGCGATGTCGAAGTCGGCGATGACGCCGTCCTTCATCGGGCGCACCGACTCGATGTTGCCGGGGGTCCGCCCCAGCATCTCCTTGGCGGCGTTGCCCACCGCCTCGATCTTGTTGGTCTTCTTGTTGATGACGACCACCGAAGGCTCCCGGACGACGATCCCGCGGTCGGCGACGAAGACGAGGGTGTTGGCGGTCCCCAGATCGATCGCGAGATCGTTCGAAAAAAAGCGGAGGAGCGAGGGCATTGCCTTAATCTAGCTCAGAAACTCACCCGGGATCGCTGCTGCGCCACCGTGATCTCGGGTTCGACGGACCCCTTCGGGGAGGCCGCTTCGTTCATAGGGTTTCGATGAACACCTGCCTCCTGGCCTCGCTGCGATTGCCGGAGGCGTCGACCGCCGACACCACGACGTCGACCAGCCCCTCCGACGCCGGCGTCACCGACATGGTGAACGAGCCGTCCGCCGCTACCGGGGCGCGCTGCCCGTCCACTTCGAGCCGGACCCCCGGCTCGGTGCGCCCGGTGACGATCACGATGTTGCCGTTCACCGTCACCTTGGCGAGCTCGATCTCGGGAGGAACGGTGTCCTTCCAGCCGATGCCGCCCATGGAAAGGGCTCGGAACTTGCGAAGCGAGCTCCACGGGCCGAGCACCCCGTCGCCGCCGTAGGCGGCGACCCGCCAGTAGAAGTTGCCCTCGGAGTTGACCCCCAGGGTGGCCTTGGTCGAGGTGCGGCGCCGATCGATGACGGCTTCGCCGAAGAGCCGGCTGCGGGAGACCTGGAGTTGGTAAGCGGTGGCGCCCGGGACGGGGTTCCAGGACAGGACCACCTCCCGGGTGCGGTCGAGCATGAGGTCGAAGCCGTTGGGCGGCCCGATCACCCGGGGTTGGTCGAGGAGACCGGTGGTGCGGCCGAGCGCTTCGGCCCGGGCCAGCACCTGCTCGAGCTGCTCGAGCTGGCGCACGTGACCACTCTCGATGGCCGCGACCTGCGCCGTTCCCCTGCCGACCGCGAACCGAGCGCTGGCGGTCGCCTGCTCGTAGGTCACGGTCGCCTCGGAGTCGGTCTCGAGCCGAATTCTCGCGTGCTCGGTCTCGACGCCACTCGGCCGGCGCGAGGTCTCGAGATCGACCCAGCCATACTCCATGCGGACTGGCTCGCCGCGCCCCCGGAGCCGCAGTCGCGCCTGGATCTTCAGCATGGTTCCGGGCCGCACCGTGAAGAGGGTCCCGTCGCCGTCGAACAGGATCTCGGCGGAACCCTGGTCCGACGAACGCACGTAGTCGCCCTCGTGCAGGACGTCGCGGGGCCGCGCGCGCCGGAAGCGTCCGGTCTCGCCGCGCCGGTACTCGACCTCCCCCTCGACGTAGATGAACCGCGCCTCGCCGCGCCGGCCCGGGTTCTGGACCGAGTCGAGAACGTCGAGCAGCAGACCTCGGCTCACCTGCGCCTTGGACAGCGCCGAGCGGTAGGAGCCCTGCTCCCAGGCTTGCTCGGCCTCGCGCAGGTTCAGCGACGCCTGGCTGATCTCCTTCCGATGACCGGTGAAGGTGTCCCCGCCGCTGAGCGTATCGAGCAGGCTGCGCGCGCCGTTCAACGTCTCGGTGGCCCGGCGCTCGATGGTGTACTGGTCCCATGCCAGATAGGACCGGTACCCGCCGACCAGGATCGCGGTCCCGACGGCCAGGCCGAGGAGGGCCCGCAGCGTCTCCTCCGAAACGCTGTACCAAGAGGCCGTCCTTCTCATCCGGCGGGCCACTGCAGGTCTCCTTCCGCGTTCGCCGAGAAGACTCAGAAATATAGCATGGAATCTATAAGCAGAACCGCCGCGGTCACCGGGAACTGCCCCTGGCCTGGCAACCCCGTGAGGGAGGGCCACGGGCGTAAGGCTCCGCCCTGGTTGCCGCCCCAAAGGTCGGTTGGTAGAGTGACCCCCCGCGCCGGCCCACGGAGGCAGGTTTTCCCCCATGCTCAAGGTCTTTCGCGACAATCTCAAGAAGCTGGTGTGGGTGCTGTGGGTGGTCATCGCCTGCTTCGTGCTGCTCATCTTCGTCGACTTCGGCGGCGCCGGCTTCCAGGGCCAGAGCGCCGATCGAACGGCCGCCACCGTCGGCGACGAGACCATCACCTTCGACGACTTCCGCCGCCAGTACCAGCAGAGCGAGCGGCAGGCGCAGTCGATCTACGGAGCGAATTACACCCCCGAGCTGGGACGCCAGCTCGGCCTCGCCGTCCAGGCTCTCGACGGCCTGGTGGCGCAGCGCATCCTCGTCGCCGAGGCGCGGCGGATCGGGCTCGAGGTCAGCCAGCAGGAGGTCCGCAAGGAGATCCTCGACGTGCCGGGGTTCGCGGACGAGAGCGGTCGTTTCGTGGGTCAGGAGGAGTACGCCCGGACCCTGCGCGCCAACGGCTTCACCGTCGCCGACTTCGAGCGCGAGGTGAGGAGCGAGATTCTGATCCGGAAGCTGCACGACGTCCTGGTCCAAACGCTCCACGTCTCGGACCAGGAGATCGAGAACGCCTACCGCGACGAGGTGGAGCGGGCCGCGATCCGTTATCTGCAGGTCGACGCCAGGCTGCTCGACGCTCCGGTGGACGTCGAGCCGCCCGAGCTCGAGGCCTATTTCGAGGAGCATCGAGCCGACTTCCGCGCGCCGGAGCGGCGCTCGGTCGATCACCTGGTGGTGGAGCCGCGGCTCCTGCGGGCCACCGTCCAGCTCGAAGAGAGCGAGCTGCGCTCGTACTACGACGACCACCCCGAAGAATTCACCGCGGAAGAGCAGGTGCGTGCCCGCCACATCCTGCTCACGGCGGACGGTGAGGAGGAGGTCGCTCGCGCCCGCGCGCAGATCGAGGATCTGAAGCGGCGTATCGCGGCCGGCGAGGACTTCGCCGCGCTCGCCCGCGCGCACTCGCAGGACGAGACCACGAAGGAGCGCGGTGGGGACCTCGGTCTGTTCAGCCGAGGGCGCTACAGCCCCGCCATGGAGGAGGCGGCGTTCGCGGCCAATCCGGGAGACCTGGTGGGCCCGATCGAGAGCGACCTCATCAACCAGAAGGGTCTCCACCTGGTGGAGGTTCTCGACCGCCGCGAGGGCGGCGTCGCCGATTTCGAGGCGGTGCGGCCCCGGATCCAGAGCCGGCTCCTCGGCGAGCGCTCCCAGTCGGCGGCCGCGACCCTGATTCAGGAGCTTCACGCCAGGGTGAAGAAGGACAAGATCTCCGACGCCTCCGGCCTCGCCGCCCTGGCCGAGGGCCGCGAGGGCGTCGTCTTCGAGAGCGCGGGGCCCTTCGCGCGTGAGGACAACGTGCCGGGCTTCGGCCGTGGCACGCCGTTCACGACCAGCGCCTTCGAGCTCGAGCGCGGCGCGGTCTCGGAGCCGATCGAGACCACGCGCGGCTGGGTGATTCTCCGTGTCGCCCAGATCGAGGAAGCCCGCTTGCCAGAGCTCGCCGAAGTCGAGGACAGGGTGCGCGAGGCGGTCGCGGCCGAGAAGGCCAAGGAGGCGGCCGTCCAGGCCCTGCGCCAGTCGGCGGACAAGCTCCGCGCGGGCGCGTCGATCGAGGAGGTCGCCTCCGAGCTCGGCGTCGAGGTGAAGTCGGCCGGACCCTTCGGTCGCAGTGGTCAGATCGGCGATCTGGGCCGTGAGCCGGCGCTGGCAGAGGCCGTGTTCGCGCTCGAGCAGGGCGGCGTCGGCGGGCCGGTCTCGACCCGCACCGGGACCGTCCTCTTCCAGGTGGACGAGCGCACGCGCTGGGATCCCGCCGAGCTGGGGCGACGGCGCGCGGAGCTGCGCGAGCAGATCACCGAGCGGCGCATCCAGAACCTGTTCCTCTCCCTGATCGAGCAGCGGCGAACGCAGCTCGACGTGCACTACAACCAGGAGATCCTGGAGTCCTTCGGCGCGCTGCGGACCGGCTAGGAGGGGTTCTTGGCGCCGCGGGCTCGCTTCGGGGGTGGCGCGCATACGACCCCCTTCGCTCGCGTGTCTTCAGCGCCGCGGACGGCGCGTCGCCTATGATCGCGGCGTGATCGGCTTCCTGCGCGGCCGCGTCCTGCAGAGCTCGCCCGACCGCGTGCTGCTCGACGTCTCCGGCGTCGGCTACAGCGTCAACATCCCGGTCTCGACCTACTCCGCGATCGAGCGCGCCCGGCCGGGGGAGCCGATCGAGCTCTTCATCCGCACCCACGTGCGGGAGGACGCGCTCGATCTCTATGGCTTCGCGACCGAGCCGGAGAAGCGGGTGTTCGAGGCGCTCCTCGGCGTCTCGGGCATCGGCCCGCGCCTGGCGCAGGTGATCCTCTCGGGGATGGTCTGGGACGACCTCTTGAACGCCCTCGCCGCGGCCGACTTGGCGCGACTCACGCGCATTCCCGGGGTCGGCAGGAAGACCTCGGAGCGGATGGTGGTCGAGCTCCGCGACGTATCGACACGCATGTTGGAGGAGCTGCGCCGCGAGCCGTCGCCACTGCCCGCGAGCCCAACGGCCGACCTGGTCTCGGCGCTGGTCAACCTCGGCTATCGCCAGGGCGATGCCGAGAGAGCGGCCGGCGCGGCCCAGCAGGAGGCCGGCGCCGAGGCGCCGTTCGCGGACCTGCTCCGCCTCAGCCTCAAGAAGCTGTCGCGGGCGTAAGGCGGAGTCGTCGACTCCGTCGCTGGTGCGGAGCCCGCTCTGCCGTACACTACGTCCCGCATGCCCCCCGAGCGCGAGATCCTCTCGGCGAGCGCGTCGAGCGACGACCTGCAGGCGGAAGTCTCGCTGCGCCCGCGGCGCCTGGTCGACTACGTCGGCCAGGAGCGGATCGTCGACAACCTGCGCATCTTCATCCAGGCGGCGAAGGGTCGCGGCGAGGCGCTCGATCACGTCTTCCTGTTCGGACCGCCGGGGCTCGGCAAGACGACGCTCGCCTCGATCGTGGCCAACGAGATGGAGGTCTCGTTCAAATCGACCTCCGGACCGGTGCTCGAGCGCGCCGGCGACCTGGTCAACATCCTGATGAACCTCGAGCCCAAGCAGGTGCTGTTCATCGACGAGATCCACCGGCTGCCGGCGGCGGTCGAGGAGATCCTCTATCCGGCGATCGAGGACTTCCAGGTCGATCTCCTGCTCGGGCACGGTCCGGCGGCGCAGAGCGTGAAGGTCGACCTGCCGCGCTTCACGTTGGTAGGCGCCACCACGCGCGCCGGCCTCATCACCGCGCCGCTGCGCGCGCGCTTCGGCATCGTCCATCGCCTCGACTTCTACCGCCCCGACCATCTCTCGCAGATCCTGGTGCGCTCGGCGCGCCTGCTCGGGATCCCGCTCGACGACGAGGGCAGCGTGGTGATCGCGAGCCGCAGCCGCGGCACGCCGCGGATCGCGAACCGGCTCCTGCGCCGCGTCCGTGATTTCGCTCAGGTCGAAGGGGAAGGACACGTCGACGGCAAGGCAGCGCGGTACGCGCTCGACCTGCTCGAGGTCGACGAGCTCGGCTTCGACGAGGTCGATCGCAAGATCCTCACCACATTGATCGACCACTACCAGGGCGGCCCCGCCGGGATCCAGGCCATCGCCGCCGCCATCGGCGAGGACCGCGGCACGCTCGAGGACATCTACGAGCCCTTCCTCATCCAGGAGGGCTTCCTGCAGCGCACGCCGCGGGGGCGGGTCGCCACCGAGCGTGCCTACCGCCATCTGGGGATCACGCCGAAGCCGTCGGCGCCCACGCTGTTCTAGGGGCCACCAGAAGACTTGCCGAGCCCCCGGCCCGCGCTCCTGATCTGGAACCCGGCTTCCGGCGGGCGGCGGTACGCCGATCGGATCCCCGAGATCCGCGCGATTCTCCACGCCCACGGCTTCGACCTGACGGTCGCGCCGACCACCGAGCCCGGCCACGCCACGGCGCTCGCGGCCGACGCCTGCCGGCGGGGCGGCTGTGACGTCATCTTCGGGCTCGGCGGCGACGGCACGCTGCGCGAGATCGCGGTCGCCCTCCTCGGCACCGCCGTGCCGCTCGCGATCCTCCCCGGCGGCACCACGAACGTGCTGGCGCTCGCGCTCGGCATCCCCGCGCATCCGGTGAAAGCCGCCACGCTCTACCGCGCCGCCCCCCCCGCCGGGCGCCTCGACCAGGGCGGAGCGCCGTCCCTCGACGTCCGCGCGCTCGACGTCGGCATCGCCCGGCCCATGGGGGTCGGGCGATGCGGGGACGGCGCCGCGATCCCCTTCTTGATGATGGTCACCGTGGGCGTCGACTCCGAGATCCTGCGCCGGGTCTCCCAGCACGCGAAGAGGCGCTTCGGCCGGCTCGCGGTCGCGGCGCAGGCGCTGGCGGCCCTCAAGACCTACGGCTCGCCCACGCACACCCTCGTCGCCGGCGAGCGCCGCGCCGCGGGCACGTTCATCGCGGCGTCGAACATCCGCTACTACGGCGGGCCCTTCGAGATCACGCCGCGTGCGGATCCGCTCGACGGCCGCCTCGACTTCGCGGTGTTCGCGGGCAGGGGCCGACTCGCGATGCTCGAGCTCGCACTCGACGTCCTCACGGGGACTCACCGGTCGCGCGCCGACTTCGCAAGCTGGCAGGGGACCTCCGCCCGGATCGAGGGCGAAGGCGAGGTCTGGGTCCAGATCGACGGTGATCCGATGCGGCTCGCGCTCCCGGTCGAGATCGCGCTGGCGCCGGAGCGGGTCGGCATCCTGCAGCCGAGCTCGCCCGGGCTCACCCGGCGCGCATGAAGTGCCAGCGCAGGTCGCCGTTCTTCTCGCCGTAGACCTCGGGATCGACGCGGTGCGCGAAGCGGCGCAGCACCGCGGACAGGTGCTCGCCGCTCGCCGCCGCCTCGAGTGCCTCGGCGGCGTCGCTCCCCGCGCGCGAGATGTAGGTCTGCCACTTCGCCATGCGCAGCGACACCGGTCCCACCGAGACGTTCGGCAGGCGCGCGACCCCGCGCTTCAGGAGCGCCAGCTTCCGCTTCAGGCTGCGCTCGTCGTCGAGCGGCACCCGCTGCCAGGGGGTGAAGGGCTTCGGGACCAGGATGCTCACGCCGAGATGGATGTGGCCGATGCTACCCGTGACCCGCGCGCGCGCCAGCATGATCTCGCGCGCCTGGCGGCCGAGGTCGACGATGGCGGCGACGTCCTCTTCGGTCTCCTCGGGCTGGCCGACGATGAAGTAGAGCTTGAGCTGGGTGAACCCGGCCTCGAAGATGAGCTTGATCTTCTCGAGCAGGAACCGGTTGGTGATCGGCTTGCCCATCTTCGCGCGCAGGCCGTCCGAGCCGGTCTCGGGCGCGAGCGTGATCGAGCGGTCGCCCGAGCCGTGCAGCGCTTCGAGCACCGGCTCGGTCACGGCGGGGATCCGGATCGACGACACCGAGGTGCGGAACCCCATGAGGCGCGCCTGCTCGAGGATGCGCTCGACCTCGGGGTGATCGCCCACGGCGGTGGCGAGGAACCCGAGCTGGTCGGTCACGCGGCGCGCGCGCTCGAGCGACCCCAGGATGAAGTCCGCCGGGTGCCAGCGGAAGGTGCCCATGCCGAACGTGGCCCAGCAGTAGCGGCACTTCTCGGGGCAGCCGCGCGACATCTCGACTAAGAACTTGTCGGTGAACTCGGTTCGGGGAGTGACGATCGTGCTGGTCGGCAGCGAGCCGGTCCGGCGCATCTGCTCCGCCGAGATCTCGAGCTTGCGCAGCTTGCCGGTCACGCTCGAAAGCTCGGGGTCATCCTCGGGCCGGTGATGCGCGGGGACGTAGAATCCGGGGCTCGCCGCCAGCCGCTCGAGCACCGCCTCGCGCGAGGTCTCCTCCTCGAGCAGCGGCTGGAGCGTGGGCAGCAAGTTCTCCGCCGCGCCCAGCGCGAAGACGTCGACGAACTCCGACATCGGGAGCGGGTTGATCGCGGCGCACGAGCCGCCCATCACGACCAGCGGATGGTCCGCGTCGCGGTCGCGCCGGCGCAGGGGGATCTCCGCACGCCGCAGCATCGCGAGGAGGTTCACGTAGTCCTCCTCGAACGAGACCGAGAACGCGACGCAGCCGAAGGCGGCGAGCGGGGAGTCGTGCTCGACCGAGACCGGATGGCCCTCCCCGTCGGCGAAGAAGCGCTCGCAGGTCCAGCCCGGCCGGCGGTGCACGAGCTCCCACACCCGCTGGAAGCCGAGGCTCGACATCCCGACGTGGTAGGTGTTGGCGTAGGCGAGCGC
>DATKDQ010000297.1:0-4254 GCA_035544635.1 Thermoanaerobaculia bacterium
AAACCCGAAGTGGAGGCCGGCTCTGGGCGCGTGGTTCAGCTCGTCGGGCGGGATGTCATCGCCCATCAGGTCGCGGCCGTTGTCGGTGAACCACAACTCCCCGGTCTCGGGATGCCAGTCGAAGCCGACGGTGTTTCGTACCCCGCGCGCGAACACCTCGCGCCCGCTGCCGTCGGGGTTCATGCGCAGGATCGCGGCGTAGGGGTCCGCCACCGGGCAGACGTTGCACGGCGCGCCCACCGGCACGTAGAGCTTGCCGTCGGGACCGAACGCGATGAACTTCCAGCCGTGGTGCCGCTCGGTCGGAAGGTCGTCGGCCACCACCACCGGCTCGGGCGGGCTTTCGAGCTTTCGTGCGATGTCGTCGTAGCGCCGGATCCGGCTGATCTCGGCCACGTAGAGCGAGCCGTCGCGAAAGGCGACGCCGTTGGGTTGGGTGAGGCCGGTGGCGACGGTGTGCACCGCATCCACCTCGTGGTCGCCGTCGCTGTCGACCACGGCGTAGACGTTGCCCGCGCGCTGCGTGCCGACGAAGAGGATCCCGTCCGGCCCGCGGGTGAGTGAACGAGCGCCCGGCACTTCGTCGGTCCAGACCTCGATCGAGAAGCCGGGCGGAAGCTCGATCTTCTCCAGCTCGCGCGCCGGCTGGCCGGCAGCCCCGGCGGCGAAGGCGGCGAACGCCACCGCGGAGGCGAACGCCGCGGGAGCCCACCCCCGGCGCCCGCGGCCGGTCAGGTCGAGCCGGCGCCGGGGCGGCCCCGCAGCCAGCGCTCGACCTTCGGGCATCGATCCATCGTCCCACCCGTCGTCCACCATCAGGCTCTCCTTGCCACCGTCGAAAGGCGCGCGCCGAAGGCCGCGCCGTGGCGGATCATAGCAACCCGTCTCGCGCGCTTCGGCTAGAATTGACCGTTCGCATCGACCGGCGCACGAGGATCATGACTACTCTGAGCCCGCAGCTCATCGCCGACGTGCTGGAGCGCCAGGGCGAGATCAGCCAGGAGCAGGCGGTCCAGCTCCGCCACGAGGCTCGCCTGCTGCCCAAGGCGGGCGCGCGGTCCTACGAGCAACGCTCCGCCGCCTACGACCTGGTGAACCGGCTCGCCTTCTCCAGCAAGCGGCGGCCAGGGGCCGTGGTCGACGAGGACGTGATCGCCCAGGCGATCGCGCAGGACGCCGGCCTTCCCCACGTCCATATCGATCCGCTCCGCCTCAACGCGGAGCTCATCGAGTCGGAGGTGTCGCGCCCGTTCGCGCGCCGGCACCGCATGGTCCCGCTCGAGATGACGAACGGCAAGCTGCGGCTCGCTTGCGCCAACCCGTTCGATCTCGAGGGGATCGACAACTTCCGCCGTCTCTCCGGCCGCGACGTCGAGCTGGTGGTCGCCTCCGAGCCCGACATCCTGCGCGCGCTCACCGAGTTCTACGGGCTGCGTCACTCCGTCAAGCGGGCCGCCCAGGATCTGCAGTCCGGGCTCGACCTCGGCAACCTCGAGCAACTCGTTCGCATGAAGAACGAGACCGAGATCGAGTCGAGCGACGCGCACATCGTCAACGCCGTCGAGTTCATGCTCCAGCACGCCTACGACACCCGCGCGTCGGACATCCACATCGAGCCCAAGCGCGACCTCTCGCTGGTGCGCTTCCGCATCGACGGCGTGCTGCACGACATCCAGAAGCTCCCCAAGCTCGTGCACCGCGCGGTCGTGAGCCGCATCAAGACGGTGGCCCGCCTCGACATCGCCGAGAAGCGCAGGCCCCAGGATGGCCGGGTCAAGACCGAGCGGCGCGGCCAGGAGGTCGAGCTGCGGGTCTCGACGCTGCCGGTCGCATTCGGCGAGAAGGTCGTGATGCGGATCTTCGATCCCGAGACCTTCACCATGGAGCTCCCGCAGCTCGGCTTCTACGCCGACGAGATGGAGGTCTTCAACGACTTCATCTCGCGGCCGCACGGCATCATCCTGGTGACCGGGCCCACCGGCTCCGGCAAGACCACCACCCTCTACTCCGCGCTGCGCACCATCGCGAACCGCGAGATCAACATCACCACGATCGAGGACCCGATCGAGATCGTGTGCGAGGAGTTCAACCAGATCGCGGTGCAGGCCAAGATCGGAATCACCTTCGGGGAGGCGCTCCGTCACGTGCTGCGTCAGGATCCCGACGTGATCATGGTGGGCGAGATTCGCGATCAGGACACCGCGCAGTACGCCATCCAGGCGGCGCTCACCGGCCACCTCGTGTTCTCGACGCTCCACACCAACGACTCGGCGAGCTCGGTCTCTCGTCTGCTCGATCTCGGGGTGGAGCCCTTCCTCATCAGCTCGACCCTGGTGGGCACGATGGCGCAGCGCCTGGTGCGGCGCATCTGCGCCCGTTGCTCCACGGTGCGCTATCTGACGCGCGACGAGGTGCAGACACTGCGTCTGTCCGTGCCGACCGGCAAGAAGGTGCAGGTGATGGAGGGCAAAGGCTGCCACGAGTGCCGCGGCACCGGGTATCGCGGCCGCGTCGGCATCTTCGAGGTCATGCCGGTCGACGACGCGATCAAGCACCTGATCCAGACCCGCGCCGATGCGCCGCTGATCAAGCGCGAGTCGGTGAAGAACGGCATGCGCACGCTGCGCCAGTCGGCGCTGCAGCGACTCGCCGAGGGATCGACGACGTTCGAGGAAGTGGTCCGGGTCACCGGGCTGCTGTGAGCATCCACCTCGCAAGGCGGCCTGCGTGCGGAGGCTCGACGACGCGGAGGGTGTCCTCCGGCGGCGCGATCGGACCGGACGCCACGCGCGGCAACGGGGGACGGGCATGAGCGAGAGCGAGCACAACGCGGCGGAGGACCTGGCGCGCATCGAAGGCGGGCTTCTCGCCGGGCGCCGCGGCCTCATCGTGGGTGTCGCCAACTTCCGTTCGATCGCCTGGGGCATTGCGCGTCATGCCCACCGCCACGGCGCCGACCTCGCGTTCACCTATCAGGGCGAGGCGCTCGAGCGCCGGGTGCGACCGCTGGCCGCGAGCGTGGGCTCGCAGCTCGTCCTGCCTCTCGACGTCACCCGCGACGGCGAGATCGAGGCCGTGTTCGAGCGGGTGCGCGCCGACTGGGGACGCCTGGATTTCCTGGTGCATTCGATCGCGTTCGCCGAGCGCGAGGACCTCTCCGGCCGGACCATCGACACCTCCCGCGCCGGGTTCCAGAAGGCCCTCGACATCAGCGCCTTCTCGCTGCTCGCGCTGGCGCGAGCCGCCGAGCCACTGCTCGTCCCCGGCGGCGCGATCCTCGCCATGACCTATTACGGCGCGACCAAGGCGCTGCCGAGCTACAACGTGATGGGGATCGCGAAGGCGGCGCTCGAAGCCGGCGTCCGTTACCTGGCGCGCGACCTCGGCGAGAAGGAGATCCGCGTCAACGCCATTTCCGCGGGGCCGATCAAGACGCTCGCGGCCTCCGGCGTCTCGGGGCTGCGCGGCTTGCTGGAGGTCGCCGCCGAGCGCGCTCCACTCCGCCGTAATGTCGACACCGACGACGTCGGGAAGGCCGCCGTGTACCTGCTCTCCGACCTCGCGAGCGGCGTCAGCGGCGAGATTCACTTCGTCGACGCCGGGTTTTCTACCACCGCGATGTAAGTGCGCGTTTTCCTGAGCAATCTCGGCTGCAAGCTCAACCAGGCGGAGGTCGACGCGCTCGCTCGACAGTTCCGCGCGCGCGGGCACGCCGTCGTGGGCACGCTTGCCGACGCCGACGTCCACATCGTCAACTCCTGCACCGTCACCCACCTCGCCGCGCGCGACTCCCGCAAGGCGGCTCGCCGCGGCGCCCGCGAGCGGCACCGGCCGCGCACCGTGCTGACCGGCTGCCATGCCACCGCCCAACCGGAGGAGGCCGCGCGCCTCGGGGTCGATCTCGTCGTCGACAATCGCGACAAGGACCGCCTGGTCGAGTTGGTGGCGCGCGCGTTTTCCGAGTCCGTGCGCGTCGGGACGGCCCGGCCGGCGGCGAGCGGCCTGGCGAGCAAACGGGCGCGCCCCGACCACCCAGCAGACGAGCCGGTGCGGCTCCTGGTGCGGGCAGACGAGCCGGCGCCGTCGCGCGTGCCGGTGTCGTACGTGCGGCTCGAGTTCGGCACCGCCCGGGCGCTGGTCAAGGTCGAGGACGGCTGCGACATGCGCTGCGCCTTCTGCGTCATCCCGAGCACGCGCGGAGCGCAGCGCAGCCGGCCGCTGCGCGAGGTGGTGGCCGAGATCCGCGCGCTCGAG
>DATKDQ010000298.1:0-2745 GCA_035544635.1 Thermoanaerobaculia bacterium
TGGGCGGCGCAGGGCGACTGGCTGGCGTTCGATCGTCCGGCGGCCGAGCGCGGCAACTATCAGTTGTGGATCATGAAGCGCGACGGCACGTTCGAGCGGTGCCTGACCTGCGATCCGCTCGAGCTGCGCCGCGAGAACTGCATCAACCCGACCTGGCACCCCTCGGGCGAGTGGATCGTGTTCCAGGTCCAGGGCTCGGCGAGGCAGCTCGGGCTGGGACCGGTGGAGCTCGCCACCGCGGATCGCGGCCTCCACAGCGAGCTGTGGGCGATGCGCCGCGACGGCAAGGGATTCTGGCAGCTCACGCGCGTCCACGAGCGGGGCGGCGCGGTGCTCGATCCCGAGTTCTCGCACGAGGGCGGCGAGCTCATGTGGAGCGAGCGGGTCCGGAGCCGGGTCGGGCGCTGGGGGGAATGGGTGCTGCGGGTGTCGCCGTGGAAAGGCGGCGCCGTTCCCCGGCTCGCCAAGCCGCGTACCTTCGAGCCGGGCGCGCAGCGCCGGTTCCTCGCCGGCTCGAGCTTCACTCCCGACGACCGCGGCGCGCTCCTCGCCGGGAACCTGGTGGCGGGCCAGCCCGAGAACGGGATGGACGTCCATCACCTCGCGTTCGAGACCGGAGCGGTCGAGCGCCTCACGCACACCAACCGCGCCTGGGACGAGCAGGCGCGCTACACGGTCAAGGGCGACCGCATCGTCTGGGCGTCGGCGAGCGAGATCGCGCTCGGACGCGAGACGTCGCTGCCCTTGGAGCAGCTCCGCGATCTCTGGATCATGAACGCCGACGGCTCGGGCAAGGAGCGCCTGACGTTCTTCAACCACCCGTCGTCGCGCGAGTCGCTCGGGGCCGCGATCGTCGACGACTTCGCGATCGCTCCGCAGGGCGACGAGATCCTCGCCCACGTGGTGTGGGACCGCGACGGCGAGGTGCGCGAGGGCCTGTGGCTGATCCGTCTCGACCAGAGCTTCCGTCGGCAATAGGCGGCGCTCAGGCTCGAGGCCGGCGCAGGCTGCGCGCGATCATCAACGCCCCCAAGAGAACCAGCGCCAGCGGCCACAGCGCGTTGAGGGTGCGCGCGTCGAGGGCCCCGAGCTCGAATCCGAGCCCGCCTCCGCCCACCGCGAGCGTGATCAGCGCCGGCACCAGAAGCCCGGTCTGCTTCAGGCCGCCGGCGACCCAGGTGGCGAGGAACGCGAGCCCGACGATGAGCGGGAACACCGGCCAGAGCTGGTCCATCCGCTCCCAGTCGAAGACGCCGAAGCTGAACAGGAAGAAGAAGAGGCCGACCAGGACGCCGAACGTACCCGGCCACACCAGGCCGGGGTCCTTGCATTCACCCGTGAAGTAGGTGACCAGGAACGCGGCGCCGAACATGAACGGGAAGATCGGCCACAGGGCCGAGAAGAAGTTCGGCAGGTCGAGGCCGAGCCGCTGCAGCAGGAACCAGGTGCCCGCCACCAGCAGGATGCCGCCCCACAGGATGCCGCGAAATCGTGAGCCGCGTCGCGTCAAATGGCTGCGAGCCTCGCGCGAGATCTTGCCACACCGTCGTGAGCCGTCCGGACGCGCGCCGGATGCGCGCGCCGGATGGTAGTCTTTCTACGGCCTCGCGGGGAAAACGTTCCCGTTCCGGGAGGGAGGGCCCATGTTCGAGATCGCAGCGCACATCGTCGGTGGGTTCCTCCTCTTCGCCGCCGTCGGGGCGCTGTGCCTCGGCGCCGCGGACGACCCTCGGGGTCGCAAGCTCGGCGCGATCGGCCACGGCGTCGGCCTGGTGCTCATCCTCCTGACCGGCCTCGGCATCATCGCGCGCAGCAACTTCGGCTTCCCGCTGTGGATCTGGCTCAAGATCGTCATCTGGATCCTGATGAGCGTGTCGCTGGTGGTCATCCGGCGCGCGCCCGGCCTGCGCGTGCCGCTCTTCTTCCTGCTTCCGGTGCTCGGCGGAATCGCCGCCTGGCTGGCGATCGCGCGGCCGATCTGAGAGCGCCGCGGCGGCTTACCCGACCCGCTCGATGCGCTCGACCGTCACGGTCGTTCCCTGCATGCAGATCGAGAATCGCGCGACCCGGCCCTCGATCCTCACTCGATCGCCGGTCGCGAAGCCTTCGAGATCACCGGTCAGGGTGTAGAGCTCGTCGTCGGCCGTCCGCAGCGCCTGGCACTCGATGCCCTCGCCGGTGAGCACGCCCTCGAGGCGGACCGTCTCGCCATCGTCGTCCTGATCCGGCACGCGCTCCTCCCCGATCGAGGTCTCGGCCTCGGATTGCGCCGGCGCCGCTCTTGGTCCCGCCGCGGGCGCTTCGCCCCCAGTGGAGCAGCACAACGAGCCGACAGCAGCCAAGACCAGGACGACGCTGGCCGAGACGCACATGCTGCGTCGGTTTCTCGGCGTCCTTTCGTGCACCCGGCTGCCCGACTAGAACGTGACGCTCGCCGTGTTCGAGCAGGTCGTGGAGGGCGGCGAGAGACAGACCTGGTACGTGTATGTCCCCCCGCCGCGCCCGTCGATGGGATCGGTGTGGAACCCGTCGTTCGGGGTGTCGTAGAGCTTCGCACCGTTGCGGAGCACGTCGACGGTCCCGCTGCCGGGGGGGTCCCAGGAGAGGTCGGCCTTCTGGAGTCCCTTGACCTTGCGGCCGACGGCCGAGAGCGTGATCCCTTCGGAAGTCGGCGTCGGGCTGGCAACGGGGGTCCAGGTGGGCGTGGGCGTGGGCGTCGAGGTGTTGGCTGGAGTCGGCGTGTTC
>DATKDQ010000299.1:0-8036 GCA_035544635.1 Thermoanaerobaculia bacterium
AGGTTGATCCCGCCGAACGTCGGCTCGAGCAGGCGAACGCAGCGGATCAGCTCGCCGGCGTCCTCGGTGTCCAGCTCGAGGTCGAAGACGTTGACGTCCGCGAAGCGCTTGAACAGGACGCCCTTCCCCTCCATGACCGGCTTCCCCGCCAGCGGGCCGATGTTGCCCAGGCCGAGCACGGCCGTGCCGTTCGTGACCACGGCGACGAGATTGCCACGACCCGTATAGCGGAACGCATCATCCGGTCGCTCCTGGATGCGCAGGCAGGGCACCGCCACTCCCGGCGTGTACGCCAGCGCGAGGTCGCGTTGCGTGAGACAGGGCTTCGACGGCACCACCTCCAGCTTGCCAGGATTGCCGCCGTCGTGGTACGCCAGGACTTCACTCTCTCGAATGATCACGTTCGCTCCGATCGCGGGTCGCCCGTTGAAATAGGCACCGCCGGGCGCCGGGACAAGGCAGCTTGCGCGAGGCAGCGAGAGGACGTACCCATGCGGTGGCCGCCCGATGCCAGGACACGCACGCGCGACCAGACCCGAACGCCGGAGCCGTCCATGCCCTGCCTTGGCGTGCTGTTCGCGCTGATCACGCCTCGCCTGCTGATCGTCATCCTGTGGCTGTTCTCCGAATGGTTCACCGGTATATTCGACAGCCTGCTCTGGCCGATCCTCGGCTTCTTCTTCCTGCCCACGACGCTCCTCTGGTACACCGCCGTGCAGCACTGGTGGGGCGGGGAGTGGCAGGCGCTTCAGATCATCGGGCTGGTCATCGCCCTCCTCATCGACACCTCCCCCGCGGCCGGCAAGCGGAGAGAACGGGCATAGCATCGCCGGGTCACTGCACCAGGAGAGCTGAATGAGCATCACCGACCTGCGACGCGCGCGCCGACGCCTGCCCGCCGCCCTCGCCCTGGCGACCGCGTGCACGGCGGCACCCGCCCCCTCGAGCGTCGCGCCGGCGACTCCGCCCACCGGGCACGGCCTGGTCGTTTCCGCCAGCGCGATCGCGAGCGAAGCGGGGGCGGAGGTCCTGCGCGGGGGCGGCAACGCGGTCGACGCCGCCATTGCGACCGGTCTCGCGCTCGCCGTCACCTACCCGGCGGCCGGCAACATCGGCGGTGGCGGGTTCATGGTGATCCGCTTCCTCGACGGCAGGACAACCGCGTTCGACTTCCGCGAGAGGGCCCCGCAGGCCGCGTATGCGACCATGTTCCTGGACACCGCCGGCGAGTACTCGAGCCGCATCCACCACTACAGCCATCTCGCGGTCGGTGTGCCGGGCACAGTGGCGGGGTTCGCACTCGCGCACGAGCGGTACGGTACGGCCGAATGGAAGTCGCTCGTCCAGCCGGCCGTCGCACTGGCCCGCGACGGCTTCGACCTGCCGCTCGGACTCACGCGGTCGCTGGCGGGCTCGCTCGGCGCATTCGAGGCATACCCCGCCACCGTCGCCGCATTCTCGAAGGACGGCCAGCCGTACGCCGAGGGCGAACGCTTCCGCCAGCCCGACCTCGCCCGCACCCTCGAACGCATCCGCGACCACGGTCGCGACGGCTTCTATCTCGGCGAAACCGCGGCACTGCTGGCCGCCGAGATGCGACGCGGCGGCGGCATCATCACCGAGGCCGACCTGGCCGCCTACGAGGCGAAGGAGCGCGTCCCCATCCACGGGACGTACCGCGGCTACGATCTCTACAGCATGCCGCCGCCCAGCAGCGGCGGGGTGGCGCTCGTCCAGATGCTCAATATCCTGGAGGGCTTCGACCTCGCATCCCTCGGACACAACACTCCCGCCTACATCCACCACCTCGCCGAGGCGATGCGACTCGCCTTCCGCGACCGCGCTCGCCACCTCGCCGATCCCGCCTTCGCCGACGTGCCGGTGCTGCGACTCACGAGCAAGGAGTACGCGGCCGAGCTGCGATCCACCATCGACACCCGTCGCGCCGCGGCGTCATCGCCGTCGGACACCACCCTCGTCCACGAGAGCCCCGAGACCACCCACTACTCCGTCGTGGATGGCGACGGCATGGCGGTCTCCGTCACCTACACGCTCGAAGCCGGGTACGGCTCCCGCATCGTCGTGCCCGGCGCCGGATTCCTCCTCAACAACGAGATGGGAGACTTCAACCCGCGCGCGGGCCTCACCACCGAGACCGGCCTCATCGGGACGGAGCCCAACCTGGTGCGGCCCCGACAGCGGATGCTCTCCAGCATGACCCCCACCATCCTCGCCCGGGATGGCAGGCTCGTCGCCGTGTTCGGCAGCCCCGGCGGCCGCACCATCATCAACACGGTGCTCCAGATGGCCCTCAACCTCATCGACTTCGAGATGACCATCGAGGATGCCGTCGCTTCGCCCCGCCTCCATCACCAGTGGCTTCCGGATCGCATCAGCATCGAGGCCGGCGGGATCACCGAGGCCGGACAGGCCGCCCTCCAGACAATGGGCCACACCGTCCGCGCCGGCGGCCGCCAGGGCGCCGTGCACGCCATCCTCATCGATCCGCGGACCGGCACGCCCATCGGCGCGCCCGACCCGCGCGATCCCGACGCCGGCGCGGCCGGTGAGGCGTCGCGAGCGAGGGATCGTTGACTGTTACGGTTCCAGAAATTTACGGTCGCGAAGTATCAGGTCGGGCGGGCGGCCCCGTCCTCCCAGGCGACGGGATCGCCGATCGAGATCTCGCCATCATCGAGGACTTCGCCGAACGCGCCGCCGCTCCAGTCGGACTTGAGTGCTTCGCGGAGGCCCGGGAGGGACTCGTCCATGAGGTTGCAGGGCCGGGTCTCGCCGAAGAGACGGACGCGGCAGCGGCCGATGCGGAGGGTGCGGCCGTGGGAGTCACGGAGGTCGATGCCGCTGACCATGAGGTTGGCGCGTCGCGTGGAGGGGTCGGCGTTGGAGTCGAGCCCGGCGGTGACGCGGCGCCATGCCTCCTGCTCGATGATGGTGACCTGGCGGCGACCGCCCCGGTTTGCGTTGCCGGCGATGCCCTGGCCCGCATCCAGCCGGGCGGTGGGGGCGGCATCCATAGGGCCGCCCCTGGACCGCTTGATCCATATGCCTTCGAGTCGACCGAGGTCGGGGACCGTCATTCCCGCGCTCCGTGGGAGCTGTTGGAGTGGATTCCGTCTGCGAGAGCGGACCTGTGGAATCTGGAGCGGAGCGCACTGGAAGTGAAGCGGAAGCGGGTGGAGAAGTCGCCGTTGTCGAGATCGGCGACGCCGAGGTTGACGAGCGCGCCGGCGCGGACGGCGACGGCGAGGCGGTCCTCGACCACGAGTTCATCCTCGCCGAGCAGTCCGGCGAGCGCGAGTGCGTCGAACTCGGGAGGCAGGCGGGTGGCGGAGCGCAGGGCGGCCGAGACCGGCTCGGGGAGTGCGATGTCGGAGGCGTCGAGCTCGATGTCGGAGGCGAATACGAACTCGGCCTTTGGCTGATCGACGGTCCAGCGGTGGCCGGCGGGCAGGATGGCGCCGGCATCGCGAAGGCGGTGCATATCGGCCACCATGGCCGAGGGGACGCCGCCGCCCTCGTCGAGGAGGGCGCCCGCCAGCCACTGGGCGGGGTGAGTGAGAGGGTATCGCTGCTCGATCCACTCCCGGATTTCGTCGAGGGTCAGCGGCTCCATGCGGTGGTGGAGCAGCCGGTCGGCCGGCATCCGCTCGGGCAGGCGGTGAACGGCCTGGCGGTGGGCACCGAGCCTGGGGGCCCTGCAGGTGGCGACGACGAGGAGCCGCACGCCGCCCTCGGCATCGATGACGAGGCGGCGCAGGGCCTCGACGGCCTCATCGCCGGCCAGGTGGAGATCATCGAGGAGCAGCGCGAGCGGCCGGCGCCGGGCGACGGCGGCCAGCTCGCGCGCGTGCTGGGACCGGGGCTCGGTCGGGCGCGTGCGGCGGCGCTTGCGCACGGCCTCGGTGGTGGCGGCGATGGCCTCGAGCACGTCCCCGATGCCGGGGATCGCGCCGAGCCAGTCCGGCAGGAGCTTGCGGACGAATGCGCCGGTGCGGCGGCCGCCGAGCCGGCCGGACCATCCGGAGCGCTCGAGGGTGAGGGCGGCCCGGAGCACGACGTCGCCCGGGTCGCCATCGTTGAGATCGATGCGGAGTACTCGGATCCGTCGGCGGGGCAGCAGTGGCGAGGCCTGGATCTCGTCGAGGAGCGCGGAGCGGCCGATGCCGGGCTCGCCCTCGAACAGCAGCATGCGGGCCCGTCCCTGCGCGGCGGCGGCGAGCTGGGCGGCGAACTGGTCGCGCTCGCGCTGCCGGCCGGGCAGTGCCCGGATCGAGTCGCTCACCGCGCGGCCGCCGGCTCGGCGGCGCCAGGGTCCCCGATCCACCAGCGCGCGGCGGAGGCGAAGGGACCGTTGACGTCTACGCGGACCCCGTGGAGCCGCGGGCCGACGGCCAGCATGCGCGGCGAATGGATCGTGTAGACGATCGGGACGTCGAGGGCGACTCTTCGCTGCAGCTCCGCATAGATCGCGCGCCGGTGCCCGTCCTCGATCACGGTCCCGAGGATGGCGACGAGCGAGTCGACCTGCGGGTCCGAATACGAGGCGAGGTTGCTGCCGCCGCCCGTGCGGAGCTCCTCGCCCGGGTTCGGCAGGACGATGGCGTCGGGCGAGAAGGCGAGCGCCATGAACGCGGGTCGCGCGTCGGGGTCCTGGAGCGCGGCGATGTAGGCGGCCCCCTCCATCAGCTGGATGCGCGCGTCCAACCCGGCCGACCGGAGCTGGGCCTGGACGACCGTCAGCAGGTTCTCGTACGGCCGGGGCCCGACCATCGTGAAGCGGAGCGGCCGTCCCTGGGCGTCGGCCCGAAGCGCGCCGGGCCCGGAGCGGGTCCAGCCGGCGCTGTCGAGGAGGAGCGCGGCCAGCGCTGTGTCGCCATCGGGTTGGAGCCACGCACTGTCGAGCCAGCGTGCCGCGCCGGCGGGCAGGAAGGTGCGGGCGGGTCTGGCGAGGGGGGACACCGCGGCGGCCAGCTGCGTGCGGTCGAGCGCGGCCGAGACCGCGCGCCGGACCCGCCGATCATCGAAGGGCGGTTGGCGCGTGTCGAGCGGCAGCACCTGCACCCTGGCCGGTTCGAGCGGGAGCGCGCTCAGTTCGGGGGCCGTCGCGACGTCGCGCGCACTCGATGATCCGAGCTCGCACACGTCGGCGCCACCGGTCTGCAGCTCGATGAGCGCCGTCGAAGCGTCCGGCAGCCCGCGCAGCACCAGCCGGTCCAGCAGCGGCCGACCCAGGTCCTGGGGGTATGTGGTGTTCGCTTCCAGCACGATCGAGCCATCGGCCGTGCGACCCCGGATCCGGAACGGCCCGCTGCCGACCGGCGTCCGGTGGTAAGGCAGGATGCGGAACGCTTCGCCCGTGACCGTGCCCAGGAGGTGCCGCGGCAGGATCGGCAGCGCGATGAACGGCTCGAGACCGGCGGCGTACGGCTCCGCGAACCGCAGCGTCACGGCGTTCGCCGCGGCGGTGACCTCATCGAGCGTCTCGAAGTCGGCGCGTCGAAAGTAGGGCATGGCGGTGTCCGCTGCCGCACGGATCGTCCAGGCGACGTCCTCCGCCGTCAGCGGCTGGCCGTCGTGCCAGGTCAGGTCATCGCGGATGTCGAACCGCAGCATCCGGCCCTCATCCTGCCACTCCCAGGAGCGGGCGAGGTGAGGGCGCACGCCGGCGGTGTCGTCATAGAGCACGAGGGGGGAGAAGAGCAGCGGCCGCAGGTCTGCCGCCGCCAGGTCGGGCGATACGAACGCGTTCAGCGCGTCCGGCAGCTCCGTGGCGCAGTAGACGGCGGAGCCGCCGGCCATGGGCGAGGTGCCGGTGCCCGCGCCATCCCCGCCGCAGGCGAGCGCGGTGAGGACGAGCGCCGTCCAGCCGATCGTCGAACTTGGCATCAGGGTTCGCCGAGTATCAGGAGTGTGGCGGTCGCGCGCTGGATGAGCGGCTCCGCGCCCAGGTTCTCGAAGGTCGCCAGCGCTTCGCGCACCAGCTCCGCGGCCTCGGCCGGCGAGGACGCCGACCGGATCTCGCCGCGCAGGAGGCGGACGTTGGCCCAAAGCCACGGGTCGCGGGGCTGGAGCGCGTCCTCGGCCACGCGCAGCATGGCGGCGGCGGCCTCGTTCTGACCATCGGCGGCGGCGAGCCGGGCGGCGAGGATACTATGCTCCGTCCGGCCGTCGGACCAGTCGGCCTGCGACTGGAGCAATGCGCGGGCGGCCTGCTCGTGCGCGCGCGCGGCGGCGGCGTCACCCTGCTCGAGACTGCACAGGCCGAGCGCGGCGTACGCGAGCGCCTGGACATCCGCATAGCCGGTGGACTGTGCCTGGCCGAGCAGCGCATGCCACTGCTCGCGGGCAGCCGTCCAGTCATCGCGGGCTTGGTGGAGGCGGGCGAGGTTCTCGAGCGGGCTCAGCAGCCACGCGGTCGCATCCATCCGGAGGTCGAGGCGGATGGCCTCGCGCAGGTTCTCCACGGCCTCGTCCCACCGGCCGAGCCGCGTCAGGAGTGCGCCCAGGTTGCTGCGGACGTGCGCCTCACTGCCGGGGTCGCCCAATGCGTCGAAGACACGTGCGGCCGCGTCGAACTCCGCCGCGCCTCCCTGGTAGTCACCGCCGAGGATCAGGAGGATGCCGAGCAGGTTGCGGCAGTTGCCGGCGGCGTAGCGGTTTTCCATGGCCTCGAAGAGCTCGAGCGCCCGGCGCAGGTGGGGCAGTGCGGAGGCCGGCTCACCACCGGAGGCGAGGGTGCGGCCGTAGTTGTAGTTGGCCTTGGCGAGCAGCTCCCTGTCGTCGAGCTCGTCGCAGACGGCGAGTGCATCCCTTGCCCGGGCGACGGCGGTGGGGCTCGACCCGCTGTCGTAGAGCCCGTTGAGGAGCCACACGACTTCGCACAGCTCCGCGCGGGCGCCCGCCTTGCGACACTCGTCGGCGAGCGCGACGAGATCGTTCTCGAGGTCGGCGCGCTGCCGGCTGCCGTGGGAGCGCTCGACCACGATCATCATGCGACGCAGGCGGATCATCATCTCCGGATCGTCGAGCGCCCCGGCGTGTTCGAGCGCGCGGCGCAGGGCGTCGCGGGCCTCGGCGTGCCGGCCGGCCAGGCGGAGGGAGTCGCCGAGCCGCTCGTAGGCGGTTGCGCGCTGGGCGTCCGTCTCCGCATTGCGCAGCGCGCGGCGGATCAGCTCGATCGCCTCGAGATGTGCGAAGACCGAGCTCGCCCTCGCCGCGCCGAGCAGCCCGAACTCGAAGGCCCTCGCCGGCTGCCTGCCCTCGTCGAAATGGAGTGCCAGCCGGTGCGCGATCGTGTCCCGGCCGGCGTAGATCCGCTCCAGGATCTCGGCCATCCGCCGGTGCAGCAGAATGCGGCGCTTCCCCTTCAGGCTCCGGTGCAGCACGTCCTGGACCAGGGAATGACCGAACTGATAGATCGTGGAGAGGTCTCCGGATGGGAGCTCGCGGGTGTCGACCATGCGGACGAGCCGGTGCAATCGCACCAGCGGCTCGATCGCCTCCTCGAGCTCGAGCTCGTCCATCCCGAGCAGCTCGGCGAGGGTGGTCGAGCCGAACTCGTTGCCCTCGACACTGGCGTACTCGAGGATTCGGATCACCTCGGGGTCGAGTCGGTCGAGGCGTCGTTCGATGGCGCTCTCTGCGGTGCGCGGCACCTCGAGCGTGTCCGGCGGGGTGTCGAGCGTCCAGGCGCCGTAGCTCTCCTTCGCGAAACCCTGATCGACCAGCCAGCGCATCAGTTCGCCGAAGAAGAGCGGGTTCGAGCCGGCATGGCGCTCGAGCCAGGCCAGCAGCTCGCGCGAGGGCGGCGCGCCCAGCTCCTCCGCGACGATCTGATGGAGCGCGCCGGAGTCGAGGGGGGCGAGCGCCAGCTCCTCGGCGACCCCGTAGCGCTCGAGCTCGAGCCGGGCCTCCCGGATCGGGTGTCTCGAGAGGTCCACGTCCGCGGGGCGGTACGTGCCGAGGATCAGCACCCGCTCGTTACCGATGCGCCGGGCGAGGTGCGCGAGCAGGGA
>DATKDQ010000300.1:0-6162 GCA_035544635.1 Thermoanaerobaculia bacterium
CTGCGCCGCCACCGCGAGCCGCATCAGCGGCAGCGTGTTGATCGGAAAGTGGGGGTTGCGCTGGAACGGCACCTTCGCCCGATCGGCCCAGCGGCGCAGGTCGATCGCGCCGTAGCGGCTCTTCGCCTCGACCGGGTTCTCGGCGGGCGAGCGGTTCCCGATGGCCTTGAAGACGCCACCGAGGAGCATCGGACGGTAGACGATCACCGACTCGGTGCGCTCGGCCACCGCGGGCAGGCGAGCGTTCGCGATGTAGCTCCAGGGACTACCGTAGTCGAAGAAGAACTCCACTCTCGCGGTCATTGGGTGACAGGATACTCAAAGCGTTCGGGAACGCTCGCGCCGCCGATCGCCCGGCTCCGACGACCGAGCGGCTACGGCGAAGCGGCCGCCCCGTAGAGCCGCCCGCTCGCGATCGCGGCACCCTCGACCAGCGAGCGCAGCTTCTGCCACACCACCTCCTGGGCCACGGTCCCGAGGCCGGCGGCGGTCTCGAACCCGCAGTCGGTGCCGGCGAGGACGCGCGTCGGGTCGCCGACTACGCGCGCCACGCGCTCGATGCGGTCGGCCACCGCGCGGGGGTGCTCGACGTAGTTGGTGGTGGTGTCGATCACGGGCGAGATCGGCCGGGCCCGCAGCGCGTCGATCAGTTGCTGAAGCGCCTCATTCTTCGCCATCTCTCTTCTCCCCGACGGCCGTCTACGGCCGATGAATCGAACGTGGAGTCGCGAGCAAAGGAAGCATCGATGATACCCCGGCGCTCGGCGGGTGGCGAGGCGCCCCGACCAGCTCATCTGCGGCCCCGCCGATCTCGGCCCCTGGCTTCGAGTTACGCTAACTCCCGTGCGCTACCTGTTCGGGCCGTTCGCGTTCGACACCGCCGTGCGCGAGCTGCGGCACGAGTGCGAGCCCGTCCATCTCACTCCCCGGGCGTTTCGCCTGCTCGAAGTCCTGATCGAGAGCCGACCCCGGGCGGTCGCGAAGGAAGAGATCATGGCCCGGCTGTGGCCCGGGCTCTTCATCTCGGAGGCCGCCGTGGCGAGCCTGGTGGCGAGGGTCCGCAGGGCGCTCGACGATGACGCGAGCGCGCCTCGCTACGTGCGAACGGTCCACGGCTTCGGCTACGCCTTCTGTGGCGAGGCGTCCCCGGCACAGCCAGGCGTGGCCGGAGCCGCCGCGCCCTCCACCCAGCACCGCCTGGTCCTGGGAACCCGCGTGCTGGCGCTTGCGCCGGGAGAGAATCACCTCGGCCGGGATCGCGATTGCGAGGTATGGCTCGAGGACATCGCCATCTCCCGCCATCATGCCCGCATCGTGATCGAGGAGGACCGCGCCACCCTGGAGGACCTGGGAAGCAAGAACGGCACCTTCCGGAGTGGGGAGAGGATCAGCGGCCCGGTGGCGCTGGCGGACGGCGACGTCGTCGGGCTGGGCGAGATTCGGCTGACCTACCGGAGGGTGACGCCGGACGCCGCGACCGAGACGGCCGATCAGTCGTGATCGCCGGCGCCGCGAGTGGAGGCTCCGCCGGAGCCGCGACCGCCACGGACGAGGTCCTCGCAGGCGCCGGCGAGGGAGAGGGCATCGACCACGCCGTCAACAGGGGGCTCGCCCTCCCAGGCCTGCGCCTCGACGTCGATGAGGAAGGCATCCTCGGGTAGAGCGTCGAGGAGCACGAGGCTCCACCGCGCCATCCCGTCACCGAGCCTCAGGCCGTTCTGGATCTGCAGATAGCGGAATCCCTCGCCGACCGCGAGCTGAGCGCATCGGCACAGCGCCCAGATCGCCCCCCACGGCGCGGACAGGTCGCCGGACGCGAACTCGATGATCCAGGTCGAGTCGGAATCCGGCACCGCGGCGAAGATCCCTCCGCGGCCCGGTGACGTCGGAGCCGACGCGCAGGCGGCCACGATCAGGACCAGAGCGGCCGCCGCTCCCGCCAGTCGCCCACGCGTCGCCGCCAAGCTCACAGCCAAGCACCGAGGAGACCGTGGGCTGCTTCCGCAACCGCGCTGCCGGCGCTCGCTGCCCAAGCCGGAGGCGGCGCCGGCTCGAGCGGCCGCCAGTGTGCCTCCGAGATCGAGCGGTCACCGAACCGCACCCACCGCTGGATCGCGTCCTGGCCGATCTCGGCCAACGAGACCACACCCTCGACGCGCGCGACGACGTAGTGCAGTCGCAGACGGTAGCGACGAGCGGTGTCGTAGTCCACCGCCGAGGGAGGCGTCCCGCGCGGATGGTTGTGGATCAGGACGGCGCCCTCGAGACTGCGCAGGGCACTCTTCGCGAGCCCCACCTGGTGGCCGCTGCCGACCGCGTGCAGCAGGAAGCGTCCGTCGCGGTCGAAGGCGAGCAGGATCTCCTTCGGCGAATCGGCCAGAGCGGCTGCGATGGCCGGCAGCTCATCGAGCGTCGGGCGATGGCCGGCCTCGATGGCCACCAGCAGAGAGAGCCAGGCCGTTCGTCTCGGAGCCCGTCCGAGGGCGGGAAGAGCGACCGAGCCGCCGCCGAGGGCGCTCGGCGGAGGGCAGGCCGAGCAGAGAGAAGGATATTCACCCTTCCCCGTTGCGGCCGGCGATTGTGCCTCCGCTGCGGAACAGACGAGAAGGAGGATTCCTGCGGCGAGCCAGGCTGCCTGGCCCCGGATCCGGTGCCGGGATCGTCGCCTGCAACCGGCGCCTCGACGGTGGCCTTCCGGCTCGAACCTGCGGTTGCGCCTGCGCGTGTCCATCGTGCACCTCCCGAAGCCATCGAGAGGATGGCGGAGGGCAGCCGGTCAGGTCTTTGCGGTTTCCTGTCAGAGCTCTGGCGTTTCCATGGCGTGATAGCCTGCGTACCCCGCAAGAAGCGTCCACCTCCGTGCAACGACCCCTCCTAGACCCAGCTCTGGGGTCCGGCCGACGGCTCGACACCGGCGGTGAGCAGGAGCGCTCGTGATCGGCGAGGCCCTGGGACCCTTCCGCATCGACCAGAGGCTGGGCGCCGGCGGTATGGGCGAGGTCTACCTCGCCACCGACACCCGTCTCGGCCGCAGGGTCGCGATCAAGGTGCTGGCGGCGAAGATCTCCCACGACCCGCTGCGGCGCCAGCGCTTCGAGCGCGAGGCACGGGCGATCTCGCGGCTCAGCCATCCCTACATCTGCGCGCTCTACGACGTCGGCCGCGCGGAAGAGATCGACTACCTGGTCATGGAGCTGGTGGAGGGCGAGACCCTCGCCGAGCGCCTGCGCCGAGGGCCGATGCCGGTCGGCGAGGCCCTGCGCTCCGCGGTGGAGATCACCGACGCCCTGGCGGCGGCCCATCGCAGGGGTATCGTCCACCGCGACCTCAAGCCCGGCAACGTGATGCTGACCCGCTCGGGGGTCAAGCTCCTCGACTTCGGTCTCGCCAAGCTGCGCTCCGAGGAAGGGCATCGAGGCGAGCTCCAGACGGCGCTGCCCACGGCCTCCGAGCCGCTCTCGGAGGAGGGGACGCTGCTCGGGACCTACCCGTACATGGCGCCGGAACAGCTCGAGGGCGCGCCGGTCGACGCGCGCACGGACCTCTTCGCCTTCGGGGCCGTGCTCTACGAGATGCTCACCGGGGAGCGGGCGTTCACCGGCTCGAGCCGGTCGAGCCTCATCGGCGCCATCCTGCACACCGAGCCGCCACCGCTGACCGAGCGCCGGTCGCAGGTGCCGGCATCGCTCGAGCGCGGTCCGCAAGTGCCTGGCGAAGGATCCCGAGGAGCGGTGGCAGAGCGCAAAGGATCTGCGGGACGAGCTGCAGTGGATCGCGGAGGCGGCGCGCGAGGCGGCTCCAGGTGCGGCCGCGGGCGAGCGCCGCGCCCACCCGACGCGCCTCGCGCTTGTCGCCTTCGGGCTGCTGGTGGTCGCAGTGATTGCCAGCGCCTCCGTGGGCCGCTGGCTCGCGCCCGACCCACCGCCGAGACAGCCCATCGCGACCACGGTGGAGCTTCCCGCCGGAGCGCGGCTGACACGCCCGGCACGCCTCCCGTCCTTCACCATAGCTCCCGACGGCCGAAACCTGGTCTACGCGGCGGCGTCAGCGGAGGGCAGGCGACTCTACCTCCAGCCTCTCGACCGGTTCGAGCCGCTGGCGCTGGCCGGCACCGAGGGCGCCGACTCTCCCTTCTTCTCGCCCGACGGGCGCTCGATCGGCTTTCTCGCCGGTACCCGCCTGAAGTGGGTTCCGGCCGCGGGTGGGACCCCGTTCGAGGTTACCGAGGTCCGGAGCGGCTACCTGGCGGGCGCCGCATGGCTCGAGGACGGCACCATCGTCTACTCCTCGGGGTTCGATGCGGGGCTGTGGCGCGTTCCGGCGACCGGCGGGACGCCGCAACCGCTGACGTCGCCCGACCGTGAGGCCGGCGAGCGCGGTCACTGGTTTCCCCGGTCCCTACCTGGCGGCAAGACGCTCCTCTTCACCATCGACTCCGGAGCGAGCGGGTACCCGACGGGAGAGTCGGCCCTCGCCGCGCTGTCGCTCGTCGACGGTCGGCGAATCGACGTCGTGGAGGGCGTCGCCTCCGCCTCCAACGCCCAGTATCTCGCCACCGGGCATCTCCTCTATCGCAAGCGCGGCGGGCTCGTTCTGGCTCCGTTCGATCCCGCCGCTCCCGGTCGTGTCGCTGACGAGAGACCGTTCGAGCTCGGCCTCGGCGACGAAGCCACGTGGTTCGAGGTCTCGGCGACCGGAACGCTCGTCGTGGCGCCGCGCTTCGGGACCCGTGCGCAGCGCCTGGTGTGGGTGACACGAGACGGGGTGGTCGAGCCGCTCCTCCCGCTCGACGGGTCGGCGCGGTCACCGAGAGTCTCACCCGACGGCCGCTTGATCGCCTACGACCAGGGGGGGACGGTTCTCATCCTCGACACGGAGAGGGGCACGATCCGAGCGCTGCAGCCGGAGGGAAGCGACGCCCAGCCGGTCTGGTCGCCCGACGGCACCGAGCTGATCATCCAGTCGACGGGAGAGAGGCACGTCGAGCTGGTACGCGTGTCCCTGGCCACCGAGGAGCGCAAGACCTTGCTCGCCCGTCCCGGCGGAGAGTACTGGACTCCGACCTCCTGGTCGCCCGACGGTCGGTTCCTGCTCTCCTTCGTCGGGCAGCCCCCCGACATTTGGGCCTTGCCCCTCGACGGTGACGCGGAGCCGCTCCCGTTCTTCACCACCCCATACATGGCGGCGGGGGCGGCCTTCTCCCCCGACGGGCGCTGGGTGGCGTTCGTGTCGAATCGCTCCGGCGCCGACGAGGTCTATCTGACCAGCTTCCCGGACCGCCGGTTCCTGCTCCAGGTGAGCTCCGGTGGCGGGGTGGGTCCGCGGTGGGCCCCTGACGGAAGCGAGATCTACTACCAGTCCTACCAGTCCGGCGAAGCGATGTACGCGGTGACGATCGCAGGCGAGGACGACCCGGTGCTGGAAGCGCCGCGGCGACTCTTCAGCGGCCGGTTCGCCAGCAGATTCAGGGCCATCGCCGACTTCGACGTCGCGCCGGACGGCCGCCTCCTCATGATCGAAGACGCGGAAGGGCCGCCGGACAGACTCCGCGTGATCGTCGACTGGGTCGCCGGTCTCAGTAATACACCGTCCGCAGGCGATCGCGGAACTCGTCGGAGAGCGGCTCGCGCGGGCCGATCAGGTTGAAGGCGGTGACCATCGCCTTGCGCGCCGCCTCGTCGCGCCACTTCTTGTCGGCGCGCGCCACGGCGAGGTAGTGCTCGAGCGCGTCGCGGTGGCGGCCGGCCATGAGCTCGGGGCCGGCGAGCGCGAAGCGGGCGTCGAGATCGGAGGGGTCGGCGACCAGGCGCCTCGCGAGCGCCTTGCGCTCGCCCGCCGCCTGCGCCTGCCGCATCAGCTCGACCGCCTCGAGGATGGACTGCGCGCCGCTCGCGGCGCCGGTCCCCGCGGCTACCGCGCGCGCCTCGCGCTCGGCCTCGGCGAGCGCGCCGATGGCGAGCGCCATGCGCGCCAGGCCGAGGTGGGCCTCGTCCTTCTCGTTCTCGTCGGCGAGCGCCCGCGCGAACGCCTTGCGCGCCGCGTCCAGCTTGCCCGCGGCGCGCAGGCGCTCGGCCTCGGCGAGCGCGCTCGGCGGCGGCGGCGTCACGTGCGAGCGCAGGAACTCGCGGATCGCGCCTTCGGGCTGCGCGCCGACGAAGCCGT
>DATKDQ010000301.1:0-2264 GCA_035544635.1 Thermoanaerobaculia bacterium
CGCTCCGATCACGAGGCTCATACGGCGAACCCGATCCGCTTCGGCCCTCTCGGCGACTCGCTCTTCAGCGTCTTCGCCAGCTCCTCGTACTCCTTTTCCATCTCGGGCGTCACCGAGGCGCGAGTCCCCTCCAGCGCCTCCTCGAAGAAGCGCATGGGAACGGTGTCGGCGTCCAGGTTCTCGCGCAGCGCGGTGAGGCCGGCGCGCCGGACCAGGTCCTCCAGGTCCGCGCCCGTGTACCCGTTCGTCCGGTCGGCCAGGCCGTCGAGATCCACATCGGAGCCCACCGGCATGTGCGCGGTGTGGATCCCGAGGATGCGACGTCGCCCCTCGCGCTCCGGGACGGGGACATACACCAGGTCGTCGAAGCGGCCGGGTCGGAGCAGTGCCGAGTCGAGCAGCGCGGGGCGGTTGGTCGCTGCAATGACGACGACGCCGCGCAGCTCCTCGAGCCCGTCCATCTCGGCCAGCAGCGTGTTCACCACCCGCTCGGTGACCGCCGGCTCGCCCATGCCGCCGCCGCGTTCGGGCGCGAGCGAGTCGATCTCGTCGATGAAGATCACCGTGGGCGCCACCTGCCTCGCCCGCGCGAACAGCCGCGCCACCTGCTGCTCCGACTCGCCGTACCACTTCGACAGCAGGTCCGACGACTTGGTGGCGATGAAGTTGGCCTCCGCCTCGCGCGCGGCGGCCTTGGCCAGCAGCGTCTTGCCGGTGCCGGGCGGGCCGAAGAGCAGGAACCCCTTCGCCGGCCGGATGCCCAGCCGCTCGAACGCCTCCGGGTGCTTGAGCGGCAGCTCGATGCCCTCGCGCAGCTCGCGTTTCGCGTCCTCGAGCCCGCCGATGTCGTCCCACCCGACATTCGGCACCTGGATCATGCTCTCGCGCAATGCGCTCGGCTGGACGCGCTTGAGCGCGGACAGGAAGTCGTCGCGCGAGACGCGCAGCGATTCGAGCACATCGGACGGGATCTCGCCGGCGTCCAGGTCGAAGTTGGGCAGCGCGCGGCGCAGCGTCTCCATGGCCGCCTCGCGCGCGAGCGCGCTCAGGTCCGCGCCCACGAAGCCGTACGTGATGCGCGCCAGCTCGTCCAGCTCGACGTCCTCGGACAGCGGCATGCCGCGCGTGTGGATGCCGAGAACCTCGCGCCGGCCGACGACGTTCGGCACGCCGACGACGATCTCGCGGTCGAACCGGCCCGGCCGCCGCAACGCCTCGTCCAGCGCGTCGACCCGGTTGGTCGCGCCGATCACCACCACGTTCTGACGGGGCTCCAGTCCGTCCATCAGGGTCAGCAGCTGCGCCACCACCCGTCGCTCGACTTCGCCCGTCACCTGCTCGCGCTTTGGTGCGATCGAGTCGATCTCGTCGATGAAAATGATCGACGGCGCCTGCTGCTGCGCCTGCTGGAAGATCTCGCGCAGCCGCTGCTCGCTCTCACCGTAGTAGCGGCCCATGATCTCGGGCCCGGCGATGTGGAAGAAGTGCGCGTCCGCCTCGTTGGCCACCGCCTTGGCGAGCATGGTCTTGCCGGTGCCCGGCGGGCCGTGCAGCAGCACGCCCTTCGGCGGGTCGATACCCAGCCGCTGGAACAGCTCCGGGTGCTTGAGCGGCAGCTCGATCATCTCGCGCACCTGGGTGATGGTGTCGCCGAGGCCGCCGATGTCGTCGTAAGTGACCTCGGTGCGCCGCGCCTCCTCGACCTCGACGTACTCCGGCAGCAACTCGAGCTCGGTGTCCTCGGCCACCCGCACCACGCCTCGCGGTGTCGTCGACACCACCCGCAGGCGGATCTCCTGCAGGGCAAAGGCGGGCATCTGGAAGAAGTTGCGGAAGATGTCCTCGGGCAGCCCGCCCTGCGGCGTGCCCGGCGAACGGTGGTAGACCGAGGTCGAGATGACGTCGCCGGTGACCAGGGGGCGCTGGAAGAGGGTGCGGCGCAGGGCGTCCCCCGACCCCTGCAGCCGTAGGTTCTTCTGCGCCGGCGCCAGCACCACGCGCCGGGCCGGCTTGACGTCGGCCACCCGCATCTCGACGTGGTCGCCGATCGACACGTCGGCGTTGGCGCGCTGCAGGCCGTCGAGGCGGATCAGGTCGACCCCTTCGTCCTCGGGATAGGGGCGCAGGGCGATCGCCGCGGTCGTCCGCTTGCCCGCTATCTCCACCACCTCGCCCTCGGAGAGCTCGAGGGCCCGCAGCGCCTTCTGGCTCAGGCGCGCCACCCCCTTGCCCACGTCCTGCGGCTTGGCCGCCGCCACCTGCAC
>DATKDQ010000302.1:0-7001 GCA_035544635.1 Thermoanaerobaculia bacterium
GAGCTGCCGTGGCACGAGGAGGAGCGCGCGGCGATCGAGGCGTTCGTCGAGCCGCGCGTCGAGCGCTACGTGGTGGGCAGCCGCGGCGCCGTCTTCGACCGCCTGCACGCCCACCTCGCGGGCAGCGGCGGCACCGGCATCGCCGTCGTCGTCGGCGAGCCGGGCAGCGGCAAGTCGGCGCTGCTCGCCCGGCTGTGGCGCGAGCTCGAGCGCGACACCCCGGACCACCCGCCGCGCACCGCGGCGCTCGTCATCCCCCACTTCGTCGGCGCCAGCGCGGCGTCGAGCAACCTGCGCCAGCTGCTGCGCCGCCTGTGCTTCGAGCTCCAGGCCGGCAGCGGGATCGCGGGCGAGCTTCCCGACGACGTCGAGAAGCTGCGCGAGGCGTTCCCCGACTTCCTGGAGCGGGCGGCGCAGGTCAGGCCGGTGCTGCTGCTGATCGACGCCGTGAACCAGCTCGACCCAGACTACCAGGCGCACGCCATGCGCTGGCTGCCCGAGACGCTGCCCGCCGGCGCACGCGCGGTGGTGACCGTGCTGGGCGAGCTCACCGAGGAGGGCAAACCGGCGGCAGAGGGCGTGCCGGCGCTCGTGGCGCTGGATACGCGGCGCGCGCGACCCGAGATGGTTCCGCTCCGCGCCCTCACCGACGAGGACGCGCAGGAGATCGTCAACCAGTTCCTCGCCCGCTACAAGAAGACGCTCGCCCCGGAGCAGCGCACCGCGCTCCTCGCCAAGCGCGACGCCAGCAAGCCACTCTACCTGCTGACGGCGCTCGAGGAGCTGCGCACCCTCGGCGTCTACGAGGAGATCACCAGGCGGATCGAGGAGATGCCCGACGAGACGCAGGCGCTCTTCCGCTGGATCCTCGTCGAGCGCCTCGAGAAGGACGATGGCTTCCGCGGCGAGAACGACGAGCTGATCGGCCCGACGCTCGTCCGCCGCTGGTGCTCGGTGCTCGCCGCCGGGCGCGCGGGGATGACCGAGCGCGAGCTCGTCGAGCTCGTCGCCCCGGCGCACGCGCGGCGCCCGGAAGACGAGCACGACCCCGAGCCCGACGAGCTGGGCAACGTCGCCGCCCTCCAGCGCCTGCTGCGGCCCTATCTCATGACCCGCGGCGAGCTCCTCGACTTCTTCCACGGCCAGCTCAAGGAGGCGGTGCTCGGCGAGTACCTCGACGAGGAGCACGAGCGCCTGGAGACGCATCGCGCCGTCGCGGAGCACTTCCTGCACCGGGCCGACCCGGACGGCGACCGCACCTGGAGTACGCACGACGCCCGCGCCCTCTCCGAGCTGCCCTTCCACCTCACCGAGGGACAGGAGTGGGACAGGCTGTACGAGCTGCTCACCGATCTCGGCTTCCTCGAGGAGAAATGCACCTGGGTCGCAGTCGCCAAGACCGGTGAGGGCGAGGAGGAAAGGATCGTCTACAACGGCGTCTTCGAGCTGCAGGAGGACTACCGCCGGGCGCTCGACGTCTGGCCGGAGGAGGCGCCGACGGCGGCGGAGTGAGAGGCATTTCATGAGCAGCCCCACGACCGGAAGTGGGCGACGCGGTGGATAGGCCTTCGAGCGAGAGAGGCTCGGCGAGCTCCCGGCGCCAGCCGGGCGGGCCACGGTCTCACGCCGAGCAGCGAGAGCTCGTGGAGTGGCTACGGTTCATCCAGTCGGAAGGCCATGTCCTGACCTCCTACCCTGAGCTCCTCTGGCAACAAGCTGCCAACCAGCCCGACGGATCGCCGGTCTCCCGGCACGTCGAGGCCGGTCTCCGCGCGGGCGGCCGACCTCCCCGCCCCTGGCTCCGCTGGATCAACAAGTCCAGCCGGCGCGCGGCGTCACTCCTCACGCTCAGCGGGCACAGAGGGGGAGTGACATCCGTCTCGGTGAGCCGAGACGGGCACCGCGCCGTCTCCCGGGGCGAAGGGGAGCAGATCAAGGTCTGGGCGCTCTCGAGCGGTCGGGAAACGGCGTCCGTCGAGCTCTTCGACCACACCGAGCGGGCACGGTGGCTCGCTCTCGAGCCTCGTCCGGCGCTTCATTCCTGCAAGGTCGTGCTGATCACCAGCGCCGGGGATCGAATCATCACCGGCACGTTCGAGCAGACATTGTACGTGCGAGACGCCGAGACCGGTCGGATCCTGCAGACCCTTCGCGGGGCGAACGGCTGGGTCGTCGGCCTGGCACTGACGCCCGACGATCGGTATCTCGTGGCCGCCTGCCAGGACGAGCCCCCGGCGCCCAGTGCCTGGGACGAGGTACCAGTCAGGCTCGTCGTGTGGGAGCTGCGCTCGGGACTGCGGGAGGCGGACTGGGAGGCGCATCCGTTCGTCCCGGCCTCGCAGCTCCTTCCGCTCGCCGCCGGCCACCGCCACCTGGTGTCGGGAGGGGGAGACGGGATCAAGGTCTGGGAGCTCGAGACCTGGCGACTGGTCCGTACGATCGAGAGGGGCTCCGGTCTGGCCAGAAACCCGATCGAGCTCGCGTTGACCGAGGACGGCCGCACGATCGTTTTCCTGGACGGATCGGTTCACACCTGCGACCTCGAAGGCGGGGAAGTGCACCGCGTCGCGATCCCCACCCAGCTCCTGGCACGCTCTCCCGGCGGACACCCTTTCCCGCATCGCCTGGCGATCACTCCTGATCCGCCCAGGGCCGTCGTCGCGCTGGCGACCGACCTGACGGGTCAAGAATCCGGAGAACAGACGATCGCGGTTCTCGATCTGGCGACCGGAGCTCCGCTGTCCGTCCTCCGCGCGCACACGGCGACGGTCACCGACCTCGTCGTCCTGCCCGACGGGGATCGGATCCTCTCCGCCAGCCTCGACAAGACCTTGGGAGTCTGGGACGTGCTGCCACGAGCCGAAGGCATCGGACCCTCGCCGCATCGCGCGTCGGTGACCGTGGTGGCCTTCGGCCCCGACGCCTGTCGCCTGGCGTCCGGTAGCGCCGACGGCGAGATACGAACCTGGGACCCTGCGAGCGGCCGAGAGCTGTCCGAGCTTCTCGGCCATACGGACGGAATCACCGCGATCGCCTTCACGCCCGACGGCGAAAACATGGTCTCGGCAAGCGAAGACAACACCCTGAGGGTCTGGGACCTGGTCGCAGGTCGAGAACGCGTGACGCTTCGCGGCCACACTCACGCCCCGATGATGGGAGACGCCTGGTACAGCCCAGACAATCTCGCGGCCGTCATGGGTTTCGCGGAGCAACCGGTGATCGGTGTCGAGGCGGTCGCGGTCGATCGCGATGGCGAGCGGGCGCGCTCGCGCGGCAAAGACGGCATGGTGCGGGAGTGGGATCTGCGCACGGGCGAACAACTGTCTTCTCGCCCCAGCGAGGGTGAAGCGCTGGGCGGCAGAGAGGTGTGTCAGACGGTTTCGCTGTCCGTGGATGCCGATGCCACGGGCTTGCTAGTCACCGATCCTGCGAGCGGTGGTCTCAGGGCTCGGTTCCCGTCTCTCGAGACCATTGCCAGCGTCGCGGTAACGGGGTGGCTGATCGCGGCAGGGGGAGCGGTCGGCGGGCTCTACCTGCTGGAGCTGCGTGAGCCGTGAGCGCGCCGGACGGGAAGCGCAGTGAGCGCCGCCTTCGCCCTCACCCGCTCGCCAGGCACCGCCCGATCTGCGGCGCCGGCGCCAGGTTCTCGACGCGCAGCAGGTAGACCGCCCCGCTGTCGTCGCCGGCGCAGAGCAAGCGGCCCGCGGCGTCGGCGTCGAAGGCGCTCACGCTGCCGGGGACCGGGAACCGGCACACCTCCTCCAGCGTTGCCGCCTCGCGGATGACGACCGCCCCCCGCGTGCGGTAGACCAGGTGCCGCTCGTCCGCCGTGTAGCGGCAGTCGTACAGCGGGTCTCCGTGCTCGCTGGCCGTGCCTACCGGCTCGAAGCTCCCCGCGTCCCACAGGCTCACGCGGCGCATCGAGTTGGCCAGCAGCCGCCGTCCGTCGGGCGAAAAGGAGCTCCGCGAAAGCACGTCGTGGAACGAGCGTCCGGAGTGGTCCACGGCGTCGAGCACCGCCAGCTCGGCGGCCGTCGCGAGATCGAACACCCGCACGGCGTCGCCCCAGCAGGCGCAAAGGACGCGGCCGTCGGGCGAAAAGGCGCAGCTCTGCACGATACCGTCCGGGCCGCTGATGGCGTGCAGCTGCGAGCCGTTGCCGGCGTCCCAGATCCTCACCGTGTGGTCGCCGCCGGCCGACGCGACGCGGCCACCGTCGGGCGAAAAGGCGCAGGAGGTGATGTACCCGCCATGGCGCGAGAGCAGCGCCAGCTCCTCGCCCGTCTGCGCATCCCACACCTTGAGGGTGCCGGCGTCGGAGCCGGTGACGAGGCGGCCGCCATCGAGGGAAAAGGCGAGACGCGACGGCGCGCAGAGGTGGCCGGCGAACGACGAGGTCACCGCGCCGCTGACCGCCTCGAGGATCGCCAGCGGCCCATCGACGAGTGCGCACGCCAGCGCTTCGCCGCCGGGGGAGTAGCCCAGCGCCAGCACTCCGTGGCGCCCGACCTCGAACGTGGCGAGCGGAGCGCCGGTCGCGGCATCCCACAGCCGCACGCGGCCGTCGAGGGAAGACGAGGCGAGCCGCTGCCGATCCGGCGAGAAGGCGCAAGCGGTTACGGGTCCGCCATGGCCCTCCATCACCCCGAGGCAGCGACCGCTGCCCGCATCCCAGAGCCGGAGCGTACGGTCATCGGAGGCCGAGGCGAGCCGCCGACCGTCCGGCGACCAGGCGCAGTCGAGCACCTCGCCCATATGGCCGGGCAGCACCAGCAGCTGTCGGCCGGCAGCGGCATCCCACACCCTGACCGTGCCGTCAGTCGCGGCCGAGACCACGCGGCGCGAGGCGGGCGAGAAGGCGCAGGCGGTCACCGCCCCTTCGTGCCCGGTGAGCCTGGACAGCGCGGTGCAAGTCTCGGTATCCCATAGCTTCAGCGTCCGGTCCCGGCCGGCGGTCAGCAGCCGGCGGCCGTCGGGGGAGAAGGCGCAGGCGAGCGCGCCATCCTCGTGCCAGTTGCCGCGCACTACCTCACCGGTCGCGGCATTCCAGACGCGCACCGTCTTGTCCAGCGACACCGAGGCGAGGTACCGGCCGTCGGCCGACCAGGCGCAGGCCGACACCGCCTCCCGGTGCGCGCCGTGCAGATCGCCCGCCATCCGGAACAGCTCTCGGCCGGTCGCCACCTCCCAGACCCTCAGCGAGCGATCGTCGGCGGCCGTAACCAGACGCACGCCGTCGGGCGAGTAGGCCAGCGAGCGGACGTAGTAGGAGTGGCTGCCGATCGGGGTCGAGCGGCCGGTCGCCAGGTCGACGACCGCGAGGTGCTCTCCGCCGGGCCTCGCGGCGAGCTTCCGCCCGTCCGGCGAGAAGACGCAGCTCGTGCCCCATCGCCCGCGCCCACCCGGCGCCTCGATCTCCGCGCCCGTCTGCGCATCCCAGCACTTCAGCTCGCGGTCGCGGGAGACGGTGATCGCCCACGTGCCGTCGGGAGCGCAGGCGCATCCCCACACCGCGTCGCCGTGGGACGCCGGCGACCGCGGGTCTGACAGCGACTCCAGGTCCCATACCTTGACGGTGCCGTCCCAACTGCCCGAGACGATGCGCCGGCCGTCGGGCGAGAACGCACAGGAGGTGACGAAGCCGGTGTGGCCGCCGAGACGCGCCGCCAGCCGACCGCTGGTCGCGTCCCAGACCTTCAACAGGCTGTCTCCGCTGCAGACCACCCACCTACCGTCGGGTGCGAAGGCGCAGTCGTAGACCCTGCCCTCGTCGCCGGCCACCAGGGGCACCTCGCGCGCCGTGGCCACCTCCCAGAGCCTCGTGCCACCGCTGAACAGACCGGCGGCGAACAGCCCGCCGTCGGGCGAGAGCGCGCCGGCTGCAACGCCGGCGTCGTGCCCGTCGAGAGAGGTCACCAGCCTGCCCGACTCCACGTCCCAGACCCGGACCGCGTCCTCCTCGGCCCAGGACGCGGCGCGGCGGGCGTCCGGTGAGAAGGCGCAGCCGCGAACGACCTTGGCGTGGCCGGCGAGCGTCGCGAGGGGGCGCAACGCCGCCGCGTCCCACAGCGTCAGCGTGCGGTCTTCGTGGGCGCTGAGGATCCGTCGGCCGTCGGGCGAGTAGTAGCAGCCGCGCAGGGAGCGGCCCGACTCCCCCTGCGTCATCTCCGAGGCTCCGCTGTCGACGTCCCACAGCGTCAACCTCCCCCGGCCGCCGTCGCTGACCACCATCCTGCCGTCCGGCGAGAAGGCGAGCAGATCCGAGCAGCCCTCGGGGGCACGCACCGCTGCGATCGGCCGGCCCGTGTCGGCGTCGAGCACCCGGATCGGCTCCTGTGGGTCGGGCGACGAAACGGCGATGCGTCGCCCCGCGGGCGCATAGGCGAACGCCGCAGCGCCGATGCGCAGGTTGACCTCGATGCGGAGGTCCACCAACTCGGCTCCGCTCTGCGCATCCCATACCTTGAGGCTGCCGCCACCCGACCAGGAGACGATGCGGCTCCCGTCCCGCGAGTAGAGGCAGCCGACGTCCGTTTTCCGATGTCCCGTCAACGTCATCGCGCACGCGCCCCGGTGGACCGGCTTGTTGACCCAGCGGATCCACGGCTGCTGCTCGACGGCAGTCTCGAGGCGGCGCGCCGCTGCCTCGGCCATGCTCGAGCCAGCGGGCTGATTCGCGGCCTGCTGGAAGAGGAGGCGCGGGAACGCCGCCAGCACATGGCGCTCACCGCGTGCAAAGCGCAGCCAATCCCGCAGCTGCTCTCGCCGTCGGCCCCCGGCGGTCATCGCGACCCCTCGACCGCACCGGCCTGCCGGCCCGGCCGTCTCCCCTCGTCCCGATGGGTCGTCGTCACGTCCTCGACCGGCGCCATCGGCTCACACCTCGACCACCAGCTCGGGGTCGAAGCCCGGGGCGGGCTCGTCCGGATAGCCGCGCGGGTTCGACAGCACGCGCGTTTCGGCGATCCGGTAGTCGGCAGCGAAGTGGGTGTGCCCGTGCA
>DATKDQ010000303.1:0-23660 GCA_035544635.1 Thermoanaerobaculia bacterium
CTCCTGGAGGAAGCCCGCCGCGGCGCCGACTTCGGCGTGTCGTGCGCGGAGCCGCGGCTCGATCTCCCGCGCGCGCACGTCCACAAGCGGAAGGTCGTCGGCAAGAACGCGAAGGGCATCGAGTCGCTCTTCCGCAAGCACGGGATCGAGGTGGCGCGCGGCCGCGGACGGCTCGACGGCGCCGGGCGCGTGGTGGTCGAGGGAGGCGAAGACGGCGGTGGCGGCCGCGAGATCGAGGCGCGGCACGTACTGATCGCGACCGGCTCGGTGCCGCGCGCTCTTCCCTTCGCGGACTGGGATGGCCGGCGCATCCTCAACTCCGACCACATCCTCGAGCTCGAGGCGGTGCCGGCCTCGCTCGCCGTGCTCGGTGCGGGCGCCGTGGGTGTCGAGTTCGCGTCGATGTTCGCGGCGTTCGGCTCGAAGGTGACGCTGATCGAGGTGCTGCCCCGCGTGCTGCCGCTCGAGGACGAGGAGGTCTCCGCCGGGCTCGAACGGGCGCTCCGGCGCCGCGGCATCGAGATCCTCACCGCCACGCGCGCGACGTCGTCGCGCCCGCACCAGCACGGCGTCGCGCTCGAGCTCGCGAGCGTGGAGGGCGAGGCGGCCGGCGCCGGAGCCGCCGGCGGCGAACCGGCCCACTCCCAGGCGGTGACGAGCTCGCCAACGAGCGAGCCCGGGAACGGCAGGAACGAGAAGAGAGGGAAGCGCGGGAGAAGGGGCGCGCGAGCCCTCGACGTCGAGGTCCTCCTAGTCGCGGTCGGACGGCGGCCGCTGACTGAGGAGCTCGGGCTCGAAGCCGCCGGTGTCGAGCTCGACCGCGGCTTCGTCCGGGTCGACGGCGCGATGCGCAGCAGCATGCCCCAGATCTATGCCATCGGAGACGTGGTGGCGACGCCGCAGCTCGCGCACCTCGCGTCCGCCGAAGGCATCGTCGCCGTCGAGCACATGGCCGGGCTCGCCCCGCGGCCGATCGACTACGACCAGGTGCCGGCGTGCACCTACTGCGACCCCGAGGTGGCGAGCATCGGGCTCACCGAGCGGGGGGCCCGCGAGCGCGGCTACGACGTCGTCGCCGCGAGGTTCCCGTTCGCCGCCTCCGGCAAGGCCGCCATCCTGGGCACGAGCGACGGCTTCGTGAAGGTGGTGCGCGAGACCCGGCACGACCAGCTTCTCGGCGTCCACGTCCTGGGACCGAGAGCGACCGAGCTCGTCGCCGAGGCCTCGATCGCGCTGCGCCTGGAGTCCACCAACGAGGACCTTCACCGCGCCATCCACCCGCATCCCACGCTGTCGGAAGCTATGATGGAAGCGGCACGCGTCGCGGCGGGATCAGGCATCCACGTCTAGAGGAGGAGATGCTACTCAGGACTTCCGGAGCCAGCAGTTGCTCCGACTATCGTCTGATCGAAGCAAGGAGCGCGTCCGAAGGACGCGCGACGCGCGCCGTCCTCGGCGCCGAGATTATCTGGCGGAGGAACGCGCTAAACAGCACGTTCCGGAGCCGACCATGATCGAAGTCGTCATGCCCGAGATGGGCGAGTCGGTCGCCGAGGGCACGATCACCCGCTGGCTGGTCGCGATCGGCGACCCGGTCGACAAGGACCAGCCGATCGTCGAGGTGTCGACCGACAAGGTCGACGCCGAGATCCCGAGCCCAGCGGCCGGGACGCTGCGCGAGATCCGTGCCGAGGAGGGCGCCGTCGTTCAGGTCTCCGAGGTGCTGGCGGTGATCGCCACCGACGGCGATCGCGCCGCTGCCGCCGCACCGGCGTCGCGCGGCGCGGCGTCGCGACCCGGTGCAGACGCCCGGCAGGAGGCGGGGCCAGAGGCCGAGGAGCACGCGGGAAGCGCGGCGGCTCCGACCGGGTCGAAGGTGGAGGGCGAGCTCGCCGCGCCGGCGGCGGACCGCGAGAGCGGCCGCCCGGGCGCAGGCGGCGGAGAGCCCGGCGTGGTCGCTGCGCCACCCGGACGGGCGCTGGTCACGCCGATCGCGCGCAGGATGGCCGCCGCCGAGGGGCTCGACGTCGCCTCGATCCGCGGCTCCGGCGCGCAGGGCCGGGTCACCAAAGAGGACGTGCTGCGTGCCGTCGAGGAGCTCAGGCACGCCCCGGCCGCGGCCCGGCCGGCCGCTGCGCCGCCCGTCTCCGCCGCCGGAGCCACGATCGCGGGCGCAACGGCGCCGCCGCGTGCCGCGCGGCCAGGCGAGAGCGAGCCGAGAGTGCGGCCGGTCGCCGAGGGCGAGCGCGTCGAGATCGAGCCCATGTCGCGCCTGCGCAAGTTGACGGCGCGCCACATGGTGCACTCACGCGACACCTCGGTCCACGTCACGACGGTCTTTCACATCGACATGACGCGCGTAGTCGACACGCGCAATCGCGTCAAGGCCGCGTTCGAGCGCGAGCACGGCACGCGCCTCACCTACATGCCGTTCATCTTCCGCGCGCTCGCCGGGGCGCTGCGCGCCCATCCCAAGTTCAACGCGTCGATCGACGGCGAGACGATCGTCTACAAGAAGGACGTCAACCTCGGCATGGCGGTGGCGCTCGACTGGGGGCTCATCGTTCCCGTGATCCACGACGCGGATCAGGTGAGCCTCGCCGGTCTCGCCAAGAAGGCGAACGACCTCGCCGAGCGCGCCCGCGCGAAGCGCCTCAAGCCCGACGAGATCCAGCGCGGCACCTTCACGGTCACCAACCCCGGCGTGTTCGGGAGCCTGTTCGGGACGCCGATCATCCACCAGCCGCAGGTGGCGATCCTCTGCCTCGGCGCGATCGAGAAGCGGCCGGTGGTCGCGACCGATGCCGACGGGCACGACTCGATCGCGATCCGTCACATGGCCTACTTCGCGCTCACCTACGACCACCGCCTCATCGACGGCGCCGACGCCGAGATCTTCATGCGCGACGTCAAGACCACGCTCGAGACCGAGAGCTGGAGTGAGCTCCGCTAGCATGACTCTGGCGCCGAGGACGGCGCGTGCCGTCCGTTGCACGGACGGCCTCACAGCCTACGGAAGCGGTGGACGAGAAGGGTGTCTACCATTCCCGTAGCTAGACGGCCTTTCAGCCGAGGGGATGATGATGACCCTGGTCGATTTCGGGCCGAAGTACTGACCGGTGGCCGGGACGCGGCTGCTCCGGACCGGATTCCTCGGCCGCGTCTCCTACGCGGCGGCCGAGGCGCTGCAGCTCCGACTGCGCGATGCCCTGCTTCGCGGCGAGGGCGAGGATCACCTGCTCCTGCTCGAGCATCCCAGCGTCTTCACCCTCGGTCGCAACGCACGCTCGATCGACGTCGTGGCCGATGAGGGCTGGCTCCGCCGGCGCGGGGTCGAGGTGCACGAGACCGACCGCGGCGGCCAGGCGACTTACCACGGCCCGGGTCAGCTCGTCGGGTACCCTGTCCTCGATCTCAAGCCCGACCGCCGTGACGTGCGGCGCTACGTGCGCGACCTCGAGGAGGTGCTCATCCGCACCCTCGCCGACTACGGCATCGAGGGCGAGCCGGCGCTCTCGCCGCGGCCGGTCGGAGTGTGGGTGGGGCCGCGCAAGATCGCTTCGCTCGGCATCCATCTGCGGCACTGGGTGACGACGCACGGCTTCGCGCTGAACGTGACCACCGACCTCTCGTTCTTCAGCGGCATCGTCGCGTGCGGCATGCCCGCGGCGCCGATGACGTCGATCCGAGAGCTCGCCGGCGCGGAACCGGGCATCGAGGAGGTCGCCGCGCGCGTCGCCGGCCACTTCTGCGAGGTGTTCGAGCGCGTCGCGGCTCCCATTGCCGCCTCCGATCTCGCGCACGTCAGGGGAGCGACCACGACCTCGACCACCAGTCGCCGGCGCGAGGGTCCGGCATGAAGCGGGTCGCGGTCGGCCTCAACGCGGCGATCTTCGCCGTCACCGACGACGAGCCACGAGTGCTCACGGTCGAGGACCCGCGAGCGTGGGCGCCGGGCGCCAGGTCCGGCGACCCCGCTCTACCCTTCGGCCAGCTCGATCCCGAGGGAGACCGCACGCTCGAGCTCGGCCTGCGCGGCTGGGTGCGCGAGCAGACCGGCCTCGAGCTCGGCTACGTCGAGCAGCTCTATACCTTCGGCGACCGCGACCGCCATGTCGGCGGTGACGACGATCGGGCGCGCATCCTCTCGGTGGCGTATCTCGCGCTGGTGCGCGAGCACGAAGCTCCGTCCACCGAAGCGCACTGGCGCGACGTCTACGACCTCCTACCCTGGGAGGACTGGCGGGGCGGCAGGCCGGCGCTGATCGGGCGGCTGCTCTCGCCCCGGCTGCGGGAGTGGGCGGCGGCGGCGCCGCCGCTCGCGCGCCTGCGGCGTGACCGCGTCCAGATCGCATTCGGCCTCGGCGGCTCGCGCTGGGACGAAGAGCGCGTGCTCGACCGTTACGAGCTGCTCTACGAGGCGGGCCTCATCCCCGAGGCGGGGCGCGACGCCGAGCGCTCGAGCGACGACGCCGAGCCCCACGCCTCCCGGCGCTCCCGGACCGCGCGCGGCGATGCGGAGGGGGGACCCGCGGAGCGGCCGGGCGGCGCCCGCGGCGGCGCGACCCGCGGCGTGACGGACGGCGCGGCGAGCGCGGCTACCCGCGGCGCCATCGAGTCCAGCGGCGCCATCGAGTCCAGCGGCGGCATCGAGTCCAGCGGCGGCACCAGGTCCAGCGGCGGCGGCGAGGGCGGGGGCGCGCTCGGGCGTCCGATGGTGCTCGATCACCGGCGCATCGCGGCGACGGCGCTCGGCCGGCTGCGCGGGAAGCTCAAGTACCGGCCGGTGGTCTTCGAGCTGCTGCCGCCCTACTTCACGCTGCTCCAGCTCCAGCGCCTGGTCGAGGCGCTGGCGGGAGTCCGCCTCCACAAGCAGAACTTCCGGCGCCTGGTCGAGAAGGCGGGCCTGGTCGAAGGCACCGGCCGAATGGACACCCATACCGGCGGACGGCCCGCCGAGCTCTTCAGGTTCCGGCGCGAGGTCCTGCGCGAGCGTCCGGCCCCGGGCGTCGGGCTGCCGGGCCTGCGCGGGTAGCGCAGCTCGCGCCGGTTGACAGCCCATATACTCAGGCGTAGCATAACTGGAACAGGTCCAGCTCCGGACCTGTTCTCATAAGCGGCGACTTATCCTCAATTTGAGTATAATGAGGCCCGACATGGAGCTCACACCCTTCTCGCCCCCGCCTCCCCACCGCGATCTCGCGTTCACGCCCGAGGTCGAGCGCTCGACCCGGGACATCTACGCGCGGCTGCGCCACGTCGTACCCGAGATCGAATGGCCGGTGCACGCGCCGCTGATCGCCGCGATCAACCGACTGAAGCGGGATCGCGACGCGATCATCCTCGCCCACAACTACCAGACTCCCGAGATCTTCAGCGGCGTCGCCGACATCACGGGGGACTCGCTCGCGCTCGCTCGCGAGGCGCAGCGCGCCGAGGCCTCGGTCATCGTGCTCTGCGGCGTGCACTTCATGGCCGAGACGGCGAAGCTCCTCAATCCATCGAAGACGGTGCTCCTGCCCGATCTCGAGGCCGGCTGCTCGCTGGCGGCCTCGATCACGGCGGCCGACGTGCGGGCGTTGCGCGCCCTTCACCCCGGCGTCCCGGTCGTCACCTACGTCAACACCTCGGCGGCGGTGAAGGCGGAGAGCGACGTGTGCTGCACCTCGGCGAACGTGCTCGAGATCGTCGAGGCGCTTCCCGGCGATCGGGTGATCTTCCTCCCTGACGAGTACCTCGCCCGCTGGGTCGCCGGTCAGACCACGAAGCAGGTCATCCTCTGGCAGGGACACTGCGAGGTGCACGAGCGCTTCACCGGGCCCGAGATCCACGCCTATCGCGAGCAGTACCCCGGCCTGGTCGTGCTCGCGCATCCCGAGTGCCCGCCCGACGTGCTGGACGAGGCGGACTTCGTCGGCTCGACGTCGAAGATGAGCCGGTACGTCGATCAGCGCAAGCCGCCCCGCGTCCTGATGGTGACCGAGTGCTCGATGAGCGACAACGTCGCCGTCGACCATCCCGAGCTCGAGCTGATCCGGCCGTGCAACCTCTGCCCGCACATGAAGCGGATCACGCTGCCCAAGATCCTGCGCTCGCTCGAGACCATGACCCACGCGATCGAGATCGAGCCCGAGGTCGCACGGCGGGCGGCGCGCGCCGTCGAACGGATGATGGAGCTGAGCACCGGGTCGGCCGGTCTCCGGGGCGCGCTGCCGCACCTCGATCGCGCGACCGGTACCCAAGCGGCCGCCGGCGGCTGAAGCAGTCGGCATGATGGAGATCCACCGCGCCGACGTCGTGGTGATCGGGGCCGGCGTGGCCGGCCTGCGAGCCGTCCTCGCGCTCGCTCCGCTACGCGTGGTCGTGGTCACCAAGACCCGCCTCGGCTCCGGTGGGTCGAGCCCGTATGCGCAGGGCGGCATCGCCGCGGCGATCGATCGCTCCGACTCGCCGCGGCTCCACGCCGACGACACGCTCGCGGTCGGTGGCGGTCTGAACGACGCCGCCGTCGTCGAGCTCATGACCGACCATGCGCCTGAGGAGATCGAGCGGCTGCTCGCCGCGGGCACCCGCTTCGACCGCACTGCCGGAGGCGAGCTCGCGCTCGGGCGGGAGGCGGGCCACGCCCGCCGGCGAATCGTCCACGCCGGCGGTGACGCCACCGGCTCCGAGATGGTGCGCTCGCTGACGGCCGCGGTCGAGGGCCAGCCCGGCGTCGAGATCCTCGAGCGTTTCTTCGCCGAGGAGCTCGTGGTCGAGAGCGGGCGGGTGGTGGGAGTGGTGGTGGACCCCGGCGGGGGCGCGCCGCGCCTGCGCCTCGAGGCATCGGCGGTGATCCTCGCCACCGGCGGGGCCGGCCAGCTCTACCGCTACACCACGAACCCACCGGAGGCGACCGGCGACGGCCTGGCGATGGCCGCCCGTGCCGGCGCGACGCTGCTCGACCTCGAGTTCGTGCAGTTCCACCCCACGGCGCTCGCCGCAGCGAGCGATCCACTGCCGCTCCTGACGGAGGCGCTGCGCGGCGAAGGCGCCACGCTGGTCGACGAGTCGGGTGAACGCTTCCTCACTACCATCCATCCCGCGGCCGAGCTCGCGCCCCGCGACGTCGTGGCGCGTGCCATCTTCGAGCATCGGCGCGCCGGGCACCGGGTCCTCCTCGACTGCCGCCGCGCGCTCGGGGAGGGGATGGCGGAGCGATTCCCCACGCTGTACCGGAGCTGCCGTGCCGCGGGCTTCGACCCGGCGCGCGAGGCGGTCCCGGTGACGCCGGCCGCGCACTACTTCATGGGCGGAGTCATGGTCGACGTGCGCGGCCGCTCGTCGATCCCGGGCCTGTGGGCCTGCGGCGAGGTCTCGGCCACCGGAGCGCACGGCGCCAACCGGCTCGCCTCCAACTCGCTACTCGAGGCGGTGGTCTTCGGCGGCGAGGCGGCGCGCGACGTGCTCGCCACGATCGCCGGGCCGGGGCCAGGTCCGCGCACCGCGCCCGCGGCGGCCGCCCCGATCGCCTCGCCAGGCGGTGCACCTTGGATCGACCCCCAGCCAACCCACCCCCGTCGGGGGAGCCCGCCACCCGGTCTCCCAGGGGCCACGCGTCGCACCGGTGCCTGGATCGACGCCTCGCCGACCGAGCCTCGCCGGCGGCTGCGCGAGCTGATGTGGGAGCGCGTCGGCCTCATCCGCCACCGCGCCGGGCTCGAGCGCGCCCTGGCCGAGATCGATCGTCTCGAACGTGAGCTCGAGGACCGCCCTGGCGAGCTGCGCAACCTGCTCGCCGCCGGCCGTTGGGTCGCCACCGCCGCGCTCCAGCGTCGCGAGTCGCGCGGCAGTCATCTGCGATCGGATCACCCACAGACCGATGACTCGCTCGAGCGGCATCTGCCGCTTTACCCCCAGCCCGCGGGATCCGCCGCGAGCCGTCGGGCGGCGGTCCGCGCCGCCTCGGCCTCGAGCGGCTGAGCCTGCACCGCCCTCACCCTCACCCAAGGACCCCCAGCGTGACGCCACGGACACCAGGAGAAGGTCCCGCCTGACCGACCTTCGCCATCCCGCGCGTCTCCTGTACGAAGAGCTGCTCCGCCGGGCGCTGCTCGAGGACCTCGGTGGTGCGGGTGACCTCACCACCGATGCGATCGTGCCGGTGGGAGCGCGCGCCACGGCCTTCGTCGTCGCGCGCCGTTCGGGACGGGTCGCGGGGCTCCGGATCGCGATCGATGCGTTGCGCCTCCTCGACCCCTCGCTCGATGCCCGCGTCCACCACGACGACGGCGCCGACGTCGACGCCGGTGCCCGCGTCGCGCTGGTCTCGGGAAGCGCCCGAGCGGTCCTCACCGGCGAGCGCGTGGCGCTCAATTTCCTGGGCCGGCTCTCGGGAATCGCGACCGCCACGCGCGACCTCGTGCGCGCGATCGAGCCGCACCGGGCTCGCATCGCCGACACCCGCAAGACCACTCCCGGTCTGCGCGCGCTGGAGAAGTACGCCGTGCGCGTCGGCGGCGGCGCCAACCACCGCTTCGGCCTCGACGACGCGATCCTGATCAAGGACAATCACGTCGCGTTCGCCGGCGGCATCCGCTCCGCCGTCGAGCGAGCGCGCGCCGCCGCCGGCCACACCGTCAAGATCGAGGTCGAGGTCGATTCCCTGGCGCAGCTCGACCAGGCGCTCGCGCTCGGGGTGGACCTCGTCCTGCTCGACAACTTCTCGATCCCCGATCTCACCGAGGCCGTGCGCCGCACCGCCGGCCGAGCCGTGCTCGAGGCCTCCGGCGGGATCACGCCGGAGACCGCCCCCAGAATCGCCGCCACCGGCGTCGATCTCCTCTCCGCCGGTTGGATCACCCACAGCGCCCCGGCGCTCGACGTGGCGCTGGATTTCGAGGATTGAGCGGGTGAAGACGCGCAAGCGTTAAGATGAGTTGGCTGATCTCCCAACCAACCCACCATGGACACCCTCGTCCAGCTCAAGCCGCCCTCCCCGCCGCGCCCGCCCTGGCTGCGCATCCGCCTGCGCACGCCGGAGCGCTTCCACCAGGTGCGCCGCCTGGTCGAGACCCAGCGCCTCCACACCGTGTGCGAGGAGGCCCGCTGCCCCAACATCTACGAGTGCTGGGGCGAGCACGGCACGGCGACGTTCATGATCCTCGGCGACGTCTGCACGCGGCGCTGCGGCTTCTGCGCGGTCACGACCGGCAAGCCCGCCCCCGGCGTCGACGCCGACGAGCCTCGGCGCGTCGCCGAGGCCGTCCACGCCATGGGCCTGCGCCACGTCGTCATCACGTCGGTCGATCGTGACGACCTCGCCGACGGCGGCGCCGATCACTTCGCGGACGTGATCCGCGCCGTGCGCGCGCGCAACCCCGGGGCGGCCGTCGAGGTGCTCACTCCGGACTTCCGGGGCGCCGACCACGCGCTCGACCTCGTGCTCGCGGCTCGCCCCGAGGTCTTCTCGCACAACATGGAGACGGTGCCCCGTCTCTACCGCGAGGCCCGCCCCGGAAGCGAGTTCGCGCGCAGCCTCGGGCTGCTCGCCGGCGCCGCGCGCCGCCGCGACGCCGGTGGTTACTCCGGCCGCGTCAAGACCGGTCTGATGCTGGGGCTGGGCGAGCGCGACGCCGAGCTCCGCGCCACGCTGATAAAAATCCGCGATGCCGGCGTCGAGATCCTCACCCTCGGCCAGTACCTGCAGCCCACCCGCGAGCACCTGCCGGTCGAGCGCTGGGTGCATCCCGACGAGTTCGCGGCGCTGCGCTCGTTCGCCCTCGACTTGGGCTTCGCGCACTGCGAGGCGGGGCCGCTGGTCCGCTCCAGCTATCACGCCCACGAGCACGTCGGAGCCCCCGTGGCGTCCGCCTGATGGGCTGCCAGCGGCCCTGATCCGCCCAGTGCTCAGCCGACTGATCGCCGCCGGCCTGCCTCTGGTCCCGCGGCCGGTCGTCTACCGGGTCGCGCGGCGCTACGTCGCGGGGGTGGCGATGGGCGACGCGCTCGCGACCGCTCGCGCGCTCGCGGCGGACGGCCTGCGCACCACGACGGCGCTCCTCGGCGAGCGGCTCGAGGATCCCGGCGAGGTCGAGGCCACCGTCGTCGAGTACGTTGGCCTGCTCGAGGCGCTCGAGCGCGCCGGCCTCGAGGGCGGGATCTCGGTGAAGCCCACCCACGTCGGGCTCTCGATCGATACCGAGGTCTGCCACGCGTCGCTCGAGCGGCTGGTGACCGAGGCGGCGCGGCGCGGCCGCTTCGTGCGCATCGACATGGAGGATCACCGGACCACCGACGCGACGCTCATGATCCACGACCAGCTGCGCCGGCGCCACGACAACGTGGGGGTCGTGCTGCAGGCCTACCTGAAGCGTACGCTCGACGACGTCGCAGCCCTGCCGGAAGGCTCGAGCGTCCGGCTGTGCAAGGGGATCTATGCGGAGCCGGCATACCTGGTGGTCGGCGGGTACGAGGCCGTCCGCGCCAACTTCCTGCTCGTCCTCGAGCGGCTGCTCGAGCGCGGCGCCTGGACCGCGATCGCGACCCATGACGAGTGGCTGGTCGGCGAGGCGCTGTGCCGCGTCGAGGCGAGCGGGCGCGACCGGCGGGGCTGGGAGCTCCAGATGCTGCACGGCGTGGCGCCGGTCCTGCGGCAGCGGCTCGCGGCCGAAGGGCACCGCATTCGCGTCTACATACCGTACGGACCCGACTGGTACGACTACTCGCTGCGCCGATTGCGAGAGAATCCCCGTATCGCGATGCACGTCCTGCGCGCTATGGCAGGACGTTCCTGAGAATCCGCGATGCCGTCGAGAACCGCTCGTCGCACCTCGATTTCGTGGTACAAGAGGCACCTCGGAGCGCCCGATCGGACCGAGATCGGAGGCGGCACGGCGCCGGTCGCGCCCGCGCGCGCCGAAGGCTTCATGCCCGCGTGCGGGGCCGCGAGACCGCAGCCCGGACCGCGGGCGAGACCAGCGAGGCAGCAACCGTGAAACGTTCCCTCCCCGTCTTCTACAACTGTGGGAGCTGCCCCGCCTACTGCTGCTCGTACGCCCGGATCGAGGTCAAGCCCCGGGACGTCGAACGGCTGGCGCGACACTTCGAGATCAGCGTCGAGAAGGTGCTGTCCCGGTTCACCAAGCGCGGCGAGGATCCGGGCGAGATCGTCCTGCGTCACAAGAAGGACGAGCACTTCGGCACGGTCTGCCGCTTCCTCGACTCCGAGACGCGCCGCTGCACGGTCTACCACGCGCGTCCCACCGCGTGCCGGGAGTTCCCGGGTGCGGTGCGCTGCGGTTACTACGACTTCCTGAGCTTCGAACGGCGCACGCAGGAAGACGACGACTACGTCTCCACCACCTGGAACGCATCGTAGAGGCGCGAGCACTTCGCCCCTCGCGGGACCCTTGCCGGCAGCACTTCGCCACCTCTCCTGAGTCCGCGCCGCGATGCTCGGACACCTGCACATCAAGAACCTCGCCGTCCTCTCCGAGACGAGCGTCGAGTTCGAGCCGGGCTTAAACGTCCTCACCGGCGAGACCGGCGCCGGCAAGTCGATCGTGGTCGACTCGCTGGCGCTCCTCGCCGGCGCCAGGGCGAGCGCGGACCTCATTCGCACCGGTGCCGACACGCTCACCGTCACCGGCAGGTTCGAGGGCTTCGACCCGGCGTGCGCGTCGGTGCTGGAGCAGGCGGGGCTCGAGCCCGCCGCGGACGAGCTCGTCATCCGCCGTGAGGTCAGCCGCTCCGGACGCAACCGCGTGTTCGTCAACGATCAACCGGCGACGCTCCGGCTGCTCGCCGAGCTCATGCCGGGGCTCCTGCGCATCCACGGGCAGCGCGAAGAGCTCGGGCTCGTCCACCCCGAGCTCCAGCGCGCCTGGGTCGACCGGCTGGGCGGAGACGAAGGCGCCGCGCTGCGCGAGACGGTGGCACGCCTCCATGCCCAGCACCGCCGCCTGGCCGAACGGCTGGCCACGATCGACGGCGACCAGCGGCTCCGGCGCGAGCGGCTCGAGCTGGTCGCGTTCCAGATCGCCGAGATCGAGCGCGCCGGGCTCTCGCCCGGCGAGGAGGAGGAGCTCGCGCGCGAGCGCGACCTGCTGCGCAACAGCGAGGCCATCGCGCAGGCGCTCGGCGGTCTGGTCACGCTGGTGGTCGACGACGAGGGCTCCGCCACCGAGCGGCTCGCGGCCGCGGCCGCGGGGCTCGAGACCATCGCCGGCTGGAGGCCGGAAGCCGAAGCCTGGATTGCCGAGCTCGCGGAGCTGCGCATCCGCGCCGCGGAGCTGGCGCGCACGGCGCGCGACGAGGCGGAGAGGATCGAGGCCGATCCGGCCCGCCTCGCGCGAGTCGAGGATCGCCTCGCCGTGGTCGAGCGCCTCTGCCGCAAGCACGGGCCGTCCAGCCGCGACGTGCTGACGCGTCTCGAGGCGCTCCGCGCCGAACGGGCCGACCTCGACCTCGGCGCCGAGCAGCGCGGCGATCTCGAGCGCCAGGTCGCCGACGCGCTCGCGCTCTACCGCGAGTCCGCCCTCGAGCTCTCGCGCCGGCGCGGCGAGTGGGCGCAGGTCCTGTCGGCGCGGGTCCGGCGCGAGCTCGCCGAGCTCGCGCTGCCCCAGGCCCGGCTCGAGATCCGGCTCGAGCACAGGCCGCGCGACGGCAGCCCACTCCTGGTCGACGGACGGGCCATCGACTTCGGCGAGCATGGGATCGACCTGCTCACGTTCGACTTTTCGCCCAACCCGGGAGAGGAGCTGCGGCCGCTGGCGAAAGTGGCGTCGGGCGGCGAGCTGTCGCGGGTCTATCTGGCGCTCCAGCTCGTCGGCCGCGACACCGAGGGCGCTGCGCCGCCCCTGGCCACGCCCCCGGCGGCACCGACCCTCGTCTTCGACGAGGTGGATGCCGGAGTCGGAGGCGTCGAGGCGGTCGTCCTCGGACGCAAGCTGCGTGAGCTCGCGCGCGGCGGCCAGATCCTGAGCGTGACGCACCTGCCGCAGGTGGCGAGCCTCGGCGATCGTCACTTCAAGGTCGAGAAGCGTGTGCGCGGCGGCCGCACCTTCGTCGGAGTGCGCCGGCTCGAGGGCCCGGACCGCATCGACGAGGTCGCGCGCATGCTGGGCGGCGAAGAGGCGGCGGCGGCGGCACGCGATCACGCGGCAGCGATGCTGGCGGAGGCGGACGGGAGCGGACGAGCATGACCGGTGAGCTCTGGGACTGGGACGACGATCCGGAGGAGCTCCTAGCCGTCCTCCGGCGCGGCGGCGTGCTGGGGATCCCCACCGAGTCGAGCTACGGACTGGGAGCCGATCCCTCCGACGCGCGTGGGATGGCGGCCATCTTCGAGGCGAAGGGGCGGGCGGCGGAGCAGGCGCTTCCAGTGGTGGTCGCCGACCTCGAGCAGGCAGCGGCGCTCGGCGTCGAACGCGATGCGCCCGGTCTCGACGCTCTGGCGGCGCTGTGGCCGGCCCCGGTTTCGCTCGTGGTGCCGATCGCGCGGCCTCTTCCTGCCAGCGCCGGCGGCTCGACGCTCGCGATCCGCATCCCCGACCACGCCCGTCTGCGGACGCTGCTGCGACGAATCGGCCCGCTGACCGCCACCAGCGCGAACCGAAGCGGCGAGCCGCCGCTGCTCGATCCTCGAGCGACGTCGGAGCTGCTCGGCGCGATCGATCATCGCGTGATCGACGACGGAATCCTTCCGGGAGGAGCCCCCTCGACCCTGGTACGATGGGTAGGCGGCGGGTTCCGAGTCGTGCGCTCGGGGCGCTTCCCGGCCGAGGGCTTGCCCAGCGGAGCGCCGGGTCGGGATCGCTGATCATCGGGGGCGGGCGATACGTTCGCCCCCGCGTCGGCGCGGGGAGACGGATCCAGGTGAAGAAGCTCAAGTCCTCCATCGCAGGCCTCGCGCTCGCGTTCGGCGCCGTCACGATGGCGGCGGCGGCGCCGGGCGCGCGCGCCACCCAGCCCGCCGGCACGCCCGCCCTTGCGGCGGTGCCGCCCGCGGCGGACGCGCCGGCGGAGATCCCGGCGCTCCAGATCGACGCCATTCAGCGGGGCGATCGGGGGTACGGCCTCTCGGTCTTCGCCGGTACCGATCCGGTGCGATTCGACGTCGAGATCCTCGGCGTCGTGCGTAACCTCCATCCCGATACCAGCTTCATCCTCGCGCGCCTGTCGGGACAGGGGCTCGAGGACAGCGGCGTCGTCGCCGGAATGAGCGGCAGCCCGGTGTTCGTCGACGATCGGCTGGCCGGAGCCGTCGCGTTCTCGTGGTCGTTCGCAAGCGACGCGGTCGCCGGGATCACCCCGATCGGCGCGATGCGCGACCTGACCCGCCTGCCGGCGGTTCCACCGGCACGCCTGGTCGCGTCCACCGGGGCCGAGCTCCCCACCATCGAGCAGCTCCTTCACGGCGTGTTTCCGGAGGACCTGCTCGATCAGCGGCTGCAGGCGCTCGCGCCCCGCGTGGTCACCGGGGCCGCCTCCGGCCTACAGTGGACCGCAGCCGGGTTCGGCGACGCCACCCTCGGCCGCCTGGAGCGGGCGCTCGGACAGGTGACTCCCTCGGGGTCCTCGCCCGATCTCGACCTGGACCTCCGGGCTGGCAGCGCGGTCGCCGGCGTCCTGGTGGGCGGGGATCTCCAGCTCACGCTGACCGGCACCGTCACTGAGCGGCGCAACGACGACATCCTCGCCTTCGGCCACTCCTATCTCGGGCTCGGCCCGATCGACCTGCCGATGGCGCCCGCCGAGGTGATCACCGTGGTATCGAGCCGGGCGACGTCGTTCAAGCTGGCGAACGTCGGACCGGTGGTCGGGGCCTTCTCGGAGGATCGGCTGGCCGGCATGCTGGGTAAGGTCGGGCGGCGCGCACGCACGATCCCGGTCGAGATCCGGGTCGCCACCACGCCCGCCTCCGGCGCCGACGCCGCGAGCGAGGCCGAACGCAGGTTCGAGCTGGAGGTGGCGGAGATCCCGCTCCAGACGCCCACGCTCGCCGCCGTCGGCGTCCTCGAGGCGATGGGTGTCGCGCGCCACCAGAGCGGCAACCAGGATCTCGCGGTCGAGGCGCGCCTCCAACTGAAGGGGCTCGAGCCGCTCCACCTCGAGCGCCACTTCGCCGGCAGCTCGGCCGCGATCAACGCGGCGCTGTACGTGCTGTCGGTGATGTCCTTCGTCATGCACAACGAGAGCGAGCACGTCGAGATCGAGCGGCTCGAGGTCGATCTCCGGCAGAGCGCCGATCCCCGTACCGTGAGCCTCCTCGCAGCACATCCGTCCGAGCGGAGGGTGCGTCCGGGCGCCGACGTCGACCTGCGCCTCGCGCTCCGCCGCTATCGCGGCGAGACGTTCCACCGCACCGTCTCGGTAAAGCTTCCCGCGGATCTTCCCACTGGGCCCTACTTCCTCTTCGTCGGCGACGGCCCCTCGATCGACGCCGCGCGCCTGCAGATGGAGCCCAGCCAGCCCGACAGCTTCCGCGAGTCGCTCGAGCTCCTGCGCTCCTTCCATCGCCCCTCGGACCTCGTGGTTCTCGGCGTGCTCCCCAGCCCGGGGCTGGTGGTCGACGGCAAGACCCTACCGCGGCTGCCCGGCTCGGTGCGCTCGATCTGGTCGGCGTCCGGTCCACTGTCGGCGAAGCCGATCGGGCTCGCCATCCGCGCCCAACATGCCGAGGCGCTCGACTTCCCGCTGACCGGCGGCGTCCGCGTGGACCTCCAGGTGCTGCCGCCGCGGAGCTGACCCGTAGCCGAGATCTCCGCGCCCTGCCACGACCACCGTACCGGCGACCTCGACACGTGATCCGATCGCGTAGAGCCCTCCTCGCGGCCCTCCTGCTCGCGGCGCTGGCGTCGCTGGCGCTCGTCGTCGAGGCGCCGGCCGGCGCCGCCGCCGTCCGCATCTTCCTGGCCCAGTCCCAGGAGGCGTTCCGCGAGGGCGAGCTGGAATCGATCAGCGTCGACCCGCTCGGGATCCTGCGCCTGGCGCACCGGGCGGAGCGGCTCGCCACCATCGAGGAGCCGTTTCTCCTCTCCGCTGCTGTGCACCCGGACGGCTGGGTGATCGGCACCGGGAACGAGGGACGGGTCTTGCTGATCGGGCGCGACGGCGGGATCGAGCGCCTGTTCGAGACCGACGAGCCCGAGGTGTTCGCGGTGTGGGCGGACGAGACCGGCGTGGTCTACGCCGGCAGCTCTCCGAACGGAAAGATCTACCGCCACGGGGACGGACAGACCACGGTGCTGCACGATCCAGACCAGACCTACATCTGGGCCCTCCTGGGCGACGGCAAGGGCGGCCTCCTTGCCGCCACCGGCACCGAGGGCAAGCTGTTCCAGGTCGCCGCCGACGGCACGGCGCGGCTGCTCTACGACAGCGACGACGCGCACCTGCGCTCGGTCGCCGTGCTCGACGACGGCTCCTACCTGGTCGGTACGGCGGGCCTCGGCCTCGTTTTGCGCGTGATGCCCCAGGCCCAGGTGCGCACCATCCACGATGCCGAGGCGCCCGAGGTGGTCGCCTTCGCGCCGGACGGCAGTGGCGGGGCCTACTTCGCGGTTGTCGCGTCCGAGGCGAGCCTGGTCGACCTGACCCGCTCGCAGGATCGGAGGCAGAAGGAGAGCCGCGACCGCAGCGAAGGCGAAGGCGAGGCCGAGGGGGAAAAGGACAGTGAGGGAGCGGCCGACGTCGACCTCACGGGCGACGCGCGGGCGGTGGGAACCCGGCCGGCCGGATTCCGCGGCGCGCGCAGCGAGATCCTGCGCTTCACGCCGGACGGAGGGGTGCAGTCGGTGTGGAAATTCACCGACGAGACGGTGTACGCCTTGCTCTGGCAGGACGACCGGCTGTGGGTGGCGACCGGTCTCGAGGGCAAGCTCTACAGCCATCAGAACGAGCGCATGATGCTCGAGAAGGACGTCGACCAGAGGCAGATCGTCGCGCTCCTGCCGGGCGACGCCGGCCCGGCCTTCGCGACCACCAACGGCGCGGCGTTCTACCGCTTCACCAAGGGAATGGAGCGGCGTGGGACTTTCACCAGCGAGGTGCTCGACGCCAAGCTGGTGTCGACCTTCGGGACGCTGCACTGGCGCGGCGAGGCGCCCGCCGGGACCGAGGTGCGATTCTCGTTCCGCGGCGGCATGAGCGCGCTGCCCGATGCCACCTGGACCGAGTGGAGCGCGCCGCGCGACGGGCGCGAGATCTCGCTGCGCGATCTCGAGCGCAGCCGCTATCTGCAGTGGCGCGTCGAGCTCGAGTCGTCGAACGACCGCAGCCCCGAAGTGCACGCGGTCGAGATTTCGTACCTGCAGTCCAACCAGCGGCCGCAGCTGGAGGAGCTCACCGTGCTCGATCCCGGCCAGATCCTGGTGCCGGCGAACTTCAACCCCCAGAGCCAGGTGTTCGAGCCGGCCTCCCCCAACCGCGAGGGCATCTTCACACCGCTGCGCGAGGCCGGCCCGGAGCGCGGCCTCAAGACGCTGTGGAAGCGTGGCTTCCGGACGCTGCGCTGGACCGCCCGCGACCCCAACGACGACGAGATCACGTTCGCGATCCATGTCCGACGCGAGGACGACACGGAAGGCTGGCTCTCGATGGAGGACGAGCTCGAAGCGGACCGCTACTCCTTCGACGCCTCGGTCCTGCCCGACGGCCTCTACCGATTCCGCGTGACGGTGAGCGACGCCCGCAGCAACGTCGGCGCGGAGGCGCTGACCGCGTCCCGAACCAGCGAAGTGGTGGTGATCGACCACACGCCCCCGGCCATCGTGTCGACCAAGCCCGACGGACACCGCCTCCGGGTCGTGGTCGAAGACACCTGGAACATCGTGCGCGAGGCGGTGGTGAGCACTGATGCCGGCCCGTGGGAGAACGCGCGGGTCGACGACGAGCTGCTCGACTCCCGCCGCGAAACCCTCGTTCTCGAGCCGAAGCTGGGCGCGCGGCTCCTGCTCCTGCGTCTCACCGACGCTGCATACAACGTCATGACCTACGACCTTTCGGAACATCTCGAAGGGAAGCGATGACCCAGCCCCGACCGCCCCAAGGCCCCTCGGGCCGGCGCCAGGCAACCGCCGGGGGCCAGCCCGACACACCGAGCCGCGCGAGCCAGCGCATCGCCGTCTATCCCGGCTCGTTCGATCCCATACATCTCGGCCACCTCGATCTGATCGAGCGCTGCAGAGGGCTGTTCGACGTGCTCTACGTCGCGGTCCTGTCGAACGAAGAGAAGCGGTCACTGTTCACCGTCGACGAGCGGCTCGGGATGATCCGCGAGATGGTCATGGACTACCCCGAGTGCCGCGTGGAGAGCTTCTCCGGGCTGCTCGTCGACTTCATGGACCAGGTCGGCGCCCGCATCGTCGTGCGCGGGCTGCGCGCAGTCTCGGACTTCGATTACGAGTTCCAGATGGCGCTCATGAACCGCAAGCTCAACTCTCGCGTCGAGACCGTGTTCATGGTCCCCAAGGACGACCTGACCTACGTCTCGAGCCGGCTGCTGAAGGAGGTGTGCAGCCTGGGCGGCGACCTCAGCTCCTTCCTGCCGGATATAATCTGGAAACGTCTCCGGCAGCGTCTGGCCCCGCCCACGGAGTCCGAACGTGCCTGAACCGGTTTGAGGCTTCAGTCGCGCATCCGCGAGTGCCTCTGCCTCAACTGGGCCGTTCCTGTCTCGAGCCTCGAGCCGCCGCCCGAGTCCCTGCGTTACGAGCTGCACGCTTCCGCCGGCATCGACTACGTGCTGGCGTCGGTGCTCCTGTTCCGCCACGAGGGGCTGCATCCCGAGAGGATGCCCTTTCCGCGGCTGTCCTTCCCGCAGCTGAACCTCCGCCTCTACGTGCTCGACTCCGAGGACGTTCCGGCGGTGCTCTTCCGCGCGATCCTGGTGCCAGCGTGGGTGGTGCCGGGTGCCGTGCTCGTCGGCGGTCAGCCGGCACGCCCGGCGCGGTTCCGGCACACCGGTGAGCCGGGCTCGACGTCCGGGTGCTGGGAGTGGCAGGTGCGCGCCGGCGCGGGGCTGCACTGCGTGGCCAGGCTGGGCTCGCCGCAGGCAGGTGCCGGACCCGAGATCGGCTCCTGGCGCGACACCGCCGACTACGTGCGCCTGCGCAACCGGGGATACGCGCTGGCGCGAAGCGGATTGAAGCGGATCGAGACCGAGCAGCCCGCGGTCGCCGTGTCGCCGGTCACGGTCGATCTCCTCGAGGCGGAGCTGCCGCGCGCCTTGCTCGGCGCGCCCACCTGGCCGGCGCTCCACTCCGCCTGGGTGTGCCCGGAGATGCGCATGCGGTTCGAGCTGGTGCGCGAGCCGGCGCTCGCGCTGCCACGGCAGGCCCCGGTCCCGGGATGAGCGCTCGCAAACCGGTGAGTGAGGGTCGGCGCGCGGGCACCGACGCGGGCACTCCCTGGCGGCGGGCCCTCGACCGGTACCTCGAGACCCTGGCGGTGGAGCGCGGCCGCTCCCCCAGGACGATCGAGGCCTACCGCCGCGATCTCGATCGGCTGGCGAGGTCGCTCGCCGCCGCCGGAGGGGGCGACCCGCTCTCCGCCGACCAGGGCGCGCTGGCCGAGCACCTCCAGACCCTGCGCCGCAGCGGGCTCTCGGCCGCGACCCAGCGCCGTGGCCTGGTCGCGATCCGGCGCTTCTACCGGTTCCTGGTAGCCGAGGGCGACCGCGCCGACGATCCCTCGATGAACCTCCTCTTCCCCAAGCGCGGGCGGCACCTGCCGACCGTGCTCGACGAGGACGAGATCGAGCGCCTGCTCGCGGCGCCCGACCCGAGCTCGCCGCTCGGCTTGCGCGACAAGAGCATGATCGAGCTGATGTACGCCACCGGCCTGCGGGTGAGCGAGCTGGTCGGCCTCGAGCTGCCCCGTCTCCGTCTCGACGAGGGTTTCGTCGTCGTCCTCGGCAAGGGAGGCCGCGAGCGGGTGGTACCGGTGGGCGACGCCGCCGAGCTATGGACGTCGCGCTATCTCGCCGGCGCACGCCCGCACCTGGCCACCGGCAGCCACCAGATCCTCTTCGTGAACAGCCGCGGGGGGCCGTTGTCGCGCCAGGGCTTCTGGAAGATCCTCGGCCTCCACGCCCGTGTGGCCGGGGTAGAGTCGGTGTCTCCGCACGTCCTGCGGCACAGCTTTGCGACCCACCTCCTGGCCCACGGCGCCGACCTGCGCTCGGTGCAGGCGATGCTCGGTCATGCCGACATCTCCACCACCCAGATCTACACTCATATCCACGAGCAGCGGCTGCGCAGCCTCTACGATCGCTTCCACCCCCGATCCTGAGCGGCCCGGTCCCCGGCCACGGGCGACCCCTATCCACGCCATTCCGGCTCGGGAGACGCCCAAACGGCACCCAGCCAGCCCCAAACCGGGTTTCCTCCCCCCGCCGACTCGGGTAAGGACCCCGGGGCCGTTGCTTTGACGAAAACGCTTTAATCGTGTAGGGTTAACGAGCTTAGAGAGATAGCCGGGAGTGGCTCTTCCACGCCGGTGGCCCATGCCGGCATCGGCGTTGCACCTTGGCGCCGGGTTCCGGCTCGGTTATCGTGTGGGCTCGTTCCGAGCAACGGCCCGGGACGGCCAGCCGGTTGCGCAGGATGCCCCGCCGCTTGCGAGCGGGTGCCCGGCAGCCCTGTCGCGAGCCTCCTTCGCGAGAAACAACCGGTGCGACCGAACCCGCGAGCTCCACGGCCTGCCCTCGGCTCGTCCCCGCGAGCCGTCGCGCAGCATCCCGGTCGATGTTCGCGTTTCAGGCGGCCGCGGCGCCTCGGCGGGACCGTCTTGATGCTCGCCCCCTTCCTTCTCGTCCTCTGCTCCACCTTCGCGATCCAAGCCGAGCTCGTGGTGTTCCGGACGGGCGACGTCCTCAAGGTCTCGGCCTACGAGATCGAGCGGGGCGATCTCTTGGTCGAGCTCGCCGCCGGCGGCCGCATGAGGATGCCGCTGCGCCGGGTGGAGCGCATCCTGGCCGACGAGATCGTCGCGCCGACCGAGCCGGAGGTCGCCGTCCCCTCGACCCTCTTCGAGATCGACTTCCTCGAGAGCCACCCGGTCCCGGAAGCTCCGTTCGGCCCACTCATCCACGAGGCCTCCCGCCGGCACCGCGTCAACCCTCTCCTGGTCGCGGCGATGGTGCGCTGCGAATCGGCCTTCGATGAGCACGCGATCTCGCCGCGGGGCGCTCGCGGCCTGCTCCAGCTCATGCCGGCCACGGCCGAGCGGTTCGGCGTCGATCCGGTGGAGCTCGCCGACCCGGCCCGCAACCTTGAGGCCGGCGTCCGGTATCTGCGCTGGCTCGCCGATCGCTTCGACAACGACCTCCCGAGAGTACTCGCCGCGTTCAACAGCGGCGAGGGCACGGTCGATCGCTACCGCGGCATACCGCCGTACCGAGAGACCCGCGACTACGTGCGCCGGATTTACCGCGTGCTGGGCCTCCCGAGCCACTCTCACAGCTCGCCCGCGCTCTAGGTCCCTCATCCGGCGCGGGCCTGGGGCGAAGCTGCCAGCCGCCCCACGGCCCGCACGCGGCCGAGCCGGCGTCCGCGCCGGATCGGGCGCCAGAATCCTCCGGCGCGGCCTGGGGCGAAGCTGCCAGCCGCCCCACGGCCCGCGCCGCCCGGAAGCGCATCACGACGAGCGTGCGGTCGTCCTCGGGCGCACGGCCGGCGGTATAACGAGCGACGCTCGCGAGCAGGCGGTCGCGGATCACCGCCGGGGTCGTCGAGGCGCCCTCCAGCGAGCTCAGGGTGCGCTCGTACCCAAAGACCTCGCCCTCTGGATCCGTGCACTCGATGAAGCCGTCGGAGAGCCAGACCAGCGCGTCGCCGGCGGAGAGCTCGATCTCGGTCGAGCCGTAGTCGGTGCCGAGCGCGCCGAGCGGCGAGCCCGGCAGCAGAATCTCCTCCACTCCGCCGTCGCGCAGGAGATAGGTCGGCGGATGCCCGGCGTTCACGATCTCGAGGCGCCCGGCGGCGACGTCCAGGAAGGCCAGGGTGGCGGTGACGAAGCCGCCGCTCTCCTGGCCCGAGGACCGCAGCAGCCGATCCAGCCGGGCCAGGATCGCGGCCGGCTTCTCCTCCTCTTCGACCAGGATGGACAACGCGGCCTTGATCATGGCCATGCGCAGGCCGGCCGAGAGCCCGTGGCCCGAAACGTCGGCGACGACGATCGCGAGGCGCCGGTCATCGACTTGGAGGATGTCGAAGTAATCGCCGCCGATGGCCGCGCTGGGCTCGAAGTGGGTGGCGAACTCGACCTCCTCCGTCTCGATCAGGCCCTTCGGAATCAGGCTCTCCTGGAGCTCGCGCGCGATCTCGAGCTCCTTCTCGAGCGTCTCCTTCTGCGCCTTGGTGGCGATCGAGTCCTCGAGGCTCGCCGCCATCTCGTTGAACGAGGCCTGGAGCGCACCGACCTGATCGGTGCGCCGTACCGGGATACGCACCGAGAAGTCGCCCCGTTGGAGCGCCACCGTCGCCGCCGAGAGGCGGTTGACCGCGCGCGAGAGGCCGAGCACCATGAAGAGCGCCATGACCCACGCCACGGCGAAGACGTCGAACAGCAGGAACGCGGGCACGACGAAGGTGAGCCACGCCAGGGTGTCGACCTCGCGCGAGCTCGAGAAGAGCTGCGGGAAGATGGCCGCGGGCGTGCCGACCACCGAGGCGGGCAGGTGCGCCGCCAGCTCGTCGCCGGTGTCGAGCGCGTAAAGCCGTCCGGCGACGTCGTACCCGTGGATCCAGACGCCGCCCTCCTGGCCACCCCGGTCGAGGAACTGCCGGCGGTCCTCTGCGCCGCGCTCGCGGGAAAGCGGCTGGAAGACGAAGCGCTCGCCCAGGATGGTCACGTCCATCACGTTGTCGGCTCGCGGGTCGCCGGCCGGCAGGAGCTCGATCCACACGCCGGAAAGCGCGCGCAGCCTGGTCTCCAGGTGCCCGTCGAAGAACGCCACCACGCCGAACGGCCCCCGACGCCGCGCCACCGCCAGGGAGAGCGATCCGTCCGGAAGCGCCACCAGCGGGGCGATGCGGTCGCGGCGGTCCAGCCCCGAAGCCGCCTCCTCCACCGCCTGCTCCAGCCACGCCGGCCACTCGAGGGGCGTGCGATCGTCGCCCGATACCCGCCTGCCGTCGAAGTAGTAGGCGAACGCGACCTCCGAAACCACCGCCGGCGCGGAAGCGAACATCGCCGGATCCTCGAGCCGGGTCGCGGCGGCGGCGGCGACCTCCTGGTGCACGACCGCGAGCGCGTCGCGGAACAGGTGCCCCAGGAAGAAGCCGCCGAGGAGGTAGGCCCCGACCCCGAGCATGAAGAGCGCCATCGGGATCGGCAGCACCCCGATCAGGAAGTAGGTGAAGGCGAGGCGCCGCCCGACGCGCCACAGCAGCCGGCGCAGCAGACGCAGCGCCGCCCACAGCAGGCCGAAGAAGACGGAGAGCGCCACCCCCAGCGCGATCGCCACACCGGCGTCGACGCCCGAGGCGAGGGCGATCGAGACGGCGCCCACGACGATCAGCGCCGCCGCGGCCAGCGAGAGAATCCGTAGGCGCCTCCGCGCCTTTCCGGGCGGGCGGGGCGCGCCGCCTGGTCCCGCGGGCGGGTACCGGTCGGTGCCGTGCTTCATGACGCCCACTCGGTGGCCTGCAACGCTCGAAGTCCTCGCGCTCGAA
>DATKDQ010000304.1:0-3891 GCA_035544635.1 Thermoanaerobaculia bacterium
TGCGGCGGGAGCGCGAGCCAGACCGCGGCCGGAAGCGCAACCGTCCGCAGCAGCACGCGGTGGCGCTCGGCGAGGCCCCGCTCCCAGCTCCTCCACCGCCGCCACCAGCGCCGCGGGCGCCACGCCGCTCGCGCCGCCAGCAGCACCAGCAGGAGGTAGAGCGGGTTTCCGACCGAGGTGACGCTCAGCTCTCTGCCTGCGAGCGAGAGCGTGCCGCCGCCGCTCACCGCGATCGCGGCGAGCACCGCCAGGTACAGCGCGACGAAGACGTGCCACGGCCGGCGCCAGTCGAAGCGGCCCGCGAGCGCGGCGCCGCGGCGGAGCACGCCTCGGGGGCCGCCGCACGCGATCCACGCCTCGCTCGCCGCGAGCGGCGCCAGCCAGAGCAGCGCGTAGTTGTACTTGGTGAAGAAGAGCGCCGCCGAGACGAGACCGGTCGCGAGCAGCGCGCGCCGCGCTCCCGTGCGCAGGAAGCGCGCATAGACGGCGAGCGCGAGGAGATACAGCAGCGCCCCCGGCAGCTCGAGCATGGCCTGGACGGCGAAGAGCTGCACGAACGGGCTCGCCAGGACCAGTGCGGCGGCGCCGGCCGCGACGCCGGGTGATGCGGGAGCGATCTCACGCCCGGCCCAGAACGCGGCGAGCACAGCACCGAGGAACAGCGCGGCGACCAACCCCCGGGCGACGGCGAAGCCGTTGCCGGCGATGAGGAACACCACCGACTCGACGATCGGGAACAGCGGCGGCCAGACGTCGAGGTCGTAGACCAGCGCGGCGAAGCGGAAGAGATCGAGATCGCGGAGCGCTGCGGCCAGCCGCGCTCCGTCGAGGCCGTACTTCGCCTCGTCCCACAGCGGCAGCTCGGGAGCGGTGGTGGCGAAGCGCAAGAGCGCGGCGGTGGTACGGCCCGCCACGACGCACAGGGCGGCGACGATCGCCGCGTCGAGCCAGCGGGCGGCGCAATCGCGCGGCATCGCGCGATCTTATGTGCAGCGCCGGCGCCCCGGCCCGCATCCGGCGGCAGGTGGAAGACCCGCGCGTGATACAGTCGCGGCTCCTCTTCCGAGCGGCTCGGCTCCATGTCCACGCAGCTCCGCTTCTCTCCCGTTCGGGTCTCCGGCGAGACTGACGCATTCCGCCTCGAGGTCCGCGACTTCCTCGAGCGGGAGCGCCAGGCGGGAACCTGGGGGGCGGACAGCCACTCCTGGGGGGGCTTTAACCCCGAGCTCTCGCGCAAGCTCGGCGCGCGCGGCTGGATCGGCATGACCTGGCCGAGGCAGTACGGCGGCGGCGAGCGCTCGTACCTCGAGCGCTACGTCTACACCGAGGAGCTGCTCGCCGCCGGCGCGCCCGCCGGCGCGCACTGGGTGGCCGATCGCCAGAGCGGCCCGCTCTTCCTGCGCTTCGGCACCGAGGAGCAGAAGGAGCGCTTCCTGCCGCCGATCACCCGCGGCGAGGCGTACTACTCGATAGGTATGAGCGAGCCCGACGCCGGCTCCGACCTGGCGTCGATTCGCAGCCGCGCCGACCGCGACGGCGACGGTTGGCGGCTCACCGGCACCAAGATCTGGACCTCGGGCGCCCACCGCAACCACTGGATGATCGCGCTGGTGCGCACCGAGCCGCTCGGCGCGGACCGGCACGCCGGGATGAGCCAGTTCGTGGTCGACCTCGCCTCGGAGGGGCTCACCGTACGGCCCATCAAGAACCTGGCGGGCGACGAGGGCTTCAACGAGGTAGTGATGGACCGCGTGTTCGTGCCGAACGATCGGCTCCTCGGCGAAGCGGGTGCGGGCTGGCGCCAGGTCACGAGCGAGCTCGCCTACGAGCGCGCCGGGCCCGAGCGCTTCCTCACCAACCTGCATCTCTTGAGGGAGCTCCTGGCGGTGGCCGGCGAGGACCCTCCGCGCGACGTGCGTGCCCGCATCGGTCGCGTCGCGAGCCACCTGTGGACGCTGCGCCAGATGTCGCTCTCGGTGGCCGCCATGCTGAGCGACGGCATCCTGCCCAACACCGAGGCGGCGCTGGCGAAGGACCTCGGAACGCACTTCCAGCAGGAGCTGCCCCAGGTCGCGCGCGAAGTGATCGACGTGCTGCCCTCGAGCGAGGCCAAGCGAGCGTACCGGCGCCTCCTCGACCGCGGCGTTCTCGCCGCGCCCGCGTACACCATCCAGGGCGGAACGACCGAGATCCTGCGCGGCATCATCGCGCGCGGGCTGGGGCTGCGATGAGCCAGGTCCGCGATCTCCTGGTCTCGTCCGCGCGGACGATCTTCGAGACCACGGTGACCAAGGAAGTGATCGACGGCGTCGAGGGCGGCCGCTTCGCGCAGCGGGTCTGGGAGGCCATCGACGACGCCGGCCTCGACCTCGCGCTGGTGCCCGAGGACCGCGGCGGCGCTGGTATCAGCTTTGCGGACGCCGCCGCCATCCTGCGCGTCGCGGGCGCGGCGGCGGCGCCGGTGCCGCTCGCCGACTCGCTCATCGCGCGCCGGCTGCTCGCCGAGTGTGGGCTCGAGGCCGATGCCGGGCCGCTCGCGCTCGCCGCGAGCGACCCTGCGCGCGACGGACCGGGTGTGGGGATGGTCCGGGTAGAGCGCGGCGGCAAGGGCTTCCGTCTCGACGGCGAGCTGTACGGCGTTCCCTTCGCCCGCTTCGCGACCGCGATCGTCCTCGAGGTCGAGTCGAGCAGCGGCACGCGGCTGGCGGTCGTGCCGCGGGACCGCGCCGAGATCGACCAGCACACGGGCCTCGCGGGCGAGCCCCGCGATCGCGTGCGCTTCACCGGCGCCGCGCTCGAGCCGGAATGGGTCTCCGACCCCGGTGCAGCCCCGTCGACCGACCGGCTGCACTGTCTCGGCGCCTTCTCGCGCGCCGCGCTCATGAGCGGCGCGCTCGAGCGCATCCTCGAGATGACCGTCGACTATGCCCGGGAGCGCATCCAGTTCGGGCGCCCGATCGGGCAGTTCCAGGCGGTGCAGCAGGAGCTCGCGGTGCTCGCCGGCGAGGTGGCCGCGGCGCAGACCGCCGCCGACGCTGCCGCCGTCGCGCTCGATCGCAGCGACCCGAGCGACGAGCTGGCGGTGGCGGTGGCGAAGGTGCGCGTCGGCGAGGCCGCCGGCCGCGCCGCGATGATCGCGCATCAGGTCCACGGCGCGATCGGCTTCACCCACGAGCACGAGCTGCACTACCGCACGCGCCGCCTGTGGGCCTGGCGCGACGAGTACGGCAGCGAGACCTTCTGGGCGGAGCGCGTCGGCGCGGCAGTGCTCGCCGCCGGCTCGGCGGGCCTGTGGCCACTCCTCACCGGCACCTCCGCTCGAATCGCCTCCGCCCGACGCGCCTCCACCTCCGCCTGAGCGTCGCCAGCTCGCGGCAGCAATCCAGATTCCCGAGCACGCGTAGCACACCACGGCCCCCCCGAGCACGGCGGACTCCTCGGGCGCTCGACCTCGCCTCGGACCGGGTGCAATCCGATGTCCCAGTCGAGGAGTGAAGGCCGCAGGTGGCCACCGGGCCTTGGGGCTTGGCGAAAATCGATACGCATGTTATCGTTATTCGATAAATCCAAGGGAGATCCTACGCTATGCCCCGACATACTTCCGTCGCGCTGCCAATCGCCTACGTCGCCCTGCGCGTCCTGATCGTCCTCAACTGGCTGTTCGGTGCCGGCATTCTGGCGTTGCTCGCCTCCACTTGGGTCAACGAGCCATGGACGATGAAAGCGCTCGGCGTGTCGGGATTTGCCGATGCAGGGGCGGTGATGATGGGCATGCGCGCGATCGCGGCGCTCGGTCTCGTCTCCATCCCGCTGGTTCATGCGATTCTCACCCGATTGCTCGCAATGGTCGTGACGGTTCGCGCCGGCGATCCCTTTGTCCCCGGCAATGCT
>DATKDQ010000305.1:0-9144 GCA_035544635.1 Thermoanaerobaculia bacterium
AGCGGCCCCGAGGACTACAACTTGATGCTCGGCGAGCAGCGGGCCGAGTCGGTGCGGCGCTATCTCAACATGGAGCACGGCATCCCGCTGCACCGCATGTCGGTGATCTCGTACGGCGAGACGGCGCCGGTCGTCGACAACGACAGCCGCGAAGCGCGGGCGCAGAATCGGCGAGTCGCCCTCGTCGTCCTGATGTAAGCCGGCGTTGCGTTCGCCGAGCCGCGGAGCGACCCAGGCACACCCGGAGGGAGAAAGGAGCCGAAGATGAGAGGACAAACGATGCATGCGGGCCTGCTGGCAGCCGCGCTGGCCCTCTCGACGGCCTGGCTCCACGGTTGCGGCGGAGACATCACCGCTGATCAACGGACCGCGCGCCGCGGCGAAGGGGACGAGAGCGCGATCGAAGCGTCGCGCGAGGGGCGGAGGTCGGACGGCGGCTCGTTCTTCGACCGGCTGCTCGGCTCACCGACCCGCGAGCTGACCGTGCCCCCGGGCACGGTGGTGCAGCTTCGCTTCAGCGAGACGGTCTCGAGTCGGTCGAGCGCGACCGGCGCGGCGTTCCGCACCACGGTCGACGAGGACGTCGTGATCGAAGACGCGATCGTCATCCCCGCCGGATCCGTGGTGATCGGACGTGTCACCGAGGCGCATCAGCCGCAAGGCGTCGGCGGTCGCGCGCGCCTGTCGCTGGAGTTCACCGCGCTCGAGCTGCCCTCTGGAGAATCCGCGCCGATCGACGCCGTCTTCGCCCGGCGCGGCCGGAGCGAGAACCTCAAGGATGCCGCGATCATCGCGGGGTCGACGCTGGCGGGCGTGGTGCTGGGCGAGGAGATCGATAAAGGAGAGGGCGGAGTGGTTGGCGGCATCCTGGGTGGCATCGGCGGCGCGGTTGCCGCCTCCAAGACCAAGGGGAAGCCGGTCGAGATCCCAGCGGGGACGGTGATGGCCGTCGAGCTGGTTCGCCCGGTGACGCTCGAGGTTCCCGCCTGATTGGCTTCTTGGCTTCCAGTTCCTGGGCGTTCCGCCGCGCCTCGGACTGTTCAGAAGGGGGGTCCTCGTCGGCCCCCCTTATTTTTGAGCGCCGTGACTCTGGCTGAGGGCGCGGCGTCACGCTGGCTCCTGTAGACTAGTTGAGCCGAGCTCGCCCCGAGCGCCGCCGAGCGAGGATCGCTCGACCGAGCCGGGGCGGGTGGTCTTTAGTAACAAGTGAACGGAGGAGAGGCTCTGGCGCGGATGGCCCCTTCGGCGTCGCGAGCCCAGCAAGACGATGAGTGAGACCCTGGATAAGGCTAAGTCCTCGTTGGATTCCGCGCGAGAGAAGCTGCACGACGTCTCCGAGAGCGTCAAGCAGCAGGCGGGCCGGGCTTCCGAGGTGGCGCGCGAGCGCTACGATGCGGCGGCGCAGACGCTGCGCACGGGCTACGACCGCGCGTCGAAGGATCTCGACAAGCTCTCGCAGGACGTGAGCACCTACGTGCGAGACAACCCGGGACGCTCGGTCCTGGCCGCCGCGGCCGCGGGCTTCTTCCTCGGCCTCCTGGTGCGCCGCGGACGCCGACACTGATGGACGTGGCGTTCGAGGAGCGGTCGGCCGCCGGCCGTTTCCTCGACCAGCTCCTGCCCGAAGAGCTCGAGTGGGAGAGGCTGGTCAGGACCTACCCATTGGCCGCGCTCCTGGTGGCCGGAGTGGCCGGGTACTGGCTGGGTTGGAGGAGCGGCGCCCCGATCCTCGAAGCCGTGGGAGAGTCGGCGACGAGGCGCATCACGGGCCTCGTCGGCGAGGGCTTCGGCGAGGTCGAGTAGCGGACCCTGCGGAGGCGGGTGGCTCGGCCCCTCGGCGCCGGCGATCGGCCGGGAGCGGCGAGGTGCTTCGAAGGCTCCCCGTCCGGTCGGTGCGTAGCCTGCTCCACATCTCCGACATTCACTTCGGGCCCAAGCACCTGGAGGATCGCGCGGCGGCGGTGTTGGCGCTGATTCACCAGCGCGCACCCGACTACGTCGTCATCTCGGGCGACCTGACGCAGCGCGCGAAACCAGAGCAGTTCGCCGCGGCTCGCCAGTTCGTCGAGAGCATCCCCTGTCCTACGCTGGCGGTGCCCGGCAACCACGATGTGCCGCTGTACCGGTTCTGGGAGCGGCTGGTGGCGCCGTTCGGAGCTTGGAGGCGCCACTTCTCGCCGGAGCTGGAGCCCCACCTGGTGGATGACGCGGTCTGCATCGTGGGCGTCAACAGCGCGTTCAATCGCACCCTCACCGGCGGCCGCATCACGCGCGCGCAGTGTAGGCGCGTGCGCGACGTGTTCAGCGCTGCGCCGCCGTCGTGCTATCGCATTGCCGTCATTCATCACAACCTGGTGCGGCCGGCAGACCTCGACGACGTGCCGGCGCCGCTCCAGGGGTCGGTGCCCGCCGTCGCCGCGCTCGCATCGTCGGGCGTGGAGATGGTGCTCAGCGGCCACCTGCACCAGTCCTACGTCGCGCCGCTCGCGGTGGCAGGCGGCGACCACGGCGGCATCATCCTCTGCGCCGGCACCACGACCTCCAGCCGCGGCCGCGGCGACGAGGCGGGCCTGAGCACCTGCCACTGGATCGAGATCCACGCCGACCAGGCACAGGTCCTCTTCAATCGCTGGGATCCGGGGGCGTCCTCCTTCGTCGAGACCTTGCGGCGCAGCTTCCCGCGGCGCGCCGCTTCGTCGCGACCCGCGGCGGCGATCGGCGGCGGGCACGGCGCGTGAGCGAGAACGTCCTCTATGGCGCGGTGCAACACCGCACGCTCGCCAACGGCCTCGAGGTCGCGGCCTTCGCGACCGGCCGCGTGCCCCTGGTGTCGACCGTGCTCTGGTACCGCGCCGGCGCCGCCGCGGAGGAGCGCTCCCGAGGCGGGTCCGCCCACTTCCTCGAGCACATGATGTTCAAGGGCTCGGCGCGCTACGGGCCCGGAGAGGTCGACCGGCTCACGCAGAAGCTCGGTGGTGCCAACAACGCCTTCACCGGACACGACTCGACGGCGTACTACTTCCAGTTCGCATCGGACTGCTGGGAGCACGCGCTCGACATCGAGGTGGATCGCATGCGCGGGCTGCGCCTCGAGGCGCGAGAGGTGGACCACGAGCGCGACGTGATCCTGGAGGAGATCGCCATGTACGAGAGTGATCCCTGGGACGCCCTCGAGCGGCGGGTGCAGGCGCTGCTGCACGGCGATCACCCTTACGGCCGTTCGGTGCTGGGTACGCCGGCCGAGCTGAATTCACTGGGAGCCGAGGAGCTACTCGCGTTCCAGCGCGAGTTCTACTCGCCGGCGAACGCGGTGCTGGTCATCGCAGGCGACGTGGGTGAGGAGGCGCTCGACGTCGCGGAGCGCAGGTTCGGCGACCTTCCCTCGAGCGCCCCGCCGCCGCGGAGACCGGGAGGGCCGGCGCCGCGCGGGCGGCAGCGTCGCCTGGTGCGCCGGCACGGCGAGGTGCCGCGCCTCCTGTGGTCGGTGGTGGCGCCGGCATGGAGCGATCCGCGACATCCCGCGCTGCGGATCCTGACCCAGCTGCTCACGGAGGGGAAGTCGAGCCTGCTTCATCGCGCTCTGGTCGAGGAAGGCCAGCTCTGCAGCTGGGTGGCCGCCGATCTCGCGGCTTCGCTCGATCCAGGCGCGCTGAGCATCGCAGCGGAGCTGCTCCCGGGCATCGAGCCCGACCGCGTGGAAGAGGAGCTGTTCCGGCTGCTCGGGTGCATTCTCGAGGGCGGCTTCGCCGTCGAGGACCTGGAGCGAGCGCGCCGGACCTACGAGGCGGACTGGATCTTCGGTCACGAGCGCGTGCATCAGCGGGCGCTGACGCTCGCTTCGGCGCTCGCTTACTTCGACGCCGATTTCCCCCGCCGCTATCTCGATCACGTGCTCGAGGCCGACCTCGATCAGGTGCTCGACGCGGGCCGTGAGACGCTTCGCCGCGACTCGGGCGTCGTCGGGTGGTCGCTTCCGGAGTCCGAGGCGGCGTGACCACTCTGCCCGCGACCAGCGGCATCGAGGTGGCTCCGGCCTGGCTCCGGGTGCGGCGAGTCGAGGGACCGCCCGTGGTCGCGGTCCGCCTGTGGCTCTGGGGCGGCAGCCGCTGTGAGCCGGTGCCGGGGCTGGCGTGGGTCACCGGGCGGATGCTCTCCGAGGGCACCAGCCGACGCGGCTGGCGAGAGATCTCCGACAGCTGCGAGGCGCGCGGGATGGTCCTCTCGGCCTTTGGCGGGCTCGAAGCGCACGGCGTCGGGATCGACTGTCTGGCGCGCGACTGGCGCGCCGCGATCGAGCTGGTGGCGGAGCTTGCGCTCGAATCGTCGTTCCCGGCGGACCGCTGTGCCTGGCAGGGCCGCCTGGGGACCGCCGAGCTGGAGAGCCAACGCGACGAGCCGGACACCAAGACCGCGTGGGCCTTCGCCGAGCAGCTCTACGCCCCGCATCCGGCGGGAAGGCCGCTTCCCGGCGACGCGGCGAGCCTCCTGCGCATCGATGCCGAGTCGTGCCGGAGCTTCCACCGGGCTGCGCTCGCGCGCGGCGGCGTCCTGACGGTGGCCGGCGACCTCGATCCCGAGGACGTCGCTCCGGTCGTCACCTCCGTGCTCGGTGTCATCGGCGACTCCGACGCTCCATCGATGACCGTGCCGCCCATTACAGGACTCGACGTCAGGCAGCGTCAGATCCCGACCACGGCTCGTGATCAGGCACATCTCTTCCTCGGCCAGCTCACGGTCCGGCGCGCGCATGCGGATCTTCTTGGCCTCGAGGTGGCCTCGGTCGTCCTCGGCTCCGGAGCCGGCCTCACCGGTCGCATCCCGGAGCGCGTCCGCGAGCGTGAGGGCCTGGCCTATTCGGCGGGCGCGTCGGCGGTCTCGGGAGCGGGGCTCGATCCCGGCCGCCTGATCGTGCACGTCGGCACTTCGGTCGACACCGTCGCGCACGCCGAGACCGCAGTGCGCGAGGAGATCGATCGCCTGCTCGAGTCGGGAATCACCGACGCCGAGTTCGAGGATGCCAGGACCTACCTCCTGCGGCGCGATCCCTTCCGCCGCGAGACGCCGCAGCAGTGGGCGGACCTGCTCGCGCAGTCCGCGCTCTACGGCCTGCCCTACGACGACCCGGAGTGGGTGAAGGAGGGCTACCGGTCGCTCGACCGCGCGGCGGTGGAGGCGGCGATCCGGCGTCACGTGCATCCCGACCAGCTCAAGGTCACGGTCGGCGTGCCGAACGGCGAGGACTCGCCGGAGGGCTGGACCGACGCGGGCGCGGAGCCCGGCGACGCGGGGCGTGAGAGCGATGGCTAGGTCCCGCGACGCGTCGCGGTCGCGCCGCGGGAACCGCCGGTTGTGGGTGAAGTCGAGCGATGGCTCTCGCCGGCCGTACCTGCGGGGGATGATCGCCCACGACCTCCTCCTGCGCGGCCTGCCGTTCGAGGACGCCTATGCGCTCGCCAGCGCGCTGCGCGATCGACTGGCGGCTCGCGAATCGAGCGAGGTGTCGGGGGCCGAGCTCGAGGACCTCCTCCAGGAGCTGCTCGCCGCGATGCTGCCACCCGAGCGGTTGGTGACCCTGGCGGCGCCGACCCCCGCCGCCGCCCTGCCGGCGGTGGTCTACGACGGTGAGCACTCACAGCCGTTCTCGCGCGGGCTCTTGGCGCGGAGCTTGATGGCCGCGGGTCTCGACACCGACCGCGCGTACCGGATCGCGATCGAGGTCCATACCGAGCTCCAACGTGACGGTCTCGAGACGGTCGACAACGCGGAGCTCGCACGGCGCATCGGTGCGCATGTCGAGCGCTGGGAAGGTCGCGAGACGGCGGCCCGGTATCGCACCATGCGGCGCATCGGGAGGCTGCCGCGGCCGCTGGTGCTCTATCTCGGGGGCGCCACCGGCACCGGCAAGTCGTCGCTCGCGGTCGAGCTCGCGCCGCTCCTGCGCATCTACCAGATTAACGCCACCGACACCATTCGCCAGGTGATGCGGATGGTGTTCTCGCCGGCGATCCTCCCCGGGCTGCACCGGTCGAGCTTCGAGGGGGGCTCGGAGGTTGGCACGGCGGCGGAGCCGCCGGCCGCCGCGGCCGAGGCGGCGACCTCGAGCCCGGTGCTGCGGGCCTTCGAGGAGCAGGCGACGCGCGTCTGCGTCGGCGTGCGAGCGGTCGTGGAGCGCGCCATGGCCGAGAACATGAGCGTCGTGCTCGAGGGTGTGCATCTGGTGCCGCCGTTGGTGCCGTTCCCGGATCTCGAGGGCGGCGCGTTCCAGGTGATGTTGATGCTGTCGACCCTCGACGCGGAGATCCACCGCGCGCGCTTCCTGCAGCGCGGCGGCTCGAGTGGGCGCCAGGCAGCGCACTACCTCGAGCATCTGCGGGCGATCCGCGAGATCCAGGACTACCTGCTGCTCCAAGCCGAGCACCACGACGTGCCGGTGCTCGACACGCGCCAGTGGGACTTCGCCGTGCCTCGCTCGCTGCGCCTGGTGGCCGGCGCACTGGAGCAGGCGGCGCCCTGGATCGGCGAGACCGGGGGCGAGCCATCGTGGGTGCCCACGCTGTGTCTCTTCATCGACGGGGTAGCCGATCGGCCGGTCCGCGTCCTCGGGGATCGCACGCCGCTCGAGGCCGCGGCCACTCCGACGCTCGACCGCCTCGCGCGCGAGGGCGCCTGCGGGCTCGCAGATCCGCTCGAGCGGGAGAGCGTGCCCGACACCGCCGCGGGGGCGTTGGCGCTCTTCGGGCAGCCGCCGACCGCGCTCGAGCGCGGTCCGGTCGAGGCCCTGGGCGTCGGCCTCGAGCTCGCTCCTTCGGACATCGCGCTCCGCGGCAACTTCGCGACGCTCGACGAGAAGGGCAGGGTGGCGGACCGACGAGCGGGGCGCATCCGCGAGGGGGCGCACGAGCTCGCCGCGGCGCTCGACGGCATCGAGGCCGAGGACGGCGAGGGAGGCCGGGTCGAGGTGCGCGTCAGGGCCGCGACCGAGCATCGGCTGGCGATCGTTCTCCACGCCGCCGGGCTCTCGTCGGCGATTCACGGCAGCGATCCGGGCGAGGGCTCGCATCTCGCCGCGCCGCTCGCGCCGCGCGCGAAGGACTCCACGGACGCGGCGGCGCTGCGCACCGCGGAGGCGCTACGGCGCTTCGAGAGCGCGGCACGCGAGGTGCTGGGAAACCACCCGGTGAACCGAGCTCGCCGCGAGCGGGGCCTGCCACCCGCCAACGCGATCCTCACGCGCGGCGCGGGGAGGCTTCACCGCGTCGGCGCGGTGGAGCCGGGCGGGAGGCCGCTCTCGGTGAGCTGCATCAGCGGCGACTGCACCGTGCTGGGCGTGGCGAGCGCGGTGGGCGCACGCGTGCTTTCGGGCCCCGGGATCACGGCCAACCTCGATACGGATCTGCGGCTCAAGTTCGAGCTCGCGGCGAGTGAGCTCGCCGAACGCGACCTCGTCGTGCTGCACCTCAAGGGCGCGGACATCGCGGCGCACGATCGCCGGCCGGACCTGAAGAAGGAGTTTCTCGAGCGGATCGACGGCGAGCTGGAGCGTTTCCTCGAGCGGCGGTCATCGGGGTTTCGCATCGCGGTCGCGGCGGACCACGCCACGCTGTCGGAGCTGGGTCACCACGGCTCGGATCCGGTGCCGGTCCTGGTCTGGGGCGAGGGGGTCGAACGGGATTCCGTCAGGAGCTTCGACGAGAGCTCGGTGGTGGCCGGACGCCTGCATCGATTCCCGCTGCGCCGCTTCCTGGAACGGCTCGCGAGCGTCAACCTCTGATCTCGTCCCCGCTGGCGCGTCGCCTGCCGGATCACAGGAGTAGGGTGATTTCGGACCGTTTCCACAAGTTCTGCGGAAAAATCTGTTGAAAAGGCATCTCCACAGGCCCGCCGAGGGGCTTTCTCGGGGCCTTGCTACGGTTTGAACAAGTCCTTGTGCAAAGAACGTAAGTGATTGATGTTGTTCGAGTTGTGGATGGATCCTGGCCTCCGGCAGCGGCGCCGCGCCGGCTGCGCCGGGAGATTTCCGCAGCTGGGGCGCCGTCTCACCCCTGCCGCCAATTTCTAAGTGGCTTTCACGGAGTCAGTTAGCGCTCCCAGCCCGCGGCGCCGTGATACCTTCTGCCGCTCCCGGAGCACGGATGACCGCGGACGGCCTCAAGAGGACACCCCTTCATCGGTGTCACCTCGAAGCCGGCGGCAGGCTGGTCGAGTTCGCCGGCTGGGAGATGCCGGTCTCGTACTCGGGGATCCTTGCCGAGCATCTCGCGGTACGTCGGGCAGCCGGCCTCTTCGACGTGTCCCACATGGGTGAGATCCGCATCGACGGCCCGGGCGCCGAACGCTTCGTCGACTGGCTGACGCCGAACCGTGTTCGCGGTCTCGCTCCCGGCCGTGCGCAGTACAGTGCCCTCCTCTCCGAGGCCGGCACCTACGTCGACGATCTGCTGGTCTACCGTCTCGGGCGGGACGCTATCCTCCTGGTCGTGAACGCCGCAAACGCGGAGAAGGACCTCGCCTGGATCGCGCAGCGCGCGCCCGACGACGCCGCGGTCGAGGACGTCTCCGACGCCACGGCGCTGCTCGCGCTGCAAGGGCCGCGCGCGCAGGAGATACTGGAGCCGCTGGTTGCCGTCGATCTCGAAGCGCTGCGTTCCTTCCGGTTGGTCTCGACCTCGATCGCGGGCGCGGCCGGCATCGTCTCGCGCACCGGATACACGGGCGACGACGGTTTCGAGATCTTCGTCGGGGCGGAGGAGGCCGCTGCGCTGTGGGACCGGCTGCTCGAGGCGGGACGAGGCTTGGGGCTGGAGCCGGCCGGCCTGGGCGCGCGCGACAGTCTGCGGCTCGAGGCGGGGCTCTGCCTCTACGGCCACGAGATCGACGAGACGGTCACGCCGCTCGAGGCCGGCCTCGACTGGATGGTGAAGCTCGAGGGCGAGGACTTCCTGGGTCGCGACGCGCTGCTGCGGCAGCGTGAGCAGGGAGTGCGGCGCCGCCTCGTCGGCCTTGAGCTCGCGGGACGCCGGATCGCGCGCGCCGGTGCCGCGGTGTGGAGCGCCGGCCGGCGGGTCGGTACGGTGACCAGCGGCACCTGGACCCCCTTTCTCGAGCGGTCGATCGCCATGGCGCTTCTCGACTCCGAACACGCGG
>DATKDQ010000306.1:0-2704 GCA_035544635.1 Thermoanaerobaculia bacterium
GCGCCCGACCTCTCGATCGCGGAGAACCTCGCCCTCGCGGCGCGCCGCGGACGCCCGCGCGGACTGGGATGGGCGCTCGGCCCCGCGCGCCGCGCCGAGCTCGCGGAGCGCGTTCGTGGTCTCGGCATGGGTCTCGAGGAACGCCTCGACAACCCGATCGGCAGCCTCTCGGGCGGGCAGCGGCAGGCGCTGACGCTCTTGATGGCGACTTGGCGGCGGCCCGAGCTCCTGCTCCTCGACGAGCACACGGCGGCGCTCGACCCCAAGAGCGCGGATCAGGTGATTCGCTTGAGCTGCCGCGCGATCGAGGAGGGCCGTCTCACCACGATGATGGTCACCCACTCGATGCAGCAGGCGGCGACCCTCGGCGATCGCCTGATCATGATGGTCCAGGGACAGATTCTCCACGACTTCTCGGGCGCCGAGAAGCGGCGCCTGCGCGCCGAGGACCTGCTCGACCGCTTCGAGGACGTGCGCCGCGGCGAGCGACTCGACGAGGCAGCGGCGGAGATGCTCCGTCGCAGCTACGTGTAGGCGCTCAGTCTGCGGTGCGGCGAGTCCGGAGCCGCTCGAGCCCCAGCTCGTCGATCACCTCGCGCCCGAACGACTCCATGCGCTCACCGAGCGGAATCCCCGTGGCGTCCGCGATGCGCACCATGCGCTCGAAGTTCGACGCCACCGCGGCGGCATCGACCATCGCCTCGACGCCCATGGCGTCGATCACGGCCTGCCGGGCACGGGCGATCGCCGGACCATCGCCGCCCACCACCGCTTCGGCGAGGGCGACCAGCACGTCGCCGTGCGCCAGGCCGCTCGAGCGGCCGGTCTCGGTCACGGCGCGGAGGTCGATCGCCCCGTCCTGGTTCGTGCCGCTCGCACGGAGCAGCGTGGCGTGCGCGGTGGTTCAGTAGAAACAGTCGTTGAGCGCCGAGACGCGCCCGGCCACGAGCTCCATCTGCGGGCGGCTGAGCTCGCCGCGCGCGGCCGCCGGGTTGACGACGTCGGATGCCGGTAGATAGTGCGCGGCGGACAGATCGTTGAGCGTGCGCACCTCGTCGGGCACCAGGCTCATGGCCCGGATGACCCATCCGGTCCGCCGCGCCGGCCACAGGTCCGCCTCCGGAGTGTCGGAGTTGTCCTCCGGCACGACCGGCACCCAGGCCTCCTCCTGGCGGGCGCTCGCCGGGCGATAGCCGCTCGGCTCACCGGGCAGCGGCTCCGGCAGCGCGTGCTCGGGCAGCCCCAATGCCCGGCAGAAGCTGTCGATCGAGACCAGCGCCACCACGGTGCCGAGGAGCTCGACGTAGCGCTCGGCGGTGAGCCCCTGCTCGATCGACTGCTCGAGCCACGCCCGCTTGAGCCGGCTGGCATCGGTGACGATCCGATGCACGGCGTCGACCGCGACCTCGGGCAGCTCGCTCGCGCGGTCGTGGTCGCCGCCGACATGGTAAGGCGACAGCGCCTGCTTGCGCCGCCGGCACAGCTCGCAGTCGCGCGCACGTCGCGTCTCGCGCGCGACCGCCACCCGCTCGGCGCCGGTCCACCACGCGCCGGGCGCGGCGAGCCGCCGCCAGAAACGCTCGTGCGCGGCGACCAGGTCGCCGCGCACCGGGTAGGGTGCGTTCGAGTACGAGAGCATTATCGGCCCCGCAGTCCCCCCGCGCGGGAGTGCGCGCGTCGGAGGCGGCGCGACGTTACCGTGGCTGGCGCGCAGCCGCAACGTCGCGCCGCACGCGGCAGCGGCTCGGCGGTGCCACGGCTTCTCCTTCAGCCTCCTCGCCGGCTCGGATCGCCCTCAACTTCCCTATTGCGCTCAGTGACTGGGCGGAGTTACACTGCTCATTCACTGAACACCGACTCGGGGCCGCGCGCCCCTCGCGCCGGAGCGGATCGAATGCCCCCGCTGACCCTGACCCTCCTCCTCGGCGTCTGTGTCACGACCGCCGTCGCGATCTACGGATGGCCGCGGCGCGCGGCGCCAGGGGCGGCACTCCTGGCGCCGCTCCTCGCCTGCGCCACGCTGTGGTCAGGATCGGCCGCGCTCGAGCTCCTCGCGCGGAGTGCCGAGACGAAGCTGCTCTGGAGCCGCGCTTCCCAGCTCGCCGTGGTACCGCTGCCGGCCCTGTGGCTCTTGTTCTGCGTCGACTTCAGCGGCTCCCGCGCCTCGATTCGGACCGGCCGCGCGGCGGCCCTGCTCGCCTCCCCCGCACTGGTGGCGATCGCGCTGTTCGCCGCATCCCGGCTCGACCCGGCGGGCTCCCTCGGTGCGCTCGAGCCCGCGCCCCTGCTCGGCGCCCTGGCACCGCTCTACGGCTGGTTCCTGATCGCGCTGGGCATGGCGTTCCTGGCGCGCCGCTATGCGCGATCGAGCTCCCTCTACCGCGTCCAGTGCGGCGTCCTCCTCCTCGCCGGGGCGATCCCGCTCGCCGTGCACGCGCTCCACGTCGTCGGTCCGCTCCAGGGTCCGGATCCCACGCCGGCGTCGTTCGGCCTGGCGAGCCTGGTCCTCGGGTGGGGCCTGTTCTCGTACCGGCTCTTCGACGTGACGCCGATCGCCTACGAAACGGTGTTCAACGCCATGGGCGACGGTGTCGTCGTCACCGACGCCCGCGGCCGGGTGACGACCGTCAATCCGATCGCGCTGGCGGGGCTCGGCAAGACCCTCCCCGAAGTCCTCGGCAAGCCACTCGAGGCGCTCTACGAC
>DATKDQ010000307.1:0-7901 GCA_035544635.1 Thermoanaerobaculia bacterium
CCACCCGCTGAGCTTCCCGAAGAGATGGAACGCCATGGTGTGGAGGCCGGCGACGCCGGGAAAGTCGGTGTCGCCCGGGCGCCCGCCACCGCCCTCGGTGAAGAACACGACCGGCAGGCGCAGCCGGTGCGCCAGCTCGAAGAGCCGGTCCTTCTTGTCGTGATTCATCTTGCCCTGGGTGCCGGCGAGCACGGTGTAGTCGTACGACAGGACGGCGCACCGGGCGCGCTCGTCGCCGAAGAGCTCACGGTTCACCGTGCCGACGCCGGCGATGAGGCCGTCGGCGGGGGTGCGCGCGATGAGATTCTCGACCGCCCGGCGGCGGCGCTGCGCCGCGATGACCAGCGAGCCGTACTCGACGAAGCTCCCGGGGTCGCAGAGGTCCTCGACGTTCTCACGCGCGGTGCGCTGGCCGGTTCCCCGCCGCCGCTCCACCGCTTCGGGGCGCGCCGCATCGAGGGTGCCGAGGTGCCGATCGATCACCTCCTGGAGGTCGGGGCGGACGGCGTCGAGGTCGATGGCCACGTCCTCGGCCGCCTCGCCGCCCGCCGCGTCGCGCCCGTCGAGCAGCGCGATCGCATGGCCCTCGTAGACGGTGTCGCCGGCGGCCACGGTGACGCGCCGCACCACGCCGCCTCGCGGCGCCTGGATCACGTGCTCCATCTTCATCGCGCTCATCACCACCATCTGCTGGCCGGCGCGCACGAGATCCCCCTCCGCAACGTCGACGCTCACGATCGTCCCCTGCATCGGCGCCAGAACCGCGAGCGCGTCCTCCATTCCCGCGAGGTCGAGCTCGCCCGTGCCGGCCCCGGCCGGCGGGAAAGAGGGCGCCGCATCGCCCAAAGGCGCCGGACCGGCGGAGGCGCCGAAGCCCTCGTCCGCTCCCGGGGGGCCGGCGTGGCGACCGCTCTTGCCGTGGGCGAGCACCGCGAGCGGATCGGTGGGATCGACCTTCGCGCCGGCGAACGCGCGGCCGGGGGCTCCAGGCGCGGACATCGAAGCGGACCCGGCGGGCGCAATCGGCCCGCCCGGCGCGATGGGCGCGTCGAAGAAGAGGCGCGGAGCGCACTCGCCGCCCGGCGCGAGGAGCTCCGCCGTTCGCTCCTCGACGAAGCGGGTGTGGATCCGGCCCGCGGCGAAGTCGGGATGCCCGAGCAGGCGCTCCAGGAACGGGAGATTCGTCGCCACGCCCTCGACGCGGAACTCGCGCAGGGCACGCTGCGCCTTCCTCACCGCCGCCGCGAAGTCGGGCGAGAGCGAGTGCGCGACCAGCTTCGCGAGCAGCGAGTCGAAGCTGGGGTTGGTGCGGTAGCCGGCGTAGCCGAAGGTATCGATGCGGAGGCCGGGCCCCGACGGCGGCTCGAACGCGAGCAGGATTCCACCCGAAGGGCGCGCCGCGCCATCGGCGCCCATCGTCTCCATGTTGACCCGCGCCTGGATCGCATAGCCGCGTGCCGCGAGCTCGGCCCCCGGCCCGAGGCCCGCGTCTGCGAGCGACGCGCCGCCCGCGATCGAGAGCTGGAGTTGAACGAGATCGACGCCCATCACCTCCTCGGTGACGGTGTGCTCGACCTGGAGGCGCGGGTTCGCCTCGATGAAGACGTACGCCGCGGCGCACGGCCCCCCCTCCCCGATCTCTGGAGACCCGGAGTCGATCGCATCCAGATCGACCAGGAACTCGAAGGTGCCGAGGCTCAGGAAGCGCGCCGCCCCGGCCATGCGCACCGCGTCGGCGAGGATCCGCTGGCGCAGCCACTCAGGCAGCCAGGGCGCGGGCGCGCACTCGACGAGCTTCTGCTGCCGGCGCTGGAGCGTGCAGTCGCGCTCGCCGAGATGGCGCACGGCGCCCGAGCCGTCGCCGGCGATCTGCACCTCGACGTGGCGCGCGCGCCGGAGCAGGCGTTCGACGTAGACCTCGGCGCCGCCGAACGCGGCGAGTGCCTCGGAGCGGCAGCGGGCGTACGCCTCCTCGACGTCCTGGGGGCGCTCCACCACGCGCATGCCGCGGCCGCCGCCGCCGGCGACCGCCTTGATCACCATCGCGCCGCCGGGCCCCAGCGACTCGAGGAACCCGCGCGCCTGCTCGAGCGTGACCGCGGCGTCGGCACCGTCGAGGACGGGCACCCCGCATTCTCGAGCCACCGCCCGCGCGCGCGCCTTGTCGCCGAAGAGCTCGAGCGTCTCGGCCCGCGGTCCGACGAAGACGATCCCCTCCTCCGCACAGCGCCGCGCCAGCGTGGCGCTCTCGGCAAGGAAACCGTAGCCGGGATGAATCGCGTCGCAGCCCGCCGCGCGCGCGACGGCGACGATCTGCCCGGCGTCGAGGTAGGCCCTGGGCCCGGCCCCACGAAGCGGCCGCGCCTCGTCGGCACGCCGCACATGGAGGCACCGCGCGTCGTCCTCGGAGTACACGGCGACGGCGCGGAGGCCGGCCTCGGCCGCGGCGCGCAGGAGGCGCACGGCGATCTCGCCGCGATTCGCCACCAGGAGAGCACGGAGACTCATGTGTCGCGACGGCTAACGCTCGATCGCCGACAGCGCGCTCGCGAGACGGCCGCGCGTCTCCGCGAGCGCGCGGGCGAGAGCCTGGCCCAGCGCCTCGACAATGGCCGGGACCTCGCCGGTGGTCGTCTCGCCGCGCGCGTCGACCCGGTCACGCCAGAGCTCTTCACCGTCGGAGCCCATCAGGCGCAGCTCGATCGCGGCGCGCACCAATTGTCGGTGGTCGACGTCGACCTCCTCCACCGCGAGGACACGACCCAGGAGGAACGCCCCATAGCTGCGTCCGCTCGCGACCGGCTCGATCTCCTCGACGCCGGCGGCGCCGGCGAGGCCGGCAGCGACCGCGGTCGGCAGCATCGAGGACAGCGGCGCGGCCCACAGATGATAGGAGTAGAAGCCGACCTCGGGCGAGCGATCGCCAACACGGTACACGATGCGCTCCTGATCGTAAGGTGGGTCGACCACGAAGGGCCGCACGCCGATCGTCAGCGCACCAGACCGATCCGCGTCCGAAGTCACGCCGTCGCCCGCAGTCGCGCCAGCGCCGGCGGCAGAGTCCGCGCGATCGATCTCGAGCACGTAGTAATGCGTCTGCGGGAGCTGCGAGCACCCGCTCAGGAGCACCGTCACCACCCAGCTCGCCAGCGCACGGATCCTCACCGCGAGCCTCCCGAGCCTTCGTCGCGCCGCCTCTCGCGAAGCGGATCCCCCGGCCGCCGCTCGCGCAGGGGCGAGGAGCGCAGCAGGCTCGAGGGTTGCTGCTTGACCCGGTCCGAGAACGCACGCAGGTTGGTCATCGTCGTCTCCAGATCGCGCAACGTCGCCTCGATCGAGGCGCGGTTCTCGAGCACCAGCCGCATCGCTTCGTCGGCGGAGCCCATGGTGGTGGCAGCACCGTCGAGGAGCAGAGCCAGGCGCTCCCCGTCGGGGCCCAGCGCCGTCTCCAGATCCGCGATCAGGCTCGACGTCTGCTCGGTGAGCGCGGGCACGCCCTCGATCGCCTCCTCCATCGTCCCCGCCACCGCATCCAGACGATCGAGCAGCGGTCCCACGCGCGGGGACACCTGCTCCAGCGTCGAGCGCGCCTCCGCCAGGATCGCCTCGAGATTCTCGGCGTTCTCCTCGGAGAGGAGCGCCTGGAGCCTGGCCATGACCGGCCCGATCTCGGTCGATACCTGATCGAGCAGCCCCGAGGCCTGCTCGAGGATCTCGAGCAGCTTCTGCGAGATCGCCGCGACCTGCTCGAACGCGTCCTCCATCCCGGCCGACGCCTCGCCCTGGATGCTCGATCCGGGAGCGAGCCGCGGCGCGGCGCGCGATCCCGGATCGATCTGGAGAAAGCTCGTGCCCAGGATGCCGGAGCTGGCGATGGTCGCGCTCGCGTCCTGATACACGTCGATCTTCTCGTCGACCGAGATCCGCATCAGGACCGGCCACTCGTCGTCGGGCCGCAGCACGACGTCCTGGATCCGGCCCACGGCGACGCCGGCCACCCGCACCCGATCGCCGGCGACCACTCCACCCGAGTCCGCGAGCAAGACGTCGTACGAGACGTGGCGGGCGGCGAACAGCCTACCTCCCGCGATCCACAGCGAGCCGGTGACCACCACCGCGAGCGCCACCAGCACGAAGATCCCGACCTTGAGGTCGCTCCAGCGCTCGCGCCGCCGAACCCCCGCCTCGTGGTTCGCCGCCGGCGCCATCAGCCGAGCTCCTCGAGGAACCTGCGGAACTTCTCGCCGCCGTCGGTGGGAGCGGGCGGCTGCCGATCGAGAAACCTCCGCACCACGGGATCCCGCGACGCGCGCACCACCTCAGGTACGTCGACCACCAGGAAGCGCCCGTCGTGCATGAGCGCGAGACGATCGGCGATGGTGAACGCGCTCTGCATCTCGTGCGTGATCACCACCAGCGTCATCTCGAACACCTTCTTGAGCTGCACCAGCAGATGATCGAGACCGGCCGCCGTGACCGGGTCGAGCCCAGCGGACGGCTCGTCGAAGAACACGATCTCGGGATCGAGCGCGAGCGCGCGGGCGAGCGCGGCGCGCTTGCGCATGCCGCCGGAGAGCTGCGACGGGAGCTGGTCCATGGCATCCTCGAGCCCGACCATGCCGAGCTTGATGCGGGCGAGGATGCGGCGGTTCTGGGGCGGCACCTCGGTCAGCTCGGCGAGCGGCAGCTCCACGTTCTCCGCCACCGTCATCGAGCCGAAGAGCGCGCCGCCCTGGAACGCCATCCCCAGGCGCTGGCGAATCCGGGCGAGCTCCGCGTCGCCCGCGGCATAGATGTCGGTGCCCCAGATGCGCACCGTACCGCCGTCCGGCGGCTCGAGCCCGACCAGCGTCCGCAGCAGCGTGCTCTTGCCACTTCCGCTCGCGCCCAGGATGACGAGGGTCTCACCGGTCCGCACGTCGAGGTCGATGCCGTCGAGCACGCACCGCCCGCCGAGCGTCCTGCGCAGCCCGCGCACCTCGATCGCGGTCGCGGCGGGCGCCGAGGCTGCGGCCGGTGTCGACTGCGTATTCGGATTCACTTCGTCGTCGAGTCGTTCCATGGCTCGATCCTCAACCTCGTACGTAGAAGAGCGCCGTCGCGAACAGGTCGGCGGCGATGACCAGAACGATCGAGCGCACCACGGCGGAGGTGGTCGATCGCCCCACCTCCTCGGCGCCGCCCGTGGTCTTGAGCCCCTCGTGGCAGCCCACCAGCCCGATGATCGCGCCGAACGCGGCGGCCTTGACCAGGCCGGTGTAGACGTCCTGGAGCACCAGCGCGTCGAGCGTCAGCGCGACGTAGCGCTGCGCGCCGATGCCCAGCGCCGCGACCGCGATCGCCTGGCCGCCGACGATCCCGATGACGTCGGCGAAGATCACCAGGCAGGGCACGGTGAGGACGAGCGCGACCAGGCGCGGCACCACCAGGAACGACACCGGGCTCAAGCCCATCACCTGGAGGGCGTCGATCTCCTGGCTGACCCGCATGGTGCCGAGCTCGGCGGCGATCGCGGAGCCGAACCGCCCGGTGACGACGATCGCCGTGAGCAGCGGCGCCAGCTCGCGCGTCATGGAGACCGCGACCAGCCCCGCCACCAGGTCCATGGCGCCGAGCTGCCGGAGCTGGTACGCCGACTGCAGAGCCATGATCATACCGACCAGGAAGCAGATCAGCGCGACCAGCGGCAGCGAGTCGACGCCGGCGCGGACCGCCTGCGCGAGGGTGGCGCGCGCCCGCACCCGCTCCCCTCGGAAGGGGCCGACGAAGCCCCGGGTGAACGCCGCCGCCGCGAGCCGCCACAGCGCCCCGGCGTCGGCGACCAGGTCCCGGGTGGAGCCTCCGAGGGAACGCAGCACACTGGCCATCGGTCGGGGAGTTTACGACTCCGCGCGCCGGACCGCACGGCGTCGCAACGGCGGCGGTAGAGCCGGAGACCTCAGCGCGCCTCGGCGCCGGCGGTTCCCTCGCGGGTCAGGGCGCCCTGCGCCTCGATCGTGACCGTGACCTCCTTGCCGACTCTGAGGAGGAGTCGACTGGGGTTCTCCATCCCCCACTCGACGTAGGGCACGACGAACGTGGTGGTCGCGGCGAGCCGGCCGTCGCGCGGCTCGAGCCTCGCCTCGAGCCGCAGCGGGTGCTCGCCGCCATGGATCCGCAGCCGCGCGTCGACCACGACGTCGCTCGGCGCCGCCGGATCGAAGTCGCCCTCGAAGCCGACGACGACGAGCACGATCTCGGGGAACTCCGCGCTCTCCAGCACGGCCTCGTGCATGTCACGATCGCGCTTCGCGTTACCGGTCTCGAGCGAAGCCGCGTCGATCACCACCTCGCCCTCGGCGGCTCCGGTCTGGCCGTCGAAGCGGATCTCGCCACGCTCGAGCGCCGCCGTGCCGCGGACCTTGTGCATGGTGGCGCCGACCACGAACCGGATCGCGGTGGCGGCGGGCTCGAGGCGGTAGGTGTAGGCCTCGGCCCGGGCAGATGAGGAGAGAGAGCTCCCGAGAGCGAGCCCGAGCAGAGCAACAGCGTGGGGGAGGAGCCTGCCAGCTCGGTGAACGAGCACCATCGCGACCCTCACCTGACACGGTATCGCAGGATCGCGCGGAGATGGAGCAGGTCGTCGTTCTCCGCCGCGGTGCGTGGCGGGCGGACCACGTCGAGCGCGCTCCACAGCACCTCGAAAGCCAGGAGCGTCCGCTCGGAGGCGGGGATCGAGATGCCGGCGTTCAGGGCGTAGGTGGTGCCATCGGCGCGCAGCAGGGTGCGATCGTGCAGGCCGAAGGTCAGCGCGTCGACCTGGAACTCGAGGTCGTGGCGCACCACACCGACCCCGAAGAGAAGCGTCGAGCCGCGCGCGGCCGGCAGCTCGTAGCCGGCGCCGAGGTGGAGACCGACGTGGTCGAGCGTCGAGACGTCGCGCGAGGGCGCTTCGCAGCCGAACGCGTTGTCGGGAGATCCCGGCGGAAACGAGGCGTCCTCCTTGGAGCAGGTCAGGTCTCCTTCGACCTCGCCGAGCTGCCCGTGGACGCGCCCTGCCACCGACCAGCGCTCTCCGGCGTAGAGCGCGCGCTCGAGCGCGAGCGAGAACAGGTTTGGCTCGACGCCATCGACCCGCACCGGCGGCACGTAGCCGACCTCGATCGCGAGCCGGCGCGGGAGCGCCACCGTCACGCGCGGGCGCACCAGGACCGGCAGGCGGTTGAGATCCTCCTCCTTGAGCCCGTTGAAGCCGACCGTCCGCTCGGCGGTGCTCAGGTGAGGGACCTGGCTCACCTCGAGCGCCAGCTCCACGGTCCCAGGTGGGCGTGGCCGGGCGGGCGCGAGCGGCGTGAGCATCGAGATCGAGCCGAAGTACTTCATCGCCCACGCCTCGGGGCGATCGAAGTCGACGTCCTCGACGACCTCGAGCACCGGCGCCTGCTGTGCGTCCGCGGAGTGCTCGGCGGCACCGGCGAGCGCCAGACCGAGCGCCAGCGCTCGGCGAGCGAGACGCGCCGATCTCCGAGCGCCCGACGGGCAGCCGCCGGCGCCAGGAGCGCGGCGCTCGAGTGAGCGCGCGGAGCCGTAGGGGTGGCTTGCCGAGGCGCTTTCGGCCACGGAGCGGCGGCTCGATTCGGGCATCCTCGGCCAATGCTATGACAGCATCGGGAGGACGGCGGCGCGATCGCCGGCAATGCCTCTGCGGCGCCGCTGACAGCGCCCGCGAAAACTCGCCGGGCGATGACGCTCGATACCGCGTGATACCGTCGAGCCCCGACTCGCCACCGACCGAGCGCGCCAGCGTCATGCCTCGCCTCCTGCCCGCGGATCCGCGACTTCGACTCGCATCACTCCGCGCCTCGAACCACGTGGCGTGCCGTACCCAGGAGGATCGTCCGCGCGCCGAAGCCGGCACCGAC
>DATKDQ010000308.1:0-2687 GCA_035544635.1 Thermoanaerobaculia bacterium
CTGTGATGCAGCGGCGGTCCGCTGGCATCGAGCGGGACGAGCGGAGCCCCGCGCGCGGGCAGGCTGTACACTAACGACCATGGCCGATCGCACCGACGTTTCCGCGGCGTCCGTGGCGAGCCCCGGGGTCCGCGCGACACCCGAGCCGGTCGAGATCCGCGGCGAGGGCCTGACCATCGCCGACGTGGTCCGGGTGGCGCGCAGGCGCGCTCCGGTCCGCATCACCGCGGATCCCGAGGTGCGCCGCAAGATCGAGGCGTCGCTCGACTACGTGCTCGAGGCCGCCAAGGCCGCCGACCGGATCTATGGCGTGACCACCGGCTTCGGCGGCATGGCGAACGTCGTGATCCCGCCCGGCGAGGCGGGGGCGCTCCAGGAGAACATCGCCCGGTTCATGAGCACCGGCGCGGGCCGGCCGTTGTCGACCGACGACGTGCGGGCCGCCATGCTGCTGCGCGCCAACTCGCACCTGCGCGGCGCCTCGGGCCTGCGCTTCGAGCTCATCCGGCGTCTGACCGTCTTCCTCAACGAGGGCGTGACACCGCGCATCCGCGAGTTCGGATCCATCGGCGCGAGCGGGGACCTGACGCCCCTCGCCCAGGTGATGGGAGCGGTCTGCGGGCTCTCGCCCCACTTCGTGGTCGACCACGGCGGCGAGACCATCGACTGTCTGACCGCGCTCTCCCGCCTCGGGCTCGAGCCGCTTCAGCCGGGGCCGAAGGAGGGGCTGGCGATGATCAACGGCACCTCGGTCATGACCGGGGTGGCCGCCCACTGCGTCGCCGACGCCCGCACGCTCGCCGCGATCTCGCTCGCCACCCACGGCCTCTACCTGCAGGCGCTGCGCGGCACCAACCAGTCGTTCCACCCCTTCATCCACCAGCACAAGCCGCACCGCGGCCAGGTGCTCGCGGCGCGTCTCATGCTCGGCCTGCTCGAGGGCTCCGGGATGGTCCGCGACGAGCTCGACGGCCGCCACGAGGACCGTGGGGGAGAGCCCATCCAGGACCGCTACTCGCTGCGCTGCCTGCCGCAGTACTTCGGCCCCCTGCTCGACGGCCTCGCCCTGGTGGCCTCGCAGGTCGAGGTCGAGATGAACTGCGCCAACGACAACCCGCTCATCGACGGCGACGAGCGGCGCAGCTACCACGGCGGGAACTTCCTCGGGCAGTACGTCGGCGTGGCGATGGATCAGCTGCGCTACTTCGTGGGGCTCCTGGCCAAGCATCTCGACGTGCAGATCGCGCTCCTGATGGCGCCCGAGTTCAACCAGGGGCTCCCGCCCTCCCTGGTCGGGAACCAGGCCCGCAAGGTCAACATGGGCCTCAAGGGGCTCCAGATCTCCGGCAACTCGATCATGCCGGTGCTCGGGTTCCTCGGGAACTCGCTGGTCGACCGCTTCCCGACCCACGCCGAGCAGTTCAACCAGAACGTGAACAGCCTGGGGCTCGGCTCGGCGGTGCTCGCGCGGCAGTCCATCGACGCCGCCTGCCAGTACATGGGCGTCGCTCTGATGGTCGCCACCCAGGCGGTGGACCTGCGGACCTACTCGACCACCGGCCGCTACGACGCGCGCGAGCTGCTGTCGCCCGCCACCGTCCCGCTCTACGATGCGATCCGCGCCGTGGTCGGCAAGCCGCCGTCGAGCGAGCGACCCTACGTCTGGGACGACCGCGACCAGTTCCTCGACGAGCACATCGCGCTCCTCGCCGCCGACATCGCGGCCGACGGCCGGGTGCCCTCCGCGGTCGAGCGCCTCGCCGCGGAGCTCCAGTGAACGTCGCACGCGCGCTCGAACGTTCCTGCCTCGCCGCCCCCGGCAAGGAGGCCATCCTCTTCGAGGGTCGCGCCATGACCTACCAGGAGCTCGACCGCGCCGCCAGCCGCGCCGCCAACGTGCTGCGCGAGCTCGGCGTTGCCCGCGGCGATCGGGTGGGGCTGTTCCTGCCCAACGTGCCGTCCTTCGCCGTCGCCTACCTCGGCGCGCAGAAGGTCGGAGCGATCGCGGTCTCCCTCAACTCGATGCTCAAGCGCGACGAGGTGCGCTTCATCCTCGACGACTCGCGACCGAAGGTGGTGGTCACGACCGAGGCGCAGCGCACGAACGTCCCCGACGACCTCGAGCAGCCGCCCGCGATCCTGATCGCGGAGGGGGAGGCTGGCGGCGCCGATCGGGTGTTCCAGACGATGCTCGAGCGCGCGTCCGACGACGCGCCTGCGATCGACCTCGAAGCGGAGACCCCGGCGGCGATCCTCTACACCTCGGGGACGACCGGGTTCCCGAAGGGCGCCACCCTGTCGCACGGCAACGTGCTGTCGAACATCGCCGCCACCAACCGCTACACCGGGATGACGGCAGCCGACCGGCTGCTCCTCTTCCTGCCGCTGTTCCACTGCTTCGGCCAGAACTTCATCCTGATGAGCGGCCTCTACGCGGGCGCGACCGTGGTCTTGGAGCGGCGCTTCGTGATGGAGCAGGCGCTCGCCGCGCTCGCCGGCGGGGGAGCGACCATGCTGTTCGGGGTGCCCACGACGTTCATCACGCTGCTCAACGCCGGCCTCGCCGAGCACACCTTCGCGGCGACCCGCTACTGCTTCTCGGCGGCGGCGCCGCTGCCGCAGGAGATCGCGCGAACCTGGGAGGAGCGCTTCGGCCACAAGATCTGGGAAGGCTACGGTCTCACCGA
>DATKDQ010000309.1:0-15819 GCA_035544635.1 Thermoanaerobaculia bacterium
TGTAGAGGAGGCGATCGCGATGCCAGGAATCATCGGCTCCTCGATCCGGCGCCGGGAGGACCCCGCGCTCATCACCGGACACGGCAAGTACACCGACGACTTCAAGCTGCCCGGCATGCTGCACGCCGCCATGGTGCGCAGCCCGCACGCGCACGCGCGCATCGGCGGCATCGACGCGAGCGCCGCGCTCGCTCTCCCCGGCGTGGTCGCCGTCTACTCCGCGGCGGACGTGGAGAAGGCCGGACTGCCGGGAATGCTGCCGGTCGGCTGGCTGCTCCCAAACCTCAAGGCGGTGCCCCACCCGATCCTCGCCAAGGGCAAGGTGCGCTACGTCGGCGATGCCGTCGCGGTGGTGGTCGCCGAGGACCGCTACGTCGCGCGCGACGCCGCCGACCTGGTCGAGGTCGACTACGAGCCATTGGGCGCCGTCACCGATCCGGAGAAGGCGGCCGCCGAGGGAGCGCCGCTCCTGCACGACGAGGCCGAGCGCAACGTGGCGTTCGACTGGGAGATCGGCGACCGGACGCGGACCGACGAGGCATTCGCGGGCGCGGCCCACACCGCCGAGATCGCGCTGCGCAACAACCGGCTCATCCCCCACGCGATCGAGCCGCGCGCGGCGCTCGCCGACTTCGACTCGATCTCCGGCAAGCTGACGCTGCGCCTGACGACGCAGAACCCGCACGTCCATCGCCTGCTCATGCTGCTCGCCTCGATCGGCCTTCCCGAGCACAAGATGCGCGTGATCGCTCCCGAGGTCGGCGGCGGCTTTGGCTCGAAGATCGCGCACTACGCCGACGAGGCGATCGTCTCGTTCTGCTCGATCGTGCTCGGGCGCCCGGTGAAGTGGGCCGCGACCCGCAGCGAGACCAACCTCACCGACGTCCACGGCCGCGACCACGTGACCCGCGCCGCGATCGCGTTCGACGCGGAGCACCGGATCCTCGGCCTGCGCTGCGAGACCTACGCCGGGCTCGGCGGCTACCTCTCGACCTTCGCGCCCGCGGTGCCGACCTACATGTACGGCACGCTGCTCTCGGGCGCCTACGACATCCCGGCGATCCACTGCCGGGTGATCGGTGTGTTCACCACCACGACGCCGGTCGACGCCTACCGCGGCGCGGGCCGGCCCGAGGCGACGTTCGTCGTCGAGCGGCTGGTGGATCTGGCGGCGCGGGAGGTGGGCGCCGATCCCGCGGAGGTGCGCCGCAAGAACTTCGTCCCCCCCGACAAGTTCCCGTACCAGACGCAGGTGGCGCTCACCTACGACTCCGGCAACTACGCTCCCGCGCTCGATCGCGCGCTCGAGATGGTGGGGTACCGGGAGATCCGCAAGGAGCAGAAGCGCCGCCGGGAGAACGGCGGACCACTGCTCGGGGTCGGGCTCTCGACCTACATCGAGGCGTGCGGCATGGCGCCGTCGGCGGTGGCGGGGAGCCTGGGGGCCCAGGCGGGGCTGTGGGAGAGCGCTGAGGTGCGCGTCAACCCCAGCGGCTCGGTGGTGGTCTACACCGGGTCCTCGCCGCACGGGCAGGGCCACGAGACCACGATGGCGCAGATCGCGGCCGACCGGTTGGGGATCGACATCGACGCGGTCGAGGTCATCCACGGCGACACCGACCAGGTCCAGTTCGGCATGGGCACCTACGGCAGCCGCAGCGCGGCGGTCGGCGGCAGCGCGCTGGCAAAGAGCGCCGACAAGATCATCGAGAAGGGCCGGCGGATCGCGGCGCACGTGCTCGAAGCCGCCGTCGAGGACGTGGTGTTCGAGGACGGGCGGTTCTCGGTGCGCGGCGCCCCCGACAAGAGCCAGGGACTCGGCGACGTGGCGCTCCAGGCCCATCTCGCCCACAACTACCCCCCCGACCTCGAGCCTGGGCTCACCGCCGTCACGTTCTACGACCCGGTGAACTTCACCTTCCCGTTCGGTGCGCACGTGGCGGTGGTCGAGATCGATCGCGACACCGGAGCGGTGAAGCTCCTGCGCTACGTTGCGGTCGACGACGTCGGCAACGTGATCAACCCGATGATCGTCGACGGTCAGCTCCACGGCGGCATCGCCCAGGGCATCGGGCAGGCGCTGTGGGAGGGGGCGATCTACGACGAGGGCGGCCAGCTCGTCACCGGCGAGCTGATGGACTACGCGCTGCCGCGGGCCCACAACCTGGTCTCGTTCGAGCTCGACCGCACGGTCACGCCGTGCCCGCACAACCCGCTCGGCGTGAAGGGAGTGGGGGAGGCGGGCGCGATCGCGTCGCCGGCCGCCGTGGTCAACGCGGTGGTCGACGCGCTCGGACACCTCGGCATCCGTCACCTCGACATGCCGCTCACGCCCGAGAAGGTGTGGCGGGCGATGGCGACGAGCTCCGCACATGCTGGTTAGCATGTGCTCCGCTCGCGATGCCTTTGGCGCCGAGGACGGCGCGCGTCGCGCGTCCTTACGGACGCGCTCCCGGCTCCGATGAACGCTGGAGGAGAACCAATGTACCCGGCACGATTCGACTATCACCGCGCGTCGAGTGTGGCGCAGGCTCTCGATCTCCTGGCCTCGAAGGAGGACGCCAAGCTCCTGGCCGGCGGGCACAGCCTGCTCCCGATGATGAAGCTGCGCCTGGCGCAGCCCGCGAACCTGATCGACATCGGTGGGATCTCCGAGCTCACCGGCATCGAGCGCACCGGCTCGAGCGTGCGGATCGGCGCGCTCGCGACGCACGCCGAGATCGCGTCGTCGGACGTGCTCAAGCGCTCGTGCCCGATCGTGGCCGAGGCGGCGGCGAAGATCGGGGACCCGCAGGTGCGCAACCGCGGCACCATCGGCGGCAACCTGTCGCACGCCGACCCAGGCTCGGATCTCCCCGCGGTGGTGAGGGCGCTCGACGCCACGCTGCATCTGGTGAGCAAACAGGGGAAGCGCGCCGTGAAGGCGGCCGACTTCTTCGTCGACCTCTTGACCACCGACATCCAGGAAGGCGAGATCCTCACCGCCATCGAAGTGCCGGTGCTGGCCGACGGCACCGGTAGCTGCTATCTGAAGTTCGAGCATCCCGCGTCCGGCTACGCCGTGGTCGGGACGGCGGCGATCGTGCGCCTCGCCAAGGACGGCAGGTGCGAGAGCGCGCGGCTGTGCTTCAACGGCGTGACCGCCACCCCGCTCGACGCCGGTGCGGTGACGGATGCGCTCGCCGGGCACAAGCCCGACGATGCCGCCATCGACCAGGCGGTGGACGGCAAGCTCTCGGCGACCGATCCGATGGGCGACGTCTTCGCCTCCGGCGAGTACCGGGTGCACCTGGCCAAGGTCTACGGCCGCCGCGCGCTCAAGCTGGCCAGGGACCGCGCGTCCTGAGCGAGCAGCCGGAGGCGCGCGGCGAGCGGGCCCTGCCGGGCTCGATCGACGAGGTTCAGGAGCGGCTGCGGGCGGCGCGCTACGTGCCCGACCGCGGTCTGGCGACCTCGGTGTTCCTCGCGCTGCGGCTGGGCAAGCCGCTCTTCCTCGAGGGCGAGGCGGGTGTCGGCAAGACCGAGATCGCCAAGGTCCTCGCCGCCGTTCTCGATCGCCCACTGATCCGGCTCCAGTGCTACGAGGGCCTCGATCTCCAGAGCGCGGTCTACGAGTGGAACTACGCGCGGCAGATCCTCGAGATCCGTCTGCTCGAGGCGCGCGGCGAGGGCGCCGCCTCGCACCTCCAGGACGTGTTTTCGCGTGAGTTCCTGCTGCGCCGCCCGCTGCTCGAGGCGATCGATCGGCCGCCCGGCTCGCCGGCGCCGGTGCTCCTGATCGACGAGCTCGACCGCGCCGACGAGGAGTTCGAGGCGTTCCTGCTCGAGCTGCTCTCCGACTTCCAGATCACCATACCCGAGCTCGGCACCATCCGGGCGGAGACGCCGCCGGTCGTCGTCATCACGTCGAATCGGACCCGCGAGATCCACGACGCTCTGAAGCGGCGCTGCCTCTATCAGTGGATCGACTACCCCGACTTCGAGAAGGAGATCGAGATCGTGCGACGCAAGGCCACCGGAGCGTCGGAGCGGCTGGCGCGCGAGGTAGTGGCGTTCGTTCAGGACCTGCGCCGGGAGGAGCTGTTCAAGCGGCCGGGGGTGGCGGAGACGCTCGACTGGATCAACGCGCTCCAGGCGCTCGATCGGGAGACCCTCTCCGACGACATCGTGAGCGACACCCTGGGGGTCCTGCTCAAATACCAGGACGACGTCGAGCTGGTGCGGCACGCCGGGATCCAGCGGCTGCTCGAGCGCAGCCGCTCCTAGCTCCGGACACCCCGAAGCATGCCCTCCGCTAGCCATGACTCTGGCGCCGAGGACGGCGCGGATCCGGTGTCAGGCCACCTGCTGCGCAACATGATCCTCTTCGGCCGCCTGCTCCGGGCGGTCGGCCTCTCCGGCGTCACCACCAGCCGGATCGAGGACTGGGTCGAGGCCGCCGGCCTGATCGACCTCGGCAGCCGCGCCGACTTCCGCTCCACCGCGCAGGCGATCCTGGTGACGCGCCGCGAGGACCTCGAGTGGTTCCGCGCCGCGTTCGACCTCTTTTTCGTCGCGCGCGATCCTCGCGAGCTCGCCGAGATGGACCTCGGCATGCTGGTGCAGCGCGTGCGCCGGCGCGTGGAGCGCAGCGTCGCGCAGCGTCCCGGCGCCGATGGAGCCGAGGGCGAGGGCGTGGAGCCGCCGCAGACCCGCCGGGTGTACACCTGGAGCGACCTCGAGGCGCTGCGACGCAAGGACTTCGCCGAGCTCGAGGGGCGCGAGCTGGTGGAGGTCCGCGAGATGATCCGCCGCATGCAGTGGCAGCTCGACGTGCGCTCGACCCGCCGGCGCGTCCCGTCGCGGCGGGGGCGGCTCGATCTGCGCCGCAGCCTGCGCAAGAACCTGTCGCGCGGCGGCGAGATCGTCGAGTGGGCGCGGCGCGACCGCAAGCGCAAGCGCCGGCCGCTGGCGCTCCTGTGCGACATCAGCGGCTCGATGGAGCCCTACTCGCGCATCCTGCTCCAGTTCCTGTACGTCGCGAGCCGCGGGCTCGATCGCACCGAGGCGTTCGTGTTCGGGACCCGGCTCACCCGGATCACGCGGCAGCTCCGGCACCGCGACGTCGACCAGGCGCTGCGCGCCGTCCATCACGAGGTCCAGGACTTCGGCGGCGGGACCCGCATCGGCGAGGCCGTCCGCTCCTTCAACCGGCTGTGGAGCCGCCGCGTCCTCGGGCAGGGCGCCGCAGTCCTCATCATCAGCGACGGCTGGGACCGCGGCGAGCCCGACGTCCTGGAGCGGGAGATGGCGCGGCTCCAGCGCAGCGCCTATCGCGTGCTCTGGCTCAACCCGCTCCTCGGCTCGCCCCGCTACGAGCCGCTGACCCGGGGCCTCCAGGCGGCGCTTCCCTTCGTCGACGACTTCCTGCCGGTGCACAACCTCGAGAGCCTCGAGGACCTCGGGCGCCGTCTGCGCCGTCTGCGTCCCGGCCGGCGGGGAGAGCGGGCGGGCCGCTTCCAATTGCGCGGGCGGCGAGTCGTGGCCTGAGACTTGAGTCTCCAAGGCTAAGAAATCGGGCGCAGATCTCAGCGCTCCGAGGGCGTGCCACGCGGGTGCCGCAAATTGCCGCGCCGCCCCCCTTTACGCGCCCTCTCCCCCGATGTACTTTTCATGCCAGCTTCATGCGTGACGTACTCCCGGACATCCAGCGCTGGCGTGACGAGGGGAAACAGGTCGCCCTCGCCACGCTGATCAAGGCGGTCGGCTCCTCGCCCCGCCCGCTCGGGTCCAAGCTCGCGATCGCGTCGGACGGGGCGATGGTGGGCTCGGTCAGCGGCGGCTGCGTCGAGGGGGCGGTGCTCGAGGAGGCCCGGGAGGTGCTCGCCACCGGCCGGCCGAAGCGCCTGCACTACGGCATCAGCGACGAGCAGGCCTGGGCGGTCGGCCTCACCTGCGGCGGCGAGATCGAGGTGCTCCTGGAGAGGCTGGTCTGAGCGCCATGGCGTCCGTCCTCGACCGGCTGGCCCGCTCGATCGAGGAGGAGCGGCTGGTCGGGACGGCCACGGTCACCCGCGGAGAGGCGACCGGAGGGAAGATCCTGATCGATCCCTCCGGCGCGGTGGAGGGAGACCTCGGGTTGAGCGAGCCCCTCACCGGCCAGGTGATCGCGCGCTGCCGCGAGCTCATGGCCTCGCGCCAGACCACGTCCTTCGTGGCCGCCTCCGGCAGCGAGGAGATCGAGGTCTTCTTCGAGCTCCATGAGCCGCCGCCGCGCCTGGTCATCGTGGGAGCGGTCCACGTGGCGATCCCACTGGTGGCGATCGCGAAGGTGCTCGGCTTCCACACCGCGGTGGTCGACGCCAGGTCGGTCTACGCCACCCGCGAGCGCTTCCCGCACGCCGACGAGCTGATCCTGCGCTGGCCGAGCGAGGCCCTGGAGGAGATGCGTCTCCACGAGTCGACCTACTGCGTGTTCCTGACCCACGACGCGAAGCTCGACAACCCGGCACTGGCCGTGGCGCTGCGCCGGCCGGTGCGCTACGTCGGCGCGCTCGGCTCGAAGCGGACGCACGCCAAGCGGGTGGCGGCGCTCAAGGAGGCCGGCCTGAGCGATGCCGAGATCGATCGCGTGCATGCGCCGGTGGGCATCCCGCTCGGCGGCAACCGGCCCGAGGAGATCGCCCTCTCGATCGCGGCAGAAATGGTGGCGGCACGGCATGGCCTGGCTTGAAACGTTGAACCACCTACCGGGGCGGAGCGCCGGTCGATGAGCCAGCCCGCGCGCGAGAAGCGCTTCGTCTCCGCGGTCGTTCTCGCCGCCGGCAGCTCGACCCGATTCGCGGGAGAGGTCCCCAAGCAGCTCACCGTCATCGACGGCGTGTCGATGGTGCGCCGCGTCGCCGCGGCGGCCCTCGCCTCGAAGGCCTCGGAGGTCATCGTGGTCACCGGCTTCCAGCAGGCGCGCGTCGCGGCCGAGGTCAAGGGCCTCGCCACGCACTGCGTCTACAACCGCCGCTTCCAGCAGGGCCTCTCCACGTCGGTGAAGACCGGTCTGTGGGCGGTGTCCGACCGCTCGTGGGCCGTCCTCTTCATCCCCTGCGACCAGCCGCGCCTCGACACCGCGACCCTCGATCGTCTGGTCGACGCCTACCGCCGCGGCCGCGGAGCGATCCTGGTGCCCGCTCATCGCGGACGGCGCGGAGCCCCGGTGCTGTTCGACCGCAAGTTCTTCGCGGAGCTGGCCGCGATCTCGGGAGACGAAGGGGGGCGACAGGTGCTGCTGCGGCACGCCGCCGAGGTGGTGGAGGTCGAGCTGCCCGACGAGCGGCCGCTCCACGACTTCGATACCGTCGAGGAGTTGGACGCGCTCGTGGGCACCGGCTCCTGACGTCGAGCGCCGCCCGAGATCGAGCCCGAGGCGCCGCGCAGACGCCGAGCCCGGCGCTACAGGCCACCGACGTGACGACCGGCCCCTTCCTGCTTCCGCTGCGCGGTTCCATCAAGACCTACGCCTGGGGGTCGCGCACGGTCCTCGCCGGCCTCACCGGGCGGACCGCGCCGGCGCACGAGCCCGAGGCCGAGCTCTGGATCGGCGCGCACGAGCGGGGCGCGTCCGAGATCGTCTCGAACGGCGCCTGGGTCTCGCTGCGCGAGACGATCGCGCGCGATCCGGTCGGGCTCCTCGGTGCCAGCGAGGTCGGGCGTTTCGGCTCCGAGCTGCCGTTCCTGCTCAAGCTGCTGGCGATCGAGCGGCCGCTCTCGCTCCAGGTGCACCCGGACCGCACCGAGGCGGCGGCAGGCTACGAGCGGGAGCGCGCTGCGGGTATTGCGCCCGAGGACGGCAGCTACCGCGACGCTCGGCACAAGCCGGAGCTGATCGTGGCGCTCGAGCCGGTGTGGGCGTTGCAGGGCGTGCTCGAGCCGGACGCCATCCGCGGTCGCTTCGCCGAGGCGGGTGTCGTGAGCTTCGGTCGCGAAACCGAGCGTCTGGCGCGCCAGGGCGCGGCCGGCCTGCGCGGCTTCCTGGGGACACTGCTCGGTCTTGCCGGGGAGAAGAGGAGCCGCGTCCTGGCGGAGGCACGCTTCGCGGGGGAGCGGGCTCGCAGGAAGGCCGCGACGACGCGCTCCGCCGCTACACCGAACGAGGACTCGCGTGACGACCCGCTGTTCTGGCTGGGCCGGTTGTTGGAGCTCCATCCCGAGGATCCGGCGGCGCTCGCACCGCTCTTTCTCCACTTGGTGCATCTGGCGCCGGAGCAGGGGCTGTTCCAGGCGCCCGGGGTGCTCCACTGCTATCTCGAGGGCGCCGGCGTCGAGGTGATGGCGAGCTCCGACAACGTCGTGCGCGCCGGGCTCACTGCGAAGCCGATCGACCTCGCGGAGATCCTCGCCGTGGCCGACACCACGCCGGTCGAGCCGGTGACGATCCGGCCGCGGGAGGTCTCCCCCGGAGTGGCGCGCTATCCGGCCGCGGCGGAGGAGTTCCAGCTCCTGCGGCTCGAGGCGACGTCTCTGCGCGCGATGGCGCTGGTCGCGCCGGAGGCGCTGCTGCTCGGGATCTGCACCCGCGGCGAGGGGCACATCGCCGCTCCGTCGCGGGGCGAGGCCCTCGCCCTCACCTCGGGCCGTGCGTTTGCCGTCCGACCCGGCGCGGGGACGCTGCGTCTCGACGGCGATCTCCGCGTCTACGCCGCCACCACCGCGCCCACCGGCGGGTAGCGCGGCGCTCGTCGTCTCCGCTGGTTCGCAGATCGTCGCGCCGCGCCCCGAGGGGGAACCGTGCCCTGCAGGCTGGGAGGAGCCGCGCGAGGCGGGTAGAGTAGCGCCGTCATGGACCAGATCGTGGCGTCCGCCGACCGTTGGCTGCCGCTGGCGTTCGGCGCGGTTCTCCTCTTGGCCGGTCGGCGGCTGTTCTGGCTGCTGATCGCGACCTTGGGATTTCTCTTCGCCTTCTCGCTGGTGCAACGCCTGTGGCCGGACTCGCCGGAGCCGCTGCACTGGGTGCTCGCGGTGGCGGCGGGGCTCCTCGGGGCGCTGCTCGCCGTCTTCGCGCAGAGGCTCGCGGTCGGAGCCGCGGGGATGCTCTTCGGCGGCTACGCCGCGCTCTGGCTGCTCGAGCACTACGGCGTCGATCTGGGCAACTGGGAGCTGCTGGCGGTCCTCGCCGGCGCCGTGCTCGCCGCGGTGCTCGCGCTCGCGGTGCTGGAGACCGCGCTCGTCGTGCTCTCCTCGATCCTCGGAGCCTCGCTGGTGGTCGGTGCCGCCCGCCTCGACGATCTGCCGGCGGTCGCCCTGTTCGCCGTGCTGGTGATCGTGGGAGTGGCGGTCCAGATGGGCCCCGGCCGGAGGCCCCCCAGGAAGCGCGCGACCGCCGCCGGCTGACCGGCGCCGGCCGAGATCGAGCGCCCCGATCGCAACCCGTCGCCTGGCCGATCGTATTTGTGATAAAAGTGATTAAACCAGTCACAAATACCCCAGAGGTGTCTCCAATGACTCTGCCAGCCTGGAAGGACCTACTGGCCGAGAGCCTGCCGCCCGCTCTCGCCGAGGAGATCGACATCTACGAGACCCAGATCGAGCTGCGCCGCGAGGGCAAGCTCGACGAGAAGATCTTCGCCGAGACCCGGCTGCGCCGCGGCGTCTATGGCCAGCGCTACGACAACGGCCAGCGCCACGACGGCACCGGCGCGCAGGCGCTCGAGTACCCATCGGGCCACCTCACCAAGGGCCCCTCGACTCTGTGGGACGCCCCGGGGATGCAGCGCATCAAGATTCCATTCGGGGCGGTCACGGCGGAGCAGCTCGAAACGCTCGCCGACCTCGCCGAGGAGTACTCCGACGCGATCGTCCACGTCACCACGCGGCAGGACTTCCAGCTCCACTTCGTTCATCTCGAGGACACGCCCGCCGTGATGCGGCGTCTCGCCGCCGCTGGGATCACCACCCGCGAGGCGTGCGGCAACACCGTGCGCAACGTGACCGCCTGCCCGCGCGCCGGCGTCTGCCCGGACGAGACGTTCGACGTGACGCCGTATGCCCGCGCTCTTGCCTACTACCTGCTCGGGCACAAGGACGCGCAGGACTTCGGGCGCAAGTTCAAGATCTCGTTCTCCGGCTGCGCCGAGAACGCCTGTGCGCTCGCCCACATGCACGACATCGGTCTGGTGGCGAAGGTGAGCGCCGAGAACGGAGCGCCGGGCACTGACGGTTCGGGTGAGGGAGGGCCGCGGCGCGGTTTCGCCATGTACGTGGGCGGCGGCCTCGGGGCCGTGCCGTATCAGGCCAAGCTGTTCTACGACTTCGTGCCCGAGCAGGAGCTGCTGCCGATCGCGCAGGCGATCTGTCGCGTGTTCGCGCGGCTCGGCGAGAAGCGCAACCGCGCCCGGGCGCGCCTGAAGTTCCTGGTCGCGAAGCTCGGGCTCGAGGAGTTCCGCCGGTTGGTGGAGGAGGAGCGCGCGGTCATCCCGCACGACGAGCGATGGTCGGCGTACCTCGACGACCTGCACGTGACCAACGAGGTTCCGACGCGCCCCGCGGCGCCGGCCGGCAAGCCGAGCGCGAGCGAGGTCAGTGCGGGCGGCGCCGCCTACGCGCGCTGGCGCGCGACCAACGTCGCGCCGCAGCGCCAGCCGGGCTACGCGATCGCGACCGTCTGCCTGCCGCTCGGGGACGCCACCTCGGAGCAGCTCCGCGCGCTGGCCGCGATCGCGCGGACCTACAACGGCGGCCGGCTGCGCACCACGGTCGAGCAGAACTTCGTCCTGCGCTGGATCGCGGAGCAGGACCTCGAGGCGCTCCACGCCGACCTCTCCGCCGCCGGCCTCGCGCTGCCGGGCGCCTCGACCCTGGTGGACATCACGGCCTGCCCGGGCACCGATACCTGCAAGCTCGGCATCTCGTCGTCGCGCGGCCTCGCCTCCGAGCTCCGCCGCCGGGTCGAGGCGCGCAACTTCGAGCTCGACCAGGCGGTGAAGGACCTCCAGATCAAGATCTCCGGCTGCTTCAACTCGTGCGGCCAGCACCACGTCGCCGACATCGGGTTCTACGGCGTGAGCCGCAAGATCGGCAACCGCACCGTGCCCCACTTCCAGGTCATCCTCGGCGGGCAGACGCGCGAGAACGCGGCGGCCTACGGCCTGGCGACGATCGCCGTCCCGTCCAAGGCGATCCCCGACGCGGTCGAGCGCCTGTGCGGCTTTTACGTGCGCGAGCGTGAGCACGGCGAGAGCTTCCAGGCCTTCATCGGTCGGGTCGGCAAGGCACGCGTGCGCGCGCTGCTCGAGGATCTCGCTCGGGTGCCGGCCTACGCCGACGACAGCTCGTTCTACTCCGACTGGCGCGATCCGCGGGAGTACACCATCGGCGACATCGGCGTCGGTGAGTGCGCCGGCGAGGTGGTGTCGCTGGTCGAGTTCGGTCTGTCGGCGAGCGAGCGCATCGTCTACGAGGCGCTCGAGTACCTCGAGGGCGGCAACGCCGGCGCCGCGGCCGACAAGGCGCTGCGCGCGATGCTCCAGGCGGCAAAGGCCGTGACCCAGATCCAGAACATCGACGTCAGCGACGACCCCGCGCAGATCGTCGAGGAGTTCCGGGTACGCTTCCACGAGACCCGGCTCTTCCACGACCCGTTCGCCGGGCCGAAGTTCGCCAACTTCCTGTTCCACGCCTACGAGGAGCCGGTCGAGTGGCCTTCGCCCGAGGCCGCGCACCGGCGGATCGAGGAGGCCCAGCTCTTCATCGAGGCGGCGCACGCCCTCTACAACCGGACGGCCGCGGGATGATCGCCGATACCCCGAAGATCGACCTCAAGGTGTTCGCCGCGCCGACTCCGGCGTCGCACGGTGCCGCGCGCGGCCCCGCAGGCGGCGCGAATCCGGGGCGGCCGAGCGGGGAGCGGCTCGAGCGCGTCATCCCGATCTTCCACCGCTGGATCCAGGAGCGCGCGCTCGACGAGCTCATGGTCGACGTCGCCGACTACACCCACGTGCCGGACGGCCCCGGGGTGGTCCTGGTCTGCCACGACGCCATCTACGCGCTCGACTCCGGCGGCGGCGAGCTCGGCCTGCTCTACAGCCGTCGGCGCGAGACCCATCCGGCGCTCGGCTCCATCACCTCCCTCGACGACCGGCTGGTCTCGGTGTTCACCCGCGCGCTTGCGGCCTGCGAGCGCCTCGAGCGCGAGCGGGACCTCGGCGCAGTACTGCGGTTCCCGGGCGATCGCTTCGCCGTGGCGGTCAACGACCGGCGCGTGACCGGCACAGATGCGGAGGAGCTCGCGGGCGCGCTCGAGCGTCTCGCCGAGTGGCTCTACCCGGGCGAGCCGTCGCGCGTGGAGGTCGCGAGCGGAGCGGGAGATCGGCTCACCGCTACGCTGCGAGGCAATCGCGCCCACGGGGCGGCGGCGCTCCTCGCACGGCTCCAATCGCAGTTGGCGAGGACGGTGTCGTGAGCACGCGCGACCGGCGCGGCGGCGGTGCTGGCAAGGTCTGGATCGTCGGGGCGGGACCGGGCGACCCCGACCTCCTCACGCTGCGGGCGGCGCGCCTGATCGCGGAGGCGGACGACCTGGTGGTCGACGCCCTGGTCGCGGCCGAGGTCTACCACGGCGCCCGCGGCCGCGTGATCTACGTGGGCAAACGCGCGGGGCGCCCGCGCCCGTCGCAGCGGCAGATCGAGGAGATCCTGGTGCGGCTGGCGCGCGAGGGCCGCCGGGTGGTGAGGCTCAAGGGCGGCGACCCGGCGCTCTTCGCTCGGCTGGGCGAGGAGGTGCGCGCCCTGGAGGCGGCGTCGGTGCCCTACGAGATCGTGCCGGGGGTCTCCAGTCTGCTCGCGGTGCCGCTGGCCGCCGGCATCCCGCTCACCGATCGCGAGCTCGCGGACCGCGTTCTCGTCCTCACCGGACACCGGAGCGGGGAAGAGGGCGACGAGCCCCCGGTCGAGCTGCCGGCGTACGACCCGAGCACGACCTACGTGCTCTTCATGGCGCTCGGACGCCTCGAGCGGCTGGTCGAGGCTGCCCTCGAGCGCGGGTTTCCCGCCGATCTGCCCGCGGTGGTGGTCTCCAGGGCGACCCTCCCCGGGGAGCGCTGGGTCGCCGCGCCGCTCGGCTCTCTGGCGGAGGCGGTGACCGCCGCCGGGATCGAGGCCCCCGCGACGGCCGTGCTCGGCCGCGTCGCGGAGCGGCTGCAGGCCCAAGTCGGCGAGTCCGCTCTGAGTCGGCCCGCCTCCTGAGCACCGCTCGGTGCCGTCACTGCTGCTTCGGGGCCTCGCCGACCAGCGTCTCGATCGCCGGCGGCAGCGCGAACACGCTCGGATCGAGGTCGGTGAAGTCGGCTTCGAGCAGCGTGATCACCTGCCGCGTCCCCATCACCTCCTGCTGGTTCTCGGTGGGGTAGAGGCGTCCGTCGAGCTCGCGGTAGCCGCCGATCGAGGTCCTCACCCACACCTCCCCCATCGCCGTCGGCAGGTCGCCCTCGAAGCCGACCAGGAGCCCGCTCGCGACCGAGAAGTAGGGGAACATCTCGAGGCCGCCGGGCGTCGTCACGGCGAGCTTGAGGCAGGGCTCGCCGTCGAAGCTCTCACGCGCCACCACCTTCATCGCGGGGTAGTGCTCGGCGTAGTGGAGGTCGACGTAGAAGTCGCTCTGGATCGCGACCAGCTCCAGCTCGGCGCCCCTGGTCAGCGTGGGGCCGGTCATCATGTTGTCGCTCCACCCGATCTTGCCGTCGTAGCCCTGGGAGATGGTGCCGAGCCCCTCGGCCGTGACGTCCAGGCGGAAGAGGTTCGGCGCCGACGCCTGCAGCGTGAGGTCTCCCTCGAGACCCTGGCCCGGCATCGAGAACGTCCCCCTCCAGGTGACACTGCGATGGCCGCGAATCGCCTCCTCGCCGCCCAGCGCCTCGACGTAGCGATCGAGGACCGCGGCGACCGAAGGCAGCGGCTCGGCAGCCGCGGCGGCGGCATCGGCGGGCGCCTGCGCCGGAGCGGCGGGGGCGGCAGGCGGCTGGGCGCCGCCGAAGGCTGCCGCGGTCATCAGGACGCCGGCAAGAAGGGCTCGGGGCAACGCTGTCATCGCTTCTCCTTCAGCTCTTGGTCGATCCAGGCGAGCGCGGCGTGAAGCGCGGCGTCCCTGCCGGCCACGAGGTCCTCGCGCGTCAGCTCGGCCTCGACGTCCGGAACGAGCGGGCGTCCCTCCACCGGCTCGCCGTTGGGGCGGATGTAGTCCATCGAGGCGTGCAGGAAGACGTCTCCGTTGGGCAGCCGGTCGGTGATGGCGGGAAGCGCCGCTCCCGCCGTGGGCGCGCCGAAGAGTCGTGCCCGCCCGTGGTCGCGCAGTCCGGCCGCGAAGAGCTCCGACGTCGACGCGGTACCCCGGTCGACGAGGATGGCGAGCGGTCCGCCGTGCGGCTCGACACGGGTGCCGTCACGCGCCACGCGCCGTGGCTCGACGACGAGCTCGAGGTGGTCGCGCCGGCTCTTCAACGAGCCCAGGGAGAGCGCCTCGGCCACGAAGTGTGAGGCGACGCCCTGCGCGATCATCGCCACTCCGCCCGGGTTGCCGCGCAGATCGATCACCACCGCATCGGCTGCGCGCAGCGCCGGCATCGCCTGCTCGAAGGCCGGCGCGACCGGGAGCAGCCAGAGGTTGAATCGCACCACCCCGACCCGGGCCCCGCGCGGCGTCTCCGCCTCCTCGACCTCGAAGTGGAACCTGGACGGCGGCAGGTCTCCGAATCCCACCCGCTGGCCGGGGCCGCGCTCGCGCCGGACCTCGAGGTCGACCCGGCGGCTGTCGGCCGTCTCGAAGCGCATCCGAGCGATCGTCCTGGGTGCGCCGTCGAGCAGGCTCGCGAGCCACGATCCGACGAGCTGGTGGCGGAACCGGCCACCGCCGAGCTGCGCGAGGCAGTCGAGATGGCCGGCGAGATCGAGCCCGTCGATCGCCAGGAGCCGCCAGCCGGTCGCCACGCCGAGCTTCGCCGCCGGCCCGTCCGGTGCCACGCGCGTCACCACCACCTGGTCCTCCTCGAGCACGCGGACCACGAAGCCCGGATCGGAGTCGCCCGCGCTCGGCGCCTCGAGCGCGACCAGGATCTCCGCCCGCACTGCCGGCGCGCAGTCGGGCAGAAGATCGGGGTCCAGCCCGAGCGCCTCGCCCGAGGCGGCGTCGGCGCGGGGGAGGATCGCGAAGTGCGACTGACCGAGACCGCCGATCAACTCGTCGAGCACTCGCCGCAGCTCGCGGTCGGTGGTCGCGGCGGCGGCCTTCGGCCGCAGCTCGTCGCGCAGCGCGTTCCAGTCGACGCCGCCGAGCTCCGGATCGAAGTGCGTGTCGGCGACCAGCGACCACACGCCGTCGAAGGTGGCGAGGTAGAGCGCGCGGCGGTCCGCACCCGGCTCTACGGGCGGTGCCGGCTGGGCACCGACGCGGCCCAGGGCGACCGCCGCCAGCACGGCCACCGTCAACAGGCGCAGGGACTCAGCCCGCCGGCGGCCTCTCACCGAAGACCTCCTTCACCTTCTCGTGCAGCCGCTCGCGGGCGCGGTCGACGTCGGCCAGCGCGTCCTCGAGCTGCTCGAGCTCCGAGGCGCGCACCTTGAGACCTTCGCGAATGAACACCGCGGCTGCCTCCGAGCGGCTCTTGACCGCCTCGGTCTTCACCCAGGCATCGAGCTGCCGGAGCGTCGCCTCGTCGACACGCACCATGATCACCTGATCGCGCGGCTCGCGATTCATCTCTTCCACGCTCTCCTGGAGGTCGGGAGCCACGAAGACCACCTTGACCGCGCGCCCGACCTTCTCGCCGAGCTCCTCGAGACCAACGCCGATGGTTTCGA
>DATKDQ010000310.1:0-3013 GCA_035544635.1 Thermoanaerobaculia bacterium
CGCCGCGCGCCCCGGCTGGCCGGCAGCATGATCCTGGTCGTTCACGCGGCAAGTCAGATCGTCCTCCTGCGCCCGCTCCTCGTAACCGACGAGACGGCCGCCTATCGGACGCCGTCGCCGGCGCTCGCGTATCTGGATCCCGGCGAGCGCGTCGCCCATGGCTGCCCGCTCTCGTTTGCCTGTGACCTCGGGCGACCGGGCACCTATCCCGACCTGCGGATGTCCTGGATCGAGCGCCGCGGCTGGCTCGAGCTGTTTCCCTTCGCCGGCGTCCAGCACGGTCTGCGCTACGTCTACAACACGTCGCCCGAAGGGCTCGACACCGTCCTGGTGTTCGCCGGCGGTCGGGCGTTGCGTGAGCTCGACGACGCCTCGGCGCTGCGCCTGCTCGCCGCCTCCGCAGTGGACGTCGTCTTGATCGGCCGCGCGGTGGACCCGGCGGCGCGGGAGCTGGTTCGGCTGCGAGCCCGCCTGCCGTCGATCGGCGGAGAGCTCTGGATCTACGAGATTCGCGAGCCTGCGGAGGAGGTGCGGCTGGCGGTGCGGGTGCGCAGCGGTGACACGCGACGGGTGCTGGTGGAGATTCTCCACCCCGACTTCGATCCGGTCCGAGACGTGTTTCTACCCGGACGGGAGGCGGCCGTCGAGACCGCCGCCGGCGGCGAGGCGATCGTTCGCTCCGAGAGCTGGGAGGCCCTTCGCGTCGCGACCTCGAGCCGCGGCGCGACGCTGCTCGTTTCAGGGCGCGCCTGGCTCCCGCTGTATCGCGCGACGGTCGACGGCGCGCCGGCGAGAACCCTCCAGGCCAACATGGGTCAGCTCGCGGTACCGGTCCCCGCCGGGGAGCACGAGGTCGAGATCTGGGTGGATCGCCGGCCCTTTCACGCCGCCCTCGCCGTCGCGCTCGCCGGCGCGGTGGGGCTGGTGGCGATCGCGCTCGCCGGCGGCGCGCGCGGGCACGCTCACGGCTCGCCTTGTCAGACCCCGGAGCCTGTTGGAGAATCGGTCGGCTCGGCCGGTCGCCGCGCCACTGGATCCGTGTGACCTCACCCCCGACATCCGCGCAGCTGCGCAAGGTGCTGGTCGTCAACCGCGGCGAGATCGCGGTGCGCGTCGTCCGCGCGCTGCGCGAGCGCGGCATCCGGGCCGCGGTGGTGCACTCGTCGGTGGATCGGGCCGAGCTGCCGGTGCTCCTGGCGGACGAGGCCTACTGCATCGGCGAGGCGGCGGCGGCGACCAGCTACCTCAAGGCGGCCGAGATCGTCGAGCTCGCGCGCCGCATCGGCGCCGACGCGGTCCATCCCGGCTACGGCTTCCTGTCCGAGAACGCCGCGTTCGCGCGGATGTGCCGCGACGCCGGAGTGACCTTCATCGGACCCACCCCCGAGGCCATCGCCACGATGGGCTCGAAGATCGAGAGCCGGCGCCTGGCGATCCAGGTGGGCGTGGCGGTGGTTCCCGGCGGCGACGCGCCGCTCGACGACCTTCGCGCCGCCGAGCGCGCGGCCGGCGAGATGGGGTATCCGGTGATGCTCAAGGCGGCGGCGGGCGGCGGCGGCAAGGGGTTGCGGAGGGTCGACGCCGCCTCCGAGCTCGCCTCCGCGTTCCGGGCGGCCCGCTCGGAGGCGATGGCGAGCTTCGGCGACGACGCGGTCTACGTCGAGAAGCTCCTGGTGCGCCCGCGCCATGTGGAGATCCAGGTGCTGGGCGATCGGCACGGCAAGGTGATCTCGCTCGGCGAGCGCGAGTGCTCGCTCCAGCGACGGCATCAGAAGGTGGTCGAGGAGGCGCCATCGCCGGTGCTCGACCCGGAGCTCCGCCGCCGGATGGGCGAGGCGGCGGTCAAGACGGCGGAGGCGGTGGGCTACCACGGCGCCGGCACCGTCGAGTTCCTGCTCGACGGCGATCGCCGCTTCTACTTCCTCGAGATGAACACCCGGCTGCAGGTCGAGCATCCAGTGACCGAGCTGGTGACCGGGATCGATCTGGTCGAGGCGCAGCTGCGGATCGCCGAGGGCGAGCCGCTCGATCGCGACTGGTACGACATCGAGCCGCGCGGCCACGCCATCGAGGCCCGCATCTACGCCGAGGATCCGTATCGGGGCTTCGTCCCGTCGCCGGGCACGATCACCCTGCTCCGCCTGCCGGAGGGACCCGGGGTCCGCAACGACTTCGGGGTGCGCGAAGGCTCGCGCGTCACCATCCACTACGACCCTATGCTGGGCAAGCTCATCGTCTGGGGGCGCGACCGCGCGCAGGCGCTGCGCCGCCTCGGTCGAGCGCTCCGCGAGCTGCGGGTGGAGGGAATCCGCACCACGGCTCCGCTCTACCGGGCGCTGCTCGAGGACGACGACTTCGTTGCCGGACGGCTCGACATCGAGATGCTCGATCGCAAGCTCGAGCAGGGGGCGCTCGATCCCGAAGCGCGCGGCATCGACCTGCCCCTCTACGCCATCGCGGCGGCGGTCGAGCACTTCTCGCTGGTGAGCCGCCGCGCCGTCGCCCTCTCCGAGAGCAACGACACCGGCGTGAGCCCCGGCCGCGGCTGGCGGGAGCAGGCGCGCCGCGACGGGCTGCGGCAGGGATCATGGACCTGGTGATCCTCGAAGGCGAGACCGAGCGGCGCGTCTCGATCGAGCGCGCCGGCTCGGGCTTCGTCGTGGTGGTCGAAGGGGAGCGCTACGAGATCGATCACGTCTCCGCGGGCGCCCAGCTCTCGAGCCTGGTGGTCGGCGGCCGCCAGTGGGAGGTGTCGGCGCAGCCCGAAGGCGACGGCCGCTACCGCATCGCCGCCAGCGGCGGCGAGGCGCTGGTCGAGGTGCGCGATCCGCTGACCCACCTGGCCCGTCGATCGAGCGGCGCCGCGCGCAGCGACGGCAAGCGCGCCGTCACCGCCTACATGCCCGGCCGCGTGGTGGCCGTCCTGGTCGAGCAGGGCCAGCGCGTCGAGGCGGGAGCGGGCATCGTCGTCCTCGAGGCGATGAAGATGGAGAACGAGATCCGGAGCGAGGTG
>DATKDQ010000311.1:0-4088 GCA_035544635.1 Thermoanaerobaculia bacterium
CGGTTCAGGCGCCGCTTGATGGTCTCGAGGTGAGCGGCGTAGTCGGCCGCCTCGGCGAGCTCGGCCTTGTACGCCACCTCCACGCCGCCCTCGATCGGGAGCGAGCCCCAGTCTCCCGACGGCCAGGCCACGCGAAAGCCATGGCTTCCCGGCTTGTGATTCGCCGCTCCGGCGACGCCGAACGCCTTGCGCACCACGACACAGCAAAAGGGGACGGCGGCCTGACCGAGCGCGGCGAGCGCCTGCGAGCCGAAGCGGATGGTGGCCTGCTCCTCGGCCTGCTTGCCGATCCAGAAGCCGGGACAGTCCTCGAGGTGCACCAGCGGCAGATGGAAGGTCGAGGCAAGGTCGATGAAGCGCGTCAGCTTGCGGGACGAGTCCGCGGTCCAGCCGCCGCCGTAGACGTTGACGTCCTCGGCGAAGACGGCCACCGGCCAGCCGTCGAGCCGCGCCATCCCGGTGACGATCGAGCGGCCCCAGTCGCAGCCGATCTCGAAGAACGAGCCCGAGTCGACGACCGCGCCGATCACCTCGCGCATGCGGTAGGTCTTGCGCGGATCGCGCGGCACGATCGTGGACAGCAGCTCTTCACGCCGGTTGGGGTCGTCGGTGGGCTCGACGCGCGCCGGCAGCTCCTCGACGTTGGTCGGCAGGTACGAGAGAAAGCGACGGGCCCGCGCGAACGCCTCCTCCTCGGTATCGACCGCGTCGTCGATCGCACCGTTCGCGGTGTGGATGCGGGCGTGCCCGAGCTCCTCCTTGGCGACGCTGCCGCCGCCCGCCCACTCCACCAGCGCCGGGCCGGCGATCATCATCTGCGCGGTGCCGCGCACGATCAGCGAGTAGTGACTGGTCGCGACCCGGGCCGCCCCGATCCCCGCCACCGACCCCAGCGCGAGCGAGACGGAGGGCGCCACGCCGAGGTGCTCGACGACGACCTCCCAGCTCCGGACCTCGGGGATGTAGGTGCGGCCCGCCGTCTCGATCGTCTTCACCGAGCCGCCGCCGCCCATGCCGTCGACCAGGCGCACGTGGGGAATCGCGAGCTCGAGCGCCAGGCCCTCGGCCTTCACGCGCTTGCCCGGGATCGAAGCGTCGGCGGAGCCCCCGCGCACGGTGAAGTCGTCGCCCGAGACGACCACCGGCCGCCGGTCGATCTCCGCCGTGCCGAACACGAAGTTCGACGGCCGGAAGTCGCGCAGGTTCCCCTCCTCGTCGTACTCGCCGCGGCCGGCGAGTGCCCCGATCTCGTGGAAGCTGCCGGAGTCGACCATCAGCGCGATGCGCTCGCGCACCGTGAGCTTGCCGAACTCGTGCTGGCGCGCGACCTTGTCCGGGCCGCCCATCCGGTGGGCCAGCTCCTCACGGCGGCGAAGCTCCTCGATCTCGGGGTCCCAGGTCATGGCGCTGCCTCCTCGGGCGGGTAGCTTCGCTCATCGCGCGAGAATCTTCCAGGCGGCGTGGAATAGTTACGGCCATGTCGTCGGATCGAGCGGCGCCGACCGGCGAGCTGGCGCCCGCTCGCCTCTTCGCCGCGGCCTGGGCGGTGGCCGCGCTCTTCCATCTGCTGGGCAAGGTCCCGATCTACACCGGGTGGAGCGGCAGCATGCTCCTCGACGCCCTGGTCGGAGCGTGCGCGCTCGGCCTCCTGGTCCGACCTTCCTCGCTGGCGACGCTCCTGACTCTCGCCGGCGCCCAGGTGGCGGCGGCGATCGCGGAGGCGCCGGTGCTGTCGAACCACTGGCTGCTCGCCGCTCTCGTCAACCTCGCTCTGCTCGCGGCGGCGGCGGCGCTCGCCGTTCGCAGCCGGAGGGCGGCCGCGCCCGGCGCCCCGATGGCAGGCGGGCTGCCGCTGCAGGACGCCCACTGGCGGCTCGCGGCGCCGATCGTGCGCTGGCAGGTCATCCTCTTCTACCTGCTCGCGGCGCTGCACAAGACCAACTCGTCGTATCTCGATCCCGAGGTGAGCTGCGCGGCGCTGTACTCGAGCGAGATCGCGCGCAGCCTGGGCGCCGGCAGCCTGGTCGGCACCGAGACGGCGCGGCTCGCCGCCTGGGGATCGCTGCTGATCGAGTGGGCCATCCCGGTCCTCCTCCTGGTGCCGCGGCTCCGCCTCGGCGGCGTGCTGCTGGGTGTCTTCTTCCACGGCGTCCTCGCACTCGATCTCCCGCGCCACTTCTTCGACTTCTCGTCGGTCATGTACGCGCTCCTGCTGGCGTTCCTCCCGGCCCGCGCCGCCACCTGGGCGGCACGGCGCTGGTCGCCGCGAGCGCAGGCTGGGCGGCGTGCGATCGCGGCCGCGCTGTTCGCCCTCGGCCTCGCGTCGACCGCGCTGGTCGCACGCGCGCCCTGGGCGTTGCCCGTGAGCACCGGGCTCGGGGCGGTGCTCTGGTTCGCCTGGGCGGCGCTCCTCGTCGCCGGGCTCGTCGTCGTGCTGCGGCGCGGCCCGAGCGCCGCGCCCGACCCGGGCGCTCTCGCCGTGCCGCGCGGCTGGCTGTGGATCCTGCCCGCCCTGGTCCTGGTGAACGGAATCGCGCCCTACCTCGGATGGAAGACCGGTGGCGCGTTCAACATGTACAGCAACCTGCGGGTCGAAGGCGATCGGCCGAATCACCTCTTCCTTCCCGGATCGCTCCGTCTGTCTCGGCACCACGGCGACCTGGTCGCAATCGTGTCGAGCTCGGACCCCGAGCTCCACGCCTATGGCCAGCGGAAGGTCCTGGTGCCGTTCTTCGAGCTGCGCGACTACCTCTCGAGGCGACCGCACGTCGCGCTGGCCTTCGAGCGCAACGGGGAGCTTCACGAGCTGGCGCAGGCCGCGGACGATCCCGAGCTGGTGGCGCCGGTGCCGTGGTGGCTGCGCAAGCTGCTCCTGTTCCGGCCGGTGGACTCCAGCGAGCTCGAGAGCTGCCGCGACACCTGGGGCGCGGCGCGGTAACGGCGAGAGCTAGCTCCGGAGCAGGAGGAACGCGAGGAGGGCGGCCACGACCAGCGCGCCGGCCACCACCGCCCAGAGCAGCGCCTTGCGGGAGGACTTCGCCGGCGCCAGCGCGGCGAGGTCGGTCGCCGTGGAGACCGCCCCCTCCTGGCGCCGCAGCATCTTCGCGGTCGACCGCTGCAGGCCCTGGAGCTCGTGGAGCAGCCCCAGGCGGAGCTGATCCTCGACCGCGGCGAAGCGGCGCTTGAGCTCGGTGACGCTCGAGAACCGCTCCTCCGGCCGCGACGCCACGCACTTGAGCACCAGCGCGTCGATCTCGGACGGCACCTCGGAGTTGAGCTGGCTCGGCAGCGCGAAGCGGCCCCGCGGCACGCGTCCGGTCAAGAGCTCGTAGAAGATCACGCCCATCGAGTAGACGTTGCTGCGCGCGTCGGCGAAGATCTGGTTCTTCGCCTGCTCCGGGGACATGTAGATCAGCCCGGTGAAAACGTGGCGCGTGGTGACCATGGTGGTGCCATCGGCTCCTCCCGTCGCCAGGTGCCGCATGCCGAAGCCGCGGAGCTTGATCACGGCGAGGTCCTCCGACACCAGCACCTGCGCGGGCGTGATCTCGTGATGGACGATGCCCCGCTCGTGCGCCGCCTCGAGCGCGTTGCACAGCGCCTTGAACACGGTGAGCGTCTCGGGGATCGAGAGCCGGCGCTGCTGCATCAACTTGTCGAGCGGCACTCCCGGCACGTTCTCCTCGACCAGATAGAGATGGTCGCCCTCGCGCCCGCGATCGAGGACGCGCGCCACGTTGGCGTGGCGCAGCTCACCGAGCTTCATCGCCTCTTCCCAGAACGCCCGCACGCTGCTCTCATCGGCGCCGACGGCGTCCCTGGTGACGGCGAGGATCACGGTGCGGTTCTGCGCGGGCTCGATCGCTTCGAGCACAGTCGACGTCGCCGTCCGGCCGACCTCGCCGACCACCTCGTAGGCTCCGACCCTGCTGATCTCGGCGTCAGGCATGATGCTCGAAGACGAGAACGGTATCCCCGATCGCGATCCTATCCAAGTCGTGGAGCACGCGGCGCTCGACGCGCTCGCCGTTGACGGTGGTGCCGAGCCGGCTCTGCAGATCGCTCAGCACGTAGCCTCCGTCCTCGCG
>DATKDQ010000312.1:0-4710 GCA_035544635.1 Thermoanaerobaculia bacterium
GGAACGTAGGGTGACAGCACGACGAGAGCCGCCGCCAGCTTCGCCGCCTCGAATCCGGTGCGAGCGCCGAGTCGGTCGCCCGCCAGCCGGTTGCCGATCTGGTCGTGGTTCTGCGAGAAGACGACCAGATGCCGCGGCTCGACGCGCTCGGGCGGCCGGCCGTGGCGGCGGCGGTGGAAGGCCGAGTACTGTCCGGTGTACACCCAGCCGTCGCGCAGCGCGCGCGCCAGGTGGGTCCGCTCGCCGTAGGACTGGTAGTAGCCGGCGCGCTCACCGGTCAGGAGCGCGATCAGCGCGTGGTGGAAGTCGTCGTTCCACTGGCCGTCCATCCCGTAGCCGCCGAGCTCGCGGGGCCGCACCAGGCGGGGATCGTTGGAGTTGTTCTCGGCGACGACGTGGACGCGCCGTCCGGCACGGCGCGCTGCATCGTGCGCGCGCGCCGTCAGCTCCTCCAGGAAGGTCAGCGGCGAGCAGTCGTGAATGGCGTGGATGGCGTCGAGGCGCAGGCCATCGATCCGGGCGGCTTCGATGAGGTGGAGCGCGCTACCGATGAAGAACCGGCGCACCTCGTCGCAGCCCGGTCCATCGAAATTGACCGCCGCGCCCCACGGCGTGCGATAACGATCGGTGAAGTACGGACCGTACTCGGCGAGGTAGTTCCCCTCGGGACCGAGGTGGTTGTGCACGACGTCCAGGAAGACGGCGAGGCCGCGCCGGTGGGCGGCGTCGACCAGCTCCTGCAGGCCCCGCAGGCCGCCGTAGTCGGCGTGCACCGCCCACGGGTACACGCCGTCATAACCCCAGCCGCGTCCACCGGGGAACGGTGGGATCGGCATCAGCTCGATCGCCGTGACGCCCAGCTCGACCAGATCGTCGAGGCGTGCCGCCGCCCCGCCGAACGTGCCCTCTGCCGTGAACGTGCCGACGTGGAGCTCGTAGAGGACGTGCTCGGCGAGCGGCGGGTTGGGCCAGGTCGCGGCGCTCCACGGGAACGCCGGATCGATCACCTCCGACGGCCCGTGCACGCCCTCGGGCTGCGAACGCGAGGCGGGATCGGGCAGCTCGCGCTCGCCGTCGAGCCGCAGTCGGTAGCGCGATCCCGGCGGCACGTGCTCGACGGTCAACGCGTGATACCCGCGCTCGCCGGTCTCGAGCTCGACCGCGCGGTCGTCGCCGAGCAGAACCTCGACCCGCTCGCGTGCCGGGGCCCACACCGTGAAACGGCACGCGCCGTCGGGAAGAGGTACGGCTCCCGGGACCGGCCCCGGATGCGGCGTGCCGAGGATCGGATCGGCCACGGGTGCCGGCGCGGCCCGCGCACCCCGGTCGGTCATGGCCTCGCTCCGGCTCGCAGCGCGGCGAGCTCGCGCAGCGTCGCCTCGATCGAGGAATCGGCGGCGATCGACTCCAGCGTGCGCCGCATGGCGCGGCGCCACGAGGGAAACTCGTCCCCCATACCGGGCACGTTCTGCGGCTCGCGCTCGAGCCAGAGGTCTTCGAGCTGCACCACGACGACGTCCGCCGCGCTCGCGGCGAGGCGGCGCAGCAGGGCGTGGAGGACGGCGCCGGTCGAGAGCTCGGAGTCCGCCTCGGGCGTCGCGTCGCCGGCCGCGAGCCATCCCTCGCGGCGCAGCGCGTCGATCACGGCCCGGCGGATCTCCTTGCGCCGCGCTGCCTCCTCCCCCGCGCTCGTCTCCTCCAGCAGACCGAGCCGCACCCGCAGCTCGACGTCGCGCGCCTCCCAGAACGCTGCGAAGGTGGCGGTGTCGTGGGTGTTGAGCGCGGCCAGCCCGGTGGGCTCCGAGCTCTCGCGCGGCCACTCGGGGGAAAGCTCGAACTGCAGGATCCGCATCGGCAGCAGGCCGTGGCGCCGCATCCCCTCGTGCACCTCCGGCGGCACGGTGCCGAGGTTCTCGCCGACCACCAGCGCACGATGGCGGTGCGACTCGATGGCGAGGATCGCGTAGAGCTCCTCCGCCGGGTAGCGGACGTAGACGCCCTGGCGCGCGGAGCCCCCGCGCGGGATCCAGAACAGGCGATGCAACGCCATCACGTGGTCGAGGCGAAGCATGCCGGCGCGCCGGAGCTGCGCGCGCACGACGCTGCGGAAGTAGGCGTGTCCGGTGTCGCGGCCGTGGCGCGGGTGCGGCGGTGGGAAACCCCAGTCCTGCCCGGCGGCGAAGAACATGTCCGGCGGTGCGCCGACCGAGGCGCCGGGCGCGAACTGGTCGCGGAAGCGCCAGACGTCGAAGCCGCCGCCGTTCACGCCGATCGGAAGGTCGAGGTAGAGGGCTTCGCCGGCCGCGAACAACGAGCGGAACTGCCGATCCCACAGCCACTGCGCGTAGAGGTGATAGCGCCGGGCGCGCTGGTCGAAGTCGTCCGGACCGATCGCGCCCCCACGCAGCGCATCGGGCCAGGCGGGCCATCCGGCGCGCTGCTGCTCGGCGACGGCGCGGAAACGCGCGTAGTCGTCGAGCCAGGGCTCGTCGCGCGCGAGCTCCTCGATCTCCCGCCGTCGCGAAGGCTCCGCGAACGCGGTGTCGGCGAGCTCCTCGAGCACACGCCGCTTCGCCGCGATCGTCTCCCGATAGTCGACGAGACCACTCCCCGTCGTGGCGGCCGGGTGCGTGACGCGCTTCGCGGCCTCCTCGAGGAGCGCGGCCGCTCGTGGGCTGCGCTCGAGCTCGGGCGAGAGCGCGAGATCGAGATACAGCTCGTTCCAGAACAGGCGACTCACCGGTGCGTAGGGGCTGGGGTCGAACGGCTCGTCGAGAAACGACGCGAGCAGCGGCAGCACGCCGACGACGTCGACGCCGAGCGGAACCACCCAGTCGCGCAGTCGCGCCAGGTCGGTGAGGTCTCCCGGTACGGCCGGCCGACTGCGCTGCGAGCGCAGCGCGTGGACCGGCGCGAACAGGCCGAGGCGGCGTCGGGGCGCCGCACCGCGCTTCGCGCCGGCGTCGTGCTCCTCTCCGTCCCAGCAGCGAACCGGCGCGGAGAGCACGTGGACGCTCGCCGTGGCGCCCGCGCCCAGATCGAGCCGCAGGCGGTGCAGGCCGAACGGAAGCGGCTCCGGCGGATCGAGCTCGATCCGGGGCCGCTCCGTGTCGCCGCCGCGGGCAGGGGCGGTACCGGCAGCCTCGCGGGCCGGGGTCTCGAAGCAGCCGCCGTCCTCCAGCTCGATCGTGGCGCCCCACCGGGCCTTCCCGGAGGCCGCGCGTCCACGGCGGGCAACCGTGATCGCCGGGAGCCGCCCCTCCCACGCCACGACCACGGTGTCCGCCAGTCGTTCGGACTCGCTGGCCTCGCTCTCGCGGAATGCCCGGTCCAGGTCCCGGTCGCCGCCGATCGGCGCCCCCATCGCCTCGAGGACGGCGATCACGGCGCCGGGGTCGGCCTCGCGCTCGACGCCGGCATTGTCGCGGTACGACGGCTCGATTCCCCACGCCGCGGCCAGCCGCCGCAGCGGATCGCGGCACCCGTCCCGGGACGGGTCCGGGCGCGAGGTCATGTCTCGACCGGTCCGGGGCGGGCCTGTGCGTCGAGCCGGAGCATGACCACAGACAGCGGCGGCAGCGTCAGCATCAGCGAGAAGGGATGCGTGTGGTACGGAATGGGCGCCGCCTCGACGCCTCCGAGGTTGCCCTGGCCGCTGCCGCCGTACTCGCGCGCGTCGGTGTTGAGGATCTCGCGCCACCTACCCTCCCGAGGCGCGCCCACCTGGTAGTTGTAGCGCGGGACCGGCGTGGCGTTGACCACGACGACGATGTCGTCGCCGGGCAGGTGGCCGCGGCGCAGGAAGCTGAACACCGAATGGTCGGCGTCGTTGGCGTCGAGCCAGGCGAAGCCGCGCGGGTCGGCGTCGCGCTCGTGCAGCGCCGGTTGTTCGCGCTGCAGGCGGTTGAGATCGCCGATCAGCCGTCCGATCGCCCGGTGCGGTTCGTAGTCGAGTAGATGCCAGTCGAGGCTCGAGTCGTGGTTCCACTCGCTGGTCTGGGCCAGCTCGCCACCCATGAACAGGAGCTTCTTCCCGGTCTGCGCCCACATCGTGGCGTAGAGCAGACGCAGGTTGGCGAACCGCTGCCACTCGTCGCCGGGCATGCGCCCGAAGAGCGAGCCCTTGCCGTGGACCACCTCGTCGTGCGACAGCGGCAGCACGTAGTTCTCCGAGAACTGATAGAGGCCGCGAAAGGTGAACTGGTGATGGTAGAACTTGCGGTGCACCGGGTCGCTCGACAGGTAGGCCAGGGTGTCGTGCATCCAGCCCATGTCCCACTTGTAGCCGAACCCGAGCCCTCCGACGTAGGTCGGACGCGAGGTCATCGGCCATGCGGTCGACTCTTCCGCGATCGTCTGCGCGTCGGGATGGCGGCGATAGATCTCGGTGTTGAGCTGGCGCAGGAAGTCGATCGCCTCCAGGTTCTCGCGGCCACCGAAGCGGTTGGGCTCCCACTCGCCGTCGCGGCGCGAGTAGTCGAGGTACAGCATCGAAGCCACGGCGTCGACCCGGATGCCGTCGACGTGGTAGCGATCGAGCCAGTAGAGCGCGCTCGAGATGAGGAAGCACCTCACCTCGTTGCGCCCGTAGTTGAAGATCAGCGACTTCCAGTCGGGGTGGAAGCCGCGGCGCGGATCGGCGTGCTCGTAGAGGTGCGTGCCGTCGAAGTAGGCCAGCCCGTGCTCGTCGGCGGGGAAGTGCGAGGGCAC
>DATKDQ010000313.1:0-3014 GCA_035544635.1 Thermoanaerobaculia bacterium
AACGTCGCCCGGCAGGCCGCCCTCGTCGCGGAAGACGGCGAACGTGAACGTGCTCTCGCCGGCCGAGCCGGTGCGGGTGAGCGTGAGGCACACGTCGTCGAGGTACCACTCGCTGCCCTCGGCGATCGGCGGCAGCTCGAAGCGCTGCGCGAAGTTGACCGCGTTCTGTGACGGCTGGAAGCCGACGGCGCTCTCGAAGGAGCCGTCGTGCGGCTCGATCGCGCAGCCGGCGGGGGTGCCGGCGCGCGGCTCGAGCGCTCGCCCCTCCGGCCTCAAGACCAGGGCGCCGTCCTGCGCCGCTCCCGGAGCGGCCCCGAGCAGCGCCAGCACGGCGGCCAGGATCCATGCGGGCTTCGTCGTACGCGCGAGCGTCTTCATCTGGGGCTCCTTTCGATGCCGCCGCCGTGCACCAGCCGCGGCCTCGCCGCGGGCGCCGTGCCGTCCTCCTCGGTCGCGGGCGCGCCATCCGCTGTCCGGTCCTCTGCCGGGTCGACAGCGGACGCGCCGACGGAGTGCGCCCGACGCGCGATCACAGCGGGCGGCCCCCCGCCAACGCAAGCGGGTTTCCCGATCGCGGGCGGCCCGGCGGCGCGATCCGTCTCCGCGAGCGGCAACGGCTCGCTGGCCCGGCCGATGGCGAGCGGAGAGCCGAAGTCGGGCGCCCGCCAGCGCTGCCGCGACACACCCTTCGCCGGATTCCGGAGCACCTTCAGGTCGGCGCGCTCTTCGCCGTCTCTTCCGCCCGCGACCCGATGCGCCTCGTCCATGGCGCCATTCCAGTACGTTCGGGAATGGCGAATCTCGACCGAATCGCGACCGAATCGCGACCTTTTGGGGCGCGCTCGCGCGAGGCAATACTCTAGAAAGCAGACAAACGTCAATACGTGGTATTGACATTCTTCTGGTCGCCGAGGCATGCTCGGGCTCGATGGCCACCAAGTCGCAGCAGCTCCAGATCCGCGTCACACCCCGGGAGAAGGCCGCGGTGAAGCGCCAGGCGCGCCGGGCTGGGCAGGATGTTTCGGCCTATGTTCTCGGCCGCTTGCTGCCCGCGGCACGGCGGCGCTTCGAAGAGCTGCTTCGAGCGGTCGGCGACGAGAAGGAGCGCCGCTTCGCCCTCGCCGAGCTCAACGACCTGCTCACGGACCTGGCGCCGGTCGAGCTTCGAGACGCGGTGGCCGAAGCCGATCTGAGGGAGCTGTCACCCTACCTGCGGAACTACGTTGCCGCCATGGTAGAGCAGGCAGCGCACCGCAAGCAGGTCGTTCCTCCCGCCTGGGTGAACGGCGTGGAGCCGCTCGAGGAGCCGCATTTCGGCGCGCCGCTTTCGAGCCTGCGCCTGCACCTGCTCTACGCCGCCCCGGTACCCTTCGTCCGGCGCAACATCTTCGTCGACTCGAGCATCGGCGATCGTACATAGCGGAGCTCCGGTCGTGACCCGGCTGACCAAAGCCGACATCCACCGCCTGCTCGAGCTCCTCGACCAGGAGCTCGGCGCGTTGGGGGTTCGAGGAGAGCTCTACCTCGTGGGCGCGGTCATGTGCCTGGTGCTGAACGCCCGCGCATCGACGCGAGACGTCGACGCGTTCTTCAAGCCGACGAAGCTCGTCCGGGAAGCGGCGGTGCGGGTCGCGTCACGTGCCGGCGTGCCCGCCACCTGGCTGAACGATGCGGTCAAAGGATTTCTGAGCCCGCGTGGCGAGCTCAATGACTATCTCGAGCTCGATCACTTGAGAGTGTTCGTCGCCGAGCCTCACTATCTGCTCGCCATGAAGTGCGCCGCGATGCGCCTCGGTGAGGAGTTCCACGACCTCGACGACGTGCGCTACCTGCTGCGTCATCTGAATGTCTCGACCGCGGACGAGGCGCTCGCCATCGTCACCCGCTACTTCGACGAGGATCAGTTGCAGCCCAAGACACGCTTGGCTCTCGAGGAGCTGTTGGCAGGCTGAACGAGCGACCGCGGCTCGGGCGGAGCATCCGACGGATGCCTTCAGACCGGCCCGCCGCCGCGGGCGTGCGGGCGCCGGCGGCCCGAGAACGAGGCCTTGTCCACCAGCAGCCGGAGTCCTCGTGCCCCGGCCTCTCGCGCCACCGCGTCGAACGCGGCCTGCCCCGCGGCCGGCCCGCCCGAGCGCCGGCGGACCTCGGCGAGGGCGAGCTCCGCCTCGAGCCGTCGCGAGGCCAAGTCGAGCTCGCGGGCGCGATCCACCAGCCCCACCAGGTCGGCGATCGCCGGCGCCTCCTCGCCCATCGCAGCGGTGATGCGCGCCGCGGTGATCTCGACTCCGAGCCGAAGCTGATGGCGCTGGCTGCGCTCGGTGAGGGCCAGCGCGCGCCGCACCGCTCCCCTCGCCTCCTCCAGGCGTCCCTGCTCGAGGAGCGCCTGCGCCAGCAGGTCACGCAGCGCGGCTTCGCTGTCAGCGTCCAACGGCGCCGGCCGCTCCGCGAGGTATCGACGCAGGTCGCGCTCGGCGTCGGCTGCCGCTTCCTCCTCCAGATCGATGCGCGCGATGAGCAGGCGCACGTTCCGCTCGATGTCGGAGCTCGGCTGGGATCGCAGGTCCTCGAGCGCCCCCTCGAGACCTTGCCGCGCCGCGGCGAGCTCGCCGCGGGCGACCTCGAGCTCGGCGAGGCCGCGACGCGTTTCGGCGGCAAACACCCGGTTGCGGAGCTCGACGAAGGTCTCGCGTGCCGTGCGGAAGAGCGGCTCCGCCTCCTCGAGCTCGCCGAGCGCCAGGAGATCGGCGGCGATGCCGTAGCTCGCGATGCCCGCGCCGAACCGATGTCCGATCCGCTCGTAGAGCACGAGAGACTCGCGATGGAGCTCGAGCGCCAGCTTGAGGCGACCTTGGGCGTACCGAACGTTCGCGGTCCGGTTGAGCGTGTCGGCGATGCGAGCGGCGTCCTCGAGTCGGCGGTAGCGCGCCAGCGCCTCGAGGTGCAGGCGAGCGGCCTCGGCGAGATCCCCCTCTTCACTCCGGACCGTGCCCAGCGCGTTGAGCGCGTGCGCC
>DATKDQ010000314.1:0-2288 GCA_035544635.1 Thermoanaerobaculia bacterium
CCGATGCTGCTCCTCGTGGCCCTCCCGCTCCTGAGCTTCGTCTCGTCCTGGGCGCTCGCCGCCACCAAGGGCGGCCTCGAGCTCACCGACGTGGAGCGCCAGACCCGCGAGTTCCTCGAGTACGAGCGGACGATCCAGCTCACTCCCGCTCAACAGGCGGTGTTCGAGCAGGCGCTCGAGGCGCTGCCCGCTCCCTGCTGCAGCGACAACACCGCCCTCACCTGCTGCTGCCCCTGCAACGCGGCGCGGGTGTGGTGGGGTCTCGCCAAGCACCTGGTCGCGAACCTCGGCTACGACGCCGCGGCGACCACCGCCAAGGTCGACGAGTGGTTCCGGTTCATCAACCCGAAGGGCTGGAGCGGCGATACCTGCTACAGCGCCGGCGGCTGCGCCAAGCCGTTCCGCGAGAACGGCTGCGGCGGGATGAGCGCCGGCCAGCTCGCGTTCTAGATCGGCACCGAAGCCGCGCGGCAGTAACGTCGGGTGGACGTTTCTCCAATCGGGTGCCCCGCTCGAAGTGCGTCGTTCGGGCGCCACTCCGCCGCCGGACGCGGCCCGGCGGCGCGTCATGCCTCTTCCCCGGGGGCCCGGAGTCGGCCCCACAGCGCCGGTGGCTCTGCTGGCCCGGAATGTGCAAATACGTTCCGCGACAGCGTTTCCGCCCACCCCGGCTCGGAGGGGCGTCGTCGACGAGGAACGCGAAGCGAACTGCCAATAGACGAGAGGCGGCACGCCATGCCCAGCCATGATCTCTACCGAACCGAGAGCCGGGCCGACGTCTCCCCCGATACCGGGACCAGGCCCGAGCCTCCGCAGATCCTCACCAAGACGCGGAGCGAGCGACGGGAGCGCGTCCAGCCGAGCTGCTCGTCGGCCGCCACTCGCCACATCGATCGCGTCCTGCGCCGGCGCGTGATCGGCCAGGACGAAGCCATCGACGCGCTGCTCTCGTCCTTCGCGCGTCTGTTCTCGGGGCTGCGCGATCCCGCGCGGCCGGTCCTCACCGCCCTGCTGCTCGGACCCACCGGCGTGGGGAAGACCGAGACCGCGCGCGCCCTCGCCATGGCGCTGTTCGGATCCGAGGACGCCCTGACCCGGATCCACTGCGAGGAGTACGCTCACGGCCACGAGATGGCCAAGCTCCTCGGCGCGCCGCCCGGCTACGTCGGGTACCAGATCGAGCCGCTGCTGTCGCAGGCGCGCATCGACGCCGCCCACCGGCAGGCGCTGGCCGACGGGCGCGGCCTGGTCTCCGCCGACCGCCGACTGTTCGAGAGCACTCTCAACAGCGTGCCCGAGCGGATGCTCTCGATCGTCCTCTTCGACGAGATCGAGAAGGCGCATCCGATGGTGTGGAACGCGTTGCTCGGCATTCTCGAGGATGGGCTGCTCACGCTCGGCAACAACCAGACGGTCGACTTCACGCGAACGATCCTGCTCCTGACCTCGAACGTGGGCGGCCAGGAGATGAGCGCCCTGCTCGATCCGAACCGCCTCGGTTTCCGCGCCGAGGTCCCGGGCGGCGCCCACAGCCGCACCTCGCTCGCCGAGACCGCCATGGCCGCCGCGCGCCGGACGTTCCCGGCCGAGTTCATGAACCGCTTCGACGAGGTCCGCGTCTACTCGCCGCTGGCCCGAACGGCGCTCGAGCGGATCCTGGATCGCTTCCTCACCGACCTGCACGAGCGCACCCTCGCCGCCGGTGTCCCTCTGGTGATGCGATTGAGCCCTCAGGCGAGGACGCTCGTGCTCGAGCGGGGCACCGATCCCCGCTACGGCGCGCGGCCGCTGCGGCGCGCGATCGAGCACGAGCTGGTCGATCCGATCTCGCGGCTCGTCGTCGCGGAGCGCCTGCGCCCCGGAGACCTGGTCGAGATCGACGTCGAGAACGACGCGCTCGCGTTCTACCGGGTACCGGGCGAGCGCGAACGGGTGACTGGCGTCACCTCGGTGTCGACGATCCGCTGAGTCGCCGCGCCGCACGCGACGCCCTGCGCGCGCCCCGCGGATGCGGCCCCACCCGGCGCTCCGCCGCGCGTCGCCCCCCACACCGGTGTGGCCCTGCCGCCACCCCCGACCGACAGCCTGCTAGCATGCGCGCCGTCCCGCACCGAGACGACGCGCCCGCAAGCATGGCGACCCTGCTCGAGCCCACCGGCTGCCGTGAGCGATTCTCCAGGCGCCAGATCGTGCGCGCCGGCGGGTTCAGTCTGGGAGTCGGCATGGCACTACCGGGGTGGCTCGGGAAGATGGTCCTCGGTCGAAGCGACCAGCGAGCTGCCGAGCTG
>DATKDQ010000315.1:0-6085 GCA_035544635.1 Thermoanaerobaculia bacterium
CTAGGGATCAGGTCCGGGCCCGCTTCACCGAGCGCTTGCGGCGGGCGGGGCGCCGCAGCGGCGGCGGCGCCTCCTCGGCGGCCATCAGCCGGCGGTCGGCGTCCTCGCCGGCGAGTGCCGTGACCTCGGCCTCGATCTCGCGCAGCTTGGCCATGAGCTCGGCGCGCGCGCCGGCGGCGAAGGGGTTCTCGGCCTGGATCGTCCTGAACAGCGCCGCCGAGTCCTCGCGCAGGTTCTCCTCGATCTTGAGCAGGTGGCGGTAGGCGGGCGTCGCGAGGCTCAGGTCGGGCAGCTTGATCTCACGCAGCGCCTTCGCGATCCAGTGCGTCAGGCCCTGGATGTAGGCCATCTCGGAGTCGTGCTTCTCGGGGCTCATCTCCATCACCTCGAGCCGGAGCTCGCGCTCGAGGAGGTCGCGGATCCGCGCCAGGCGCCGCGTGCGCAGCGGGCAGAGGACCACCTTGAGGCCGGCGATGCCATGGCGTCCGCTCTGCGGGCCGAACATCGGGTGGCTGCCGACCACCTCTACTCGCTTCGGGAGATGGCGGGACATCAGGTCGAGCGGCTTCACCTTGACCGATCCGACGTCCATCACCAGCTCGGGCAGCCGCGGCACGCCCCGGAGGTCGCGCAGCACATCCTCCATGTTCTGCACCGGCACCGCCAGCACCAGGATCTCGCTGGCCGCGACCTCGTGGAGCGGAGCGCTCCGCACCCCGAGCTGCGCCGCCTCGTCCTCGACGTCGAGCCGATCGTGCACCCGGATGCTGAAGCGCGACCGCAGGTGCTGGACCATGAAGCGGCCGAAGCTGCCGAACCCGACGATTCCGAGGGTGGTCATTGCAGCGAGCGTAACGCAAAGCCCGTTCCTCCGGAGAGGCTCGCGAAGCGGCGGTCGCCAGGACGCCCGTCGTCGGCTGCGCTCGGCGCCTCGAGCGAAGGGGCGGGGCGAAGGTGAGCGACCCCGACCTGGTCCCGGGAGAGGGCAGCGCTGCGCGTGGGTTAAGATGCCCGCGTTCGCCGGCGCTTGCGCGAGCGCCTGGAGCCGCCGGGCACCCGAGGTCTTCCACATCGCATGACGGTTCCCGATCGCACCAGAGAGCTACGGCGGCGGTCCGAGCGCGCCGCCCGTCGCACGCTGCGCCGGTGCGCCACGCTCCTGCTCGCCGCCGTCCTGAGTGCCTCCCTTGGCGCCCGCGGCGCCGCGACCGCCGAGGACCCGGAGCAGCGGCTTCAGGCCGTACGCGAGATCCTCGCCGAGGTGCCGCTCGTCGACGGCCACAACGACGTCCCGTGGCAGTACCGGACGCGTGCCGAGAACCATCTCGACCGCATCGACTTCCGCGACACCTCGCGGCTCGACCCGCCGATGCACACCGACCTCGCGCGGCTGCGCGCGAGCGGGATCGGGGCGCAGTTCTGGTCCGTGTACATCCCGTCCGACCTGGCGGGGCCGGGTGCCGTGCGCGCGGTGCTCGAGCAGATCGACCTCGTGCACCGGCTCGCGACCGCCCACCCGGACGCCCTCGAGATGGCCTACACCGCCGAGGACGTGGTCCGCATCCACCGCGCGGGCAAGATCGCCTCGCTGATCGGTATGGAGGGAGGCCACGCCATCGAGAACTCGCTCGGAGCGCTGCGCCAGCTCTACCGAGCGGGCGCCCGGTACATGACGCTCACCCACTCGGCGAACGTCGACTGGGCGGACTCCGCGACCGCCGAGCCGCGCCACGGCGGCCTCACCGCCTTCGGCCGCGAGGTGGTCCGCGAGATGAACCGCCTGGGGATGCTGGTCGATCTCTCGCACGTCTCGGTGCAGACCATGCACGACGCTCTCGACGTGACCGCGAGCCCGGTCATCTTCTCGCACTCCTCGGCGCGCGCCGTCACCGACCACCCGCGCAACGTGCCCGACGACGTGCTGGCGCGTATGGGGCGAAACGGCGGCGTGGTGATGGTCACCTTCGTTCCCGACTTCGTCGACGACACGGTGCGCCGGGAGGCGGCGGCGCGAGCGGCCGAGCGCGAGCGCCTGCGCGCCCTTCACCCGGGTGACGAGGCGCGCATCGAGGTCGAGCTGCGCAGCTTCGACGCGCAGCGGCCGCGCGCGGCTCGGGCGAGCCTCTCCGACGTGGCGGACCACATCGATCACGTTCGCCGGATCGCCGGCATCGACCACGTCGGCATCGGCTCGGACTACGACGGCATCACCTCGGTGCCCGAGGGCCTCGAGGACGTCTCGCGCATGCCGTTCCTGCTCGCCGAGCTCCTGGAGCGCGGCTGGAGCCGCGACGACATCGCGAAGCTCTGCGGCGAGAACGTGCTGCGCGTGCTGCGGCGCAACGAAGAGCAGGCGCTCCGGCTCCAGGCCAGCCGTCCCGCGTCGGACGCACGGATCGAGGAGCTCGACGCCTCCCCCCGCGCGACCGGGTCGCCTGCCCGCCCATGAGCGGCGAGGGCGGCTCCCGCCCGGCCGGCGGCGCGGTGGTCGCACCTCGCAACGCGGCCAGCGTGATCCTCCTGCGCGACGCGCCTCGAGGCCCCGAGGTGTTCATGGTCGAGCGCCACGCAAGCGCCCGGTTCGTCGGCGGCGCCCACGTCTTCCCGGGCGGCCGCGTCGATCCCGAGGATGCCGACGCCGCGGATCTGTGCGCCGGGCTCGACGACGAGGAGGCCTCGCGGCGGCTCCATCTTCCGCAGGGAGGGCTCGCCTACTACGTCGCCGCCATCCGGGAGTGCTTCGAGGAGGCCGGCGTGCTCCTGGCCCATGGGCGGGCGAGTGGATCGGGGCTGACCCACGGGCGGGCGGGTGGACCGGGGCGTGCCTACGGCACCGGCGGCCGGCGGCCGGACGAGACCGCCGAGCACGCGGACGCCGAGCTACGCGAGCTCCGCCGGGCGCTCAACGCCGGCGAGGTCGGGTTTCTGGAGCTGGCGCGGCACGAGGACGTCCGGCTCGCCACCGATCGCATGCACTACTGGGCGCACTGGATCACGCCGGAGGCGTCGCCGATCCGCTTCGACACCCGCTTCTTCCTCAGCACCGTCGCGCGCGACCAGGCCGCGGCCCACCATGACGCCGAGCTGGCGGGCTCGGAGTGGATCCGGCCCGCGGAGGCGCTGGCGAAGGCCGAGAGCGGCGAGTGGACGATGATCCTGCCCACGCTGCGCACCCTGGGCACGCTGCTCGCCTTCCGCAACGTCGCCGAGGCGGAGGAGGCGGGCCGCCGGCGGCGCGAGGTCGCGACGCTCGAGCCGCGCATCCTGCGCCGGCCCGAGGGGATCCAGGTCGTGCTCCCGGGGGACGAAGGGTGGTAGTAGTAGGGAACATGCCGGTGCCGGGCGAGCTCGTCCGCCTCTCGCCCCACGTGCGCCGCATCACGCAGGACAACCCGTCGCTCTTCACCGGGGTCGGGACCAACACCCATCTGGTCGGAGAGCGGCGGGTCTTCCTGCTCGATCCCGGTCCGTCGAGCGATCGGCACTTCGATCGCATCGTCGAGGCGGTCGGCGACGCCACGGTCGAGGCGGTGATCCCCACCCACCACCATCCTGATCACTGGCCGCTGGCGCCGCGGCTCGCCGAGCACTTCGGCGCGCCCACCCTCGGATACACGGCGTGGGGCGACTACCGGCCGGAGCGCACGGTCCGAGACGGCGAGGTCCTCGACTCGAGTGAGGTCCGGCTCCAGGCCGTCCACACGCCGGGCCACGCTCCCGATCACCTCTGCTACCTGCTGGCGGACGAGGAGGCACTGTTCAGCGGCGACCATGTCATGGGTTGGTCGACCTCGGTGATCGCGCCTCCGGGGGGCAACCTCGGCGACTTCCTCGCCTCGCTCGAGAAGCTGGCCGCGCTGCGGCTCCGGGTGATGTACCCGGCGCACGGGCTGCCGATCTCCGATCCCTACGCCCGGATCGAGGAGCTGCGCTCGCATCGCGAGCTGCGCACCCGCCAGGCGATCGAGGCGCTCGAGGCCGGGCTCGAGCGGATCCCCGACCTGGTGGCCCGCATCTACGCCGACGTCGATCCGCGGCTGCACGCCGCCGCCGGAGCGTCGCTCTTGGCGCATCTCCACGCGCTGGTCGAGCAGGGGCGGGTGAGGGTAGCAGCGGAGAGCGCGGATCCGCTCGCGGTCCGCTACGAGCTGATCCGGTGAGCCCCGCGGCTCGAAAGCGTTGACCCGGGGACAAACTTGACTCGTCTGTAATGATTTCTGCGGGTCAAGGCTTCTAGGAGGGTGTCTGAGTAATGCAGGTCAGCGTTTCGGAGCACGGGAGCCCGTCCGTCCGCGGACGGGCGACGCGCGCCGTCCGCTGCGCCAAACAGCATCTAGCCGGAGGAGCGTGCTACCCAGCACGCTCCGGAGGCTAGTCGTCCGCCAGGCGGCTGCGCTGGCGCAGCCGTGCCGCCTCGACCGCGGGGCGCCCCTCCGGCTGGTCGCGGTCGGGACGCTCGCCGGGAGAGCTCGCACCCGCCGCCGCGCCGGGCCGCCGCTCGTGCGCGGGGGGCGAGCCGGGCACCAACCGCAGCTTGCGAGCGAGCCCGAACGCGAAGTCCTGGAAGCCGATGAACTTGAGCGCCCAGAACACCGTCACGCCGACGAAGAGCCGGTTGTCGAACAGCCAGAGGAAGAGCGGCGAGGCGGAGTAGAGGCAGCGCACCGCCATGGTGTAGCGGTTGGAGGCGCGGTTGATGAGCGCGCTCAGGTAGTCGATGGCCGATCCCTCGTAGCGCTCGATGACGTGGCGATCGGCGCCGATCACGACGTTGAAGTGGCCGAGATGCCGGAGCGACGTCATGCAGTACGCGAACGCGGAGCCGAACACGATGATGAGGAGAAGGAGCTTCAGCGGCTGAGCGGCCGGATGCGCCGTGAGCGCCTCGGGCGCGGCCGGCAGGTCCAGCGCGAACCGCGGCGCCTGGATCAGCACGTTGGCGGTGAACCCCATGAGGATCAACGCCGAGGAGGCGAGCAGCGTGTTGACCATGGTCAGGTTGCGGGTCTGCTGCGCCGCGAGCAGGATGTCCTCCTCGCGCACCAGCCGCTCGATCCACGAGCGGCGATAGAGATCGACGCGCGTCTTGACGGCACGGTCCGGGAACAGGGTCATGAGCCACGGGTAGATGCCGTGGTAGATCGGGAAGACGAGCAGGAAGAGGACGAACCCGACGAAGTCGAGCGGCTCCTGGAACAGGTCGAGCCAGTCCAGCCGGGACATACCAGGAGTTTAACCTCCCTGTCCTAACAGTAACGTCTCCGAGTGACTGCGTCCCATCCATGCGGGGCGCGAAGCGCCAGCGCCGTCCTCGGCGCCAAGCAACACTAGCCGGCGCCCGTCCGCGGGCGCTCGGCGGGAGACATGCTAGCGGAGGAAATGCTACCCAGCGTTTCCGGAGCTAGAAGCCTTGACCCGCAGAAATCGTTACAGACGAGTCAAGTTTGTCCCCGGGTCAAGGCTTCCGAGCCGCGCGGCGCAGCCGCGCTTGGCGGGGAGCATCAGCTAGCGGGGCCGTGGTAGTGACCACGGACCCGCTAGCATTCGCGCTGGCGGTCGGGAGAGGGGCGAGGCCGGGCCGTACCGCATCCTCTCCGAGATCGGCCGCGGCGGGATGGGCGTCGTCTACCAGGCGAGGCGAAGATCCTCGACTTCGGGCTCGCGCGTCACGAGCCCTCCGACCTCACCCGGCCCGGCGCCCGGCTGGGCACGCTCGCCTACATGTCGCCCGAGCAGGCGCGCGGCCGGCCCTTCGACCACCGCACCGACATCTGGTCCTCTGGCCGCGCCGCGCAAGGCGCGCAAGCACATGGCCTGGGCGCACAAGCTCCTGGGCGACGTGGCGGTGAGAGAGGAGCGCTTCGACGATGGCCGGCGCGAGTACGACGCCGCACTCGCGGTGCTCGAGCATCACCACTGCCCGATCATCGAGTGGAGGATTCTGCTCGCCGCCGCCGACATGGCGAGCGCCTACCGCGACCTCGGGCTCGCCGAGCGCTACCGCGCCCGCTCGCGCGCGGTGCTGCACTCCCTCGGCGAGTCCATCACCGACGATCGGCTGCGGCGGAACTTCCTGGGCTCGGGG
>DATKDQ010000316.1:0-7023 GCA_035544635.1 Thermoanaerobaculia bacterium
GATCCACGTGGTCCTCAGTGCCGGTCGCCGCGGTCCTTTGCCACGTTGCGCTGCACCTCGCCCGTCTTCTTGCGGATCTTGCCGCCCAGCTCCTCGAGCTTGCCCTCGGCCTCCATCCCCCGGTCGCCCGTCGCGCTACCCACGACGTCCTTGACCCGGCCCTTGATCATCTCGCCGGTGCCCTTGACTACGTTCTTGCGGCCTCGGTCGCGCAGTTTCTCGCGTGCGGTCATGCTGGGTCTCCTTCGTTCACGGCTCGCTCCATCGCGAGCCGCCTGTCCTCAGAGCGTGCAGGGTTCGTGCCGGGGCGCGGGCCGGGAGCGCGAGGTCGAGATCGAACGCGTCGGCGAGTTCGAACGGGATCACCGCGCGAGGAGGCGGCGAGAGCGCTGGGCGCCGCCGCCTACACCGGCCCCCGGACCCGCCGCAGCCGCACCGCCCCCGCCAGGAACAGCGCCGCTGCCGCCAGCCCCAGCCACAGCCCGGGGCCGCTCAGGAACCTTCCCGCCGCAACGTGCATCAGCGGGTCCATGCTCGGCATGGTGGCGATGATGTCTGCCCCTTCGACACCCTCGCCCATCCGACGCGCCAGCAGCTCGGGGACGGCGGAGGTGCCGAAGGCGAAGTGTTCGACGATGGCGATGGCGGCGAGCGGCAGGGAGGCCCAGAGCCAGGGCGCGCGGCGCGACCAGGCGGAGGCGAGCAGGAGCCAGGCGTAGATCGGCGCGTGCCACAGGGCGTGGATCGCCACCATGTGGTACAGCGCCGCCAGCGTGATCGCGGTCAGATCGACGTGGGCCCACAGCGTGCCCACGCCCTCTCCGCTGGCGGCGAGAGCGGCGGTTCCCAGGCCGAACATCGCGAGGTGGGTGATGAAGGTGAGGGCCACCGTCAGCAGCGGCAGGAGGACGATCGGCACGCTCGCCTTGGCGAGCACCGTCGCGAGGTCGGAGACCGGGAGCGACTTCCAGAGCAGGATGCTGCGGTCGCGGCGCTCGCCGAGCAGCGCATCGAGCGAATAGAAGATGGCGACCACGAAGGTGGTCGCCATGAGCAGCAGCGAGACCATGAGGTAGGGCTGCACGAGAGCCTCGTGCCGCTCGGCCGCGGCGAGCGCCGCCGTGGCGCGCACCTTCGCCGGCAGCTGGAAGGCGCCGACCAGCGAGCCGAGCAGGACGAGCGCCGCGACGCCGAGCGGCGCCAGGTAGAGCGAGCGGCTCTCCCACAGCTCACGGCGCAGCAGCCAGCTCAGGCGGCTCATCGGGGCGCTCCCTCCGCAGGCCGCGCCTGGCCGCCGATCACGGCCACGTACAGCTCGGCGAGAGTGGGTGCCCGCACCTCGCCGAGCGAGGCGAGCCGCGCGGGGTCGCCGCCGTCGAAGAGCAGCAGCGGCCGACCGAGCGCCTGGCGCTCGTGGATCGGCTGCAGGGCGCGGGCGGCGGCGAGCTGCTCGGGACGCACGCTCACCTGCCGGTAACGCGCCTCGAGCGCCTCGGTGCTCGCCGCCAGCACGACCCGTCCCCGGTCGAGAACCACGACGTCGGTGAGCACGTGCTCGATCTCCTCGACCTGGTGGGTGGCCACCACGATGGTGCGGCTGCGGTCGTAGTAGTCCTCGAGCAGCCGGTCGTAGAACTGCTTGCGGAACACCAGGTCGAGGCCGAGCGTCGGCTCGTCGAGCACCAGTAGGCGCGCGTCGATGGCCATCACCACGGCGAGGTGGAGCTGCGTCACCATGCCCCGGGACAGCTCGCGCACCCTCTGGTGGGAGCGGATGCCCGTCACCTCCAGCAGGCTCTCGGCGCGGGAGCGGTCGAAGCGGGGGTGGACGCCGGCGACGTAGGCGAGGAGCTGGGCGACCCGGATCCAGCGCGGCAGCACGGCGACGTCGGCGATGAAGGCGACGTCCTGCATGAGCCGGTGGCGCGCGCGCCAGGGGTCGCGGCCCAGGACGCGCAGATCGCCCTCGTAGGGGGTGAGGCCGAGCAGGGCGCTGAGGGCCGTGGTCTTGCCGGCTCCGTTCGGGCCGATCAGCCCGACGACGCGCCCCTCGGGGACGTGCAGGTCGATGCCGTCGAGGGCGAGGTTGCGGCCGAAGGCCTTGCGCAGGCCGCGGGCCTCGATCACCGCCATGGCCTCAGGGCTCCTCCTCGTTCTCGCCGTCCTCCCGCAGCAGCTCCTCTTCGTCGAGGCCGAGCCGGCGGATCGTGGCGCGGATCGCCGGCCACTCGTCGCCCAGGAACTTGCGCCGTTCGGCCGCGAGAAGGAGCTTGCGGGCCCCAGGGTTGACGAACATGCCGCGGCCGCGGCGGCTCTCGACCAGGCCCTCGTCCACGAGCTCCTGGTAGCCCTTGAGGACCGTGAGCGGGTTGACCCGGTACTCGGCGGCGACGGTGCGCACGGAGGGCAGCGGGTCGCCTTCGGCGAGAACGCCGTCGAGAATCATCGCCACCACCCGGTCGCGCAGCTGCCGGTAGATCGGCCGAGGGTCTGTCCACTCACGGTCCATCCGAGCCTTCTAGTGCGCCATCGCGTTCGTCGCGGTGGTCACTGCACCCGACGCAGGTCGAGGCGCGCGCGTACCGGCTGGCCGTTGGGGAGCATGTACGTCCACTCCTCGACGTGATGGTCCGCGTCGACCAGGGTGAACTGCGCTCGGTGCATGTGGCCGTGGTGGTCGCCGCCGGTGAGGTCGAGGAGCTCGAACTCTATCGTCTTGCCGTCGGCCGCGGCCCTGCCCTGCATGCGCGGGCGATTGCCTGCGTCGCAGTAGTGGGTGAGCAGCAGGCTGCCCTCGTCGACGTAGAACATCGTGATCGGGTTGTCCGGGATGCCCTCCATCTTCATGTCGTGCATCAGGGCGTGGCCGCGGGAGGTCACGCGCAGGGACACCGTGGCGAGCTGCCCTTCGACCTCGGCCTGTGGCGGCGTGGTCGTCACGGGCCCCTCCCACAGGCCCCCCAGGGCCTTGAGGTCGGCGAACGCCGTCTTGCCGTCCTCCGGCGGCTGAGCGGCCATGGCGAGGGTGGAGACGAGGGCGGTCAGGGCGATCGTGAGCAGGATGCGTACGGCTTTCATGTGCAATCTCCTCGAGCGGGGTTTGGAGTCGTTGTTCGCGTGGGCGGGAGCGGCGTGCTGGGTGGCCAGTCCGGCGGCGCCGTGCCTCCCGTCTGATCTGGTGTTGTAGTTAACTACACCACCTGGTCGGTGTCAAGCCCCGAGATGACCCTGCCGGCGGACGTTGACGGTGCAGCGCTACGGTGGGATCATCCCACCATGACCACGAAAGCGGACGGGAAGCGACGCGTCGTCCTGCCGGGCTCCGAGCCCGGTGACGTCTACGACGTCCAGCGCCAGGGAGAAGGCGTCTACGTGCTCGTCCGACTGCAGCGGCCGGAGCCGCACAAGATGTCCCGCGACGCCTGTCTGCAGGCGATGGACGCCTCGCCGTTGCGGCCGAGATCGAGTTGGGAAGAGCTCGCTGCGCTCACCCGCGAGCCGTGATCCTCCTCGACACCAACGTCCTCATCTACGCGAGCGACGCGGGCTCGCCCCACCACGCCTGGGCGCGCGGCGTGATCGCCGACGCGGTGGCGGGTGACGGGGCGGCGATCGACGCGGTCGTGCTGGCTGAGATCTGTGTCGGTGACCGCGAGCCCGCCGCCGCGGCAGAGCGTATCCGCAGCTGGGGCGTCGAGATCCTCGATTTGCCGGTGGCAGCCGCTGAGGCCTGTGCCCGTGCTTTCCGCTCCTATCGCGTGCGGCGCGCCGAAGCGACCGGTGAGGACATCCCGCCCCTGCCGCTGCCCGACTTCTTCATCGGCGCGCACGCGGAGGTCCTCGACTGTCCGCTGGCCACCGCCGATGACCGCCGTTTCTCCACCTACTTCCCGGCCGTTCGCCTGCTCTTGCCTCGGGCCGGGCCTCAGACCCTGCGCACCGGGGCGCCGTAGCGGGCGAGCTGCGCGTGCCCCTCGACCATCGCCTGCGCCAGGAGCAAGCCGGTCGAAGGGGGTCGAGGCGCTGGACGACGAGGTGGTGCGGGAGAAGCTCCGGGCGATCCGCTACCCGTACGCGAGCAGCTCGACCCCCGGAATGCCCTCGAAGTGCCTCACGTTGCGCGTTGCCAGGCGAGAGGAGTGCTCCACGGCCCAGGCGGCGATCCAGAGATCCGGCTTGGAGCGCCCACTCAGCTCGGAAGCCTGACGCAGGTGAGCGACGATGCGCGCATAGCGCAGCGCCGTCTCGATTCCAACCTCGCCGATGCGGAAGAGCCGCAGGAATTCCAGCGAGTCATCGAGCCGTTGCCCCGATACGGCCGCACCCCCCTCGAGAAACTCGCCGGCGGCGTGGGCCGGCACGGCGACTTCCTCGCCGGCATGGGCGCCCAGCAGCGCTCGCGCCGCGGACGACCGTAGATCCCGCTCGCGCCAGAGGTCGACGAGGAACGTCGTGTCAACGCAGATCATGAGCCGGCCAGGCTTCGCGGGTGCGGTTCTCGTCGACGACCCTCAGCATGATCTCGGCCTCGTCCTGCGGCAAGCGCGGCAGGTGCTGCAGAGACTCGAGAATCTCCTTGCCCGTGTGGACCGCTCCGGCGTCCTGCAGCAGGCGGTTGATCGTCTTCGAGAAGGACTCGCCCTCCCGTTTGGCGCTGGCGAGGCGGGCGTAGACTTCGGAGTCGACGGCGATGGTCTTGGTGCCCATGTATGTAATTCTGCATGTATCCATGCGTCGAATCAATCCTCGCAGGAGAGCCCGCGCGCCTGCTCGCCGAGGAGCTCGGCGCCGTCGTCACGTACGACGAGAGGATGACGACGGCTGCCGGCCGGCTCGGGCTGCGGGTGGCGAGCCCGCCGGCGGGGCGGTCACGTCTGCTCCAGCAACCAACGCGCGGCGGGTGCCCAGGTGATGCCCTCCGGCAGCGGCCGGGTCGGCGGCGTCGCGTCGAGCGTCACCAGCCACGCGGTCGCGTCGCGATGAACCGCCACCGCCGCCTGCAGCGCCCGTAGCTCGCGCACCCAGGTCTCGTCGCCCTCGCTCTCCAGGCAGACCTGCACGAGCTGCGGTGGCTCGCCGGGGCGCTGCGCGAGGAAGTCGACCTCGAAGCCGTCCTGCGTGCGCACGTAGGACAGCTCGCAGCCGCGCCGCTCGAGCTCGAGGAGCACCACGGTTTCGAGCGCGCGTCCGAGCTGCGTTCGGCCGCTGCGCTCGAAGAGGGCGATCAGCCCCGGGTCGACCGGATACGCCTTGCGCGGGTTCACCATCCGTTGGCGCTCGGAGGCGCTGTCCATGGCGATGGTGCGCACCAGGAACGCGTCCTCGAGATGGGCCAGGTAGTGGTGCAGGGTGTCCTTGCCCACCGCCACGCCCTGCGAGCGCAGTGTGTCGTAGTGCTTCTTGACCGAGAAGGCGCCACCCGGGTTGGCCAGGAGCTGCCGCTCGATCCAGCGCAGGGCGAGGGGATTGCTCACCGCGTGACGCTCGATGACGTCGCGCAGCACCACCACGTCGACGTAGCCGGAGAGGAGCGCCGCGCGGTCGCGCGCTTCGGCCCCCTGCGCCTCGGGAAAGCCGCCCTCTGCGAGGTAGCGGCGGAGCCGCTGGTCGAGCGCCGCCCGTTCCGCGGGGGCCATGCGCTCGTACCTCACCGTCGGCTCTGCCCCGGCGTGCCGCAGCGCCTCGCGGAAGCTGAAGGGATGCACGAGCACCTCCATCCCTCGGCCGCGCAGGCTCGTCGCCACCTCGCGCGACAGGAGCTTCGCCGAGGAGCCGGAGACGAAGACTTCGACGCCGCCGGCGTCCATCAGGCGGCGCACCAGCCGCTCCCAGTCGGGCACGAGCTGCGCCTCGTCGAGGTAGAGCGTCATGCCCCGGCCTGCGCGGACGTCGGGGAACTGCCGCGCGTGCTCGTCGAGCAGCCAGCCGAGGTCCGCCACCGAGAGGCCGGTCACGCGCTCGTCCTCGAGAGCCAGGAACAACTGTGCCTCGGCGGCGCTCCCCTGAGCCAGCCGGTCGGTGCGGCACTGGGCGAGGAACGAGGTCTTGCCGCCCCGGCGCACGCCGATCACGGCGAACGCCTTGCCGGGGATGCCGGGCAGGCGCACCTCCCGCCGGGTGAGGGCGGGAGTGGGCGTCGCCAGCGACTCGGCGAGCTTGAGGCGGAGGAGGTCCGGCGAAATTGTCATCCTACGAAGGACAGATTACGCGACTTTGGTCCTTCCTGCAATGACAATCTGAGGCGCCGTCGCCCTACTCCTGAATGGCGGACGGTGCGCATCCATCAAACGACCATGACGAAGCGAACGAGCAGGATGGCGAAACAACGCAAGCCGAATGCGGCCCGAAAGCCGCCCGCGCCATCGGAAAGTCACGCCGACATCGAGGATTGGATGCGGCGCGTGATGCCGGATCTGCATCCCATCGTCAAACGGCTGGACGAATGGATCTGCGAGACGATCCCCGGGCTTCGATACGCCGTCAAGGACCGCAGGACTCTCTACGCGGCATTCAGCTCGCTTCGCAGCCGGTGGCCACGCGCAGGGCCCGGCAGACCTTCCCCATGGTCTCCGGGCCGACGTTGCCCTGCCAGGCGCGCAGTCGCCTCTTCTCGACCGTGAAGAGGTTGCAGAGGTTTACGCAGGAGGGTCCCTTCAGGCCCTCGGTGACACCGAGCTGGACCTCCGTCGGAGAGCCCCGCAGCGTCGACGTGACCGCCGCAACGGTCACAGTGTGGAGAAGAGAGATGAGCGAATCACGGCTGACCACGAGCACCGGACGGCGTTTGTCCGGGGTCGGCAGCTCCAGCAGCCAGATGTCGCCGCGCGCTATCTCTCGGGCCATTCCTGCGTGCCGATGAGCTCGGCGATCTCGTCGACCATTGCGTCCGCCTGCCCTTCGTATGCGCTTCTGAGCCGCGCCTCGAGCTCCCGGCGCTCCTTGGCGCTGAGGTAGTACCGCACGGCGACGCGCACGAAGGCGGATCGCCCCTTCTCTCGGGCCTCCGGATCGGCGTCCATGCGC
>DATKDQ010000317.1:0-2223 GCA_035544635.1 Thermoanaerobaculia bacterium
GACCGCCGATCCGGCCGCGACCAAGGTGTTGGTGAAGCTGGGTGCGTTCGCATTGACGAACGCCATCTGCCTGGTCATCGATATCGAGGACGGCGAGATCACGGAGCCCATCTGCGACCTGTTGCTCGAGGCGGTCGTCAGCTCCACGATCGAGCCGGTGCTCGAGCAATGTGCCGACAGGAGCCAATCGACCTCCATCGAGCTCGGCTTCAAGATCGTGCCGCCGAAGCTCAAGGCCAAGGCGAAGTGCACGTGACGGGGCGGCACGAGAGTCCTGGCCCCGAGGCGCTCCCCATCTTCGGACGCGCCTGCCGGTAACGGGATCGGTGCTTGCGGGCCGGCCGGGGTGGTCGACCTCCGTGGGCGGACCGAGGCCTCTCCCCGGGCTCGGCTCGGGCTCAGCCGAAGGCTTGGGCCACCCCCCGCGCGACCTCGGCCAGCGCGGTGCTGCAGTCGTCGAAGGAGGCTTCGGCTCCCGCGAGGTAGGCAGCGATTAGGATCGGCTCGCGGCCGGGCGGCCAGGCGATCGCCACGTCGTTGGCGAAGCCGCGGCCGCAGGTCCCGGTCTTGTCGCCTACGCGCCACCCTGCCGGCAGCCCGGCGCGGAGCCTGGACTTGCCGGTCGTGCTCGTTACCATCCAGTCGATCAGGCGCTCGCGCGACGCCGGCGACAGGACCTCGCCGAGAAGGACCGTCCGCAGGTCCTCGAGCATCGCCGCGGCGGTCGTCGTGTCCCTCGGGTCTTCGGGTGCAGCTTCGTTGAGCTCGGGCTCGGTGCGGTCGAGCCGCGTGGTCGGGTCGCCCAGGGTGCGGAGGAAGGCGGTGAAGCCCTCCGGGCCGTCGACGGTGGCGAGCAAGAGGTTCGCGGCGGTGTTATCGCTGATCTGCACCGCCGCGGCGCTCAGCTCGGCGATGGTGAGCCCGCCGCTCTCGATGTTCTCGCGGGTCACCGGCGAGTACTCGAGCAGGTCGGCGGGGCCGTAGCGGACGGCGCGGTCGAGCGACTCCTCGCCCGCGTCGACTCGCGCGAGCACCTGGGCCGCGAGCAGCCACTTGAAGGTGCTGCACATCGGGAACCGCTCGTCGGCGCGATGGCTCAGCCGCTCGGAGGTCCCGGTGTTCAGAGCGGCCACGCCCAGGCGGCCGCCGACGCTCGCCTCGATCGCCGCGGCGGGGGCGAACGGCCTCTCCCGGCCGCCCTGCCCGCTCAGCGCCCGCGCGCCCATCGCACCGGCGGCGAGCGCCACGCCGCCGGCGATGACCTCGCGCCGCGTCAGTAGGCTCGTAGTCCTCCGCGACATGCACGGCAAAATAGCAGCCACTGCCCCTCCTTCGCCTCCGTGGCCACCGGGGAGCTCGAACGTCGGGCCCTCGTCGCGGGTCTAGCTACCCGTCTCCACCGTGCTCGGGCCCTGGCGTTGCGCTGGATTGACCTTTCAGCGCACGAGCTTTTCCGCATCTGCGGTTGCGACTGAGGGCATCCGCTTCTCGCCGTCGTTCTCTCTGCTCGTCAGGCGGAGCGCCGCCGCCCGGTCCTCGGGCGCTCGGCCGACCGCCGGGAAAGGAGAGCGACATGGGCATGGCGAAGCTCAACGTCTTCGTCTCCCGCATCGACGATCCGTGCGGGGTCGACGACCGGACCTGGTATGTCACGATCTACGAGTGCGACGGCAGCGTGCTCGAGTACTGCGGCCGGCGCTACGTGGTGTTGCCGGCGCGCTGCGGCCACCTGGAGGTCGAGGTGCCGCCCGGCTGCTACTACATCAAGGCGGTCTGGGGGTTCAGCGTGGTCACTCCGGGGCTGGTCTACCGGGTCAACCACTTCACCGACGCCGGGATCGTCACCGCCTGCTGCGAGGAGACAGTCTGCATCAAGCTGTTCAACCCGAGCGTCCACCGGTGCGGTCTCATCTACGTCAAGGCGCTCCAGGACCTGGTGCGACAGAAGGCTGTCGGTGGTGACGCGGTCAAGCGCGTAGCCGGCGCCATCGAGGAGGTCGACCGGCAGCTCCAGGAGAAGCTCGGGCCGCCGCCGAAGCTCTTCGAGCTCGGGCATCACGACGAGATCGAGAAGCTGGTCGCCAAGCAGGCCAAGAAAGAGGGCTGAAGCGCGAGGCGCGAGGCTCAGGACCGGCCGGCCCGGGAGGGCGACGCTCCCCGAGCCTCCCCTCCCGGCCGTGCTCTCCAGGCTGCCGGCCCTGCCCCCGGCTTTCCCCGGCCTGA
>DATKDQ010000318.1:0-17215 GCA_035544635.1 Thermoanaerobaculia bacterium
GCGACCACACCTCGGGCAGGACCTTGCGGCCGGAGAGCTGCTCGACCAGGACGAAGATCAACGCGTCCTGGTCGGTCCCCATCTGCGCCGTGAGCTGCGCGATCACCTGGTTGATCGACTCCACCAGCGAGCGAAAGCCGAACCGCCACTCGCCGTTCTCGCGCACGAAGCGGTAGCGCAGGCCCTCGGAGAGCGCGGCGTCGGCCGGCGTCTGGCCGCCGGTGACCGCGACCGCGGAGGCCTCCTGGCCGTCGACCGTCACCTCGCCGATGCCGAGCTGTGCGATCGACGCCTTGCCGATCCAGCCGGCATCGATGGCGTGCTCGAGCAGGCCCTCGAGGTCCATGTCGCCGAGCTCCGCCGCCGGCAGCTCGTGGCGCATCGTCACGATCAGCAGCCGGTCGACGAACGGGCGGCCGCGGACCGACTCCTCGTCGCCGGAGAGGGCCAGATCCTTGATCTCCTCGAAGTAGGCGAAGGTCTCCCGGTCGACCAGGCGTGACGCGGTGGCGCCGTCGGCCGTGAGCAGTGCCGTCTTGTAGCGCGTGAAGAGGTCACGGACCGCAGCCGCGTCGTCGGCCTGAGCGGGACCGGCCACGGCGATGACGGCGACGAGAAACCTCCCGAGCGCACCCACGAATGAAGAGCCTCGAGTCACTGAATCCAGTCTAGTACTTTTCCCCTGAAGCGACTCGCTCCCCTCGGTGCCAGGGCTCCGAGCCTTGGCCCAGGCCGGTGCGGGCCCTATCGATGATCCCGCCGGGAAAGGGCCTTCTCCAGCAGCTCGCGCGCCGGCGCCGGGAGCTCGAGCGCGAGCGCGGCGCGCTGGCCGCGCGGCGACATCTTCCGCCAGGTGCGCTCGAGGATGCGCACCAGCTTCGGCTCGTCGTGCTTGGGGGCAAAGCCGGCGAGCTCGTGCTCGAGGAACACCAGGCAGGCGGTGTCTTCGAGCGCGAGCGCCTCCGGATCGTCCGGCAGCCCCTGCTTGCGAAGCAGGAAGGCGACCCGCTCGACTGTGGTCTGGCCGTACCCCACCTCCCGCAGGATTCCGGTCGCGATCCCCGCGTGAAGCTCGGCGCAGTCGCGCCGCCAGCGCAGGTAGCCCTGCCGTCCTTCGGGATAGTCGCCGCGCGGCACGCGCCAGCGGCACAGGTGCTGCGCCCGCGCGGCGAGCCGGAGCGCCTCGCTCGCGCCGGGCTCGATGCGCTCGAGCCAGCTCGTCATCCGCTGCGCGTAGACTAGCTCCTTCGGCTCGTCGCCGCTCTCGGTGCGCTCGCGCCGCGGATCCTCCGCGTTGGCCGCGTCGAAGCGCGCGATGGCGCGCGCGAAGCGAGGGTTCTCCGTGCTGGCCGCCGTCATGCTCGATCGGCGGCGGGCGCCGCTCGCGCCGTCCCGACCGCCGTCGAGAGCTGGTGGAGCCGCTCGCCGCCGCAGCACCGCCTACACATCCTGATCGCCGCCGATCTGGCCTTCGCGCAGCAGGCGGTTGAGCTCGCGGAAGCGAGGATGGTCCTTGCCACGCGCCCACTCGAACGCGGCCGACTCGTGGTTGGTTAGGACGGCACCCGCCTGCTGCATCCGCTCGAGCGCCCAGCGCCTGAAGGTCTTCCCGCGCCCGCTGATCGCCTCCGCGCAGAGGTGGACCTGTGACCCGCGGCGCAGGAGCTCGAGCGCGGTCTGCATCACGCAGACGTGGGCCTCGATCCCCGCCACCACTACCTGCCGGTGCCCCTCCGGCAACCCGGGCAGCAGGTCGTCGAGCGCCGTCTCGAACCCCTGGTCGCCGCAGCATCCGAAGAGTGTCTTCGCGATCCTTCGCTTCGGCACCGACAGCGCGTCGTAGGCCTCCTGGATCGAGGCTTCGGTGGGCCCCAGGCCCTGCGGGTACTGCTCGGTGAGGATCACCGGGACCGCGAAGAGGTCCGCGATGCGCAGCAGGCGGCGCGTCGCCTCGAGCACGACGGCCGACTCGTGCACCGCGTGGGCCAGCCTGCCCTGCAGGTCGACGATCACGACCACGCTGCGGTTCCCATCGAGGATCTCCATCACTCGGCCCTCGGTCCCTCCCGAGCCTCGCCGCCCACCTTCCCCCGGGCGACGCTCATCCCGCGCTCCACACGCCGGCCGCCGCTTCGAGCTCGGGCTGGGAGGCGAGCCGCGTCGTCACGCGGCCTGCTCCGAGAAGCGCGGCGATCGCCTCGAGCAGGTCGTCGTCGAGCTTGACGCGGAACTGCTCGCCCGCCGCCACCCGCACCGCGCCCTCCGGCAGCGCGACGCGGAACAGCACGCGCGCCGGCCCGGGACGTTCCGACAGCAGGTTGCGCAGCTCGAGCATCTGCCCCATCGAGACCGTCGATGGAAGGTCGAGATGCACCTCGACGTCGGGCGCGGTGGCCTCCTCGAGCGACTCGATCTTCTCGGCGCGCAGCTCCGGATCGCCATTCGCGTCGCGCACCTGGCCGGTGACCAGCACCACGGTGTCCTCGACCAGCAGCCGGCGGTTGCGCTCGAGCTGCTCCGAGAACAGGACTACGGGCACGTCGCCCTGGAGGTCGGAAAGCACGAACCGCCCCATGAAGCGTCCCGCGTTCGGCCCGGTCTTGATCTTCGTCTGCCGCAGCCGGGTGAGAAGCCCGCCCAGGGTCACCGTCGCCCCGGCGCACTCGGCGAGGTCGCCGGCGCCGTGCGTGGTGCGGCCGCGGAGCACCGCCTCGAACTCGGAGAGCGGATTGCCGGAGAGGTAGAGCCCGAGCGCCTCGCGCTCGTTCTGGAGGCGCAGGCGCGCCGGCCACTCGGCGTCGCCCATCGGAGGCTCCGGCTCCTCGCCGGAGGCGGCGAACAGGCTCGACTGCCCCTGCTCGCGCTCGCGCCGCCGCCGCTGCGCCGCCTCGAGCACCGCGTCGAGCCGCTCGCACAGCGCCCGGCGCCGGAAGCCGAGTGGATCGAAGCAGCCGGCCTTGATCAGGCACTCGAACACCTTGTGATTGACCAGTCGGGTGTCGACCTCGCTCGCCAGATGGTAGAGGCCGCGGAAGCGCCCGACCCGGCTCCGCGCCTGGAGGATCTCCTCGATCGCGGTCTCGCCCACGCCCTTCACCGCTCCCAGCCCGAAGCGGATCGCCTCGCCCTCGACCGTGAACTGCCAGCGGCTCTCGTTGACGTCCGGGGGGCGCAGGTCGATCCCGAGATCGCGGCACTCGCGGACGTACTTCGCGACGTCGTCAGCGCTCGACATCTCGGAGCTCAGCATCGCGGCCATGAAGGCCACCGGAAAGTGCGCCTTCAGGTAGGCCGTCTTGTAGGCCAGCATCGCGTAGGCCACGCTGTGGCTCTTGTTGAAGCCGTACCCGGCGAAGGGCTCGATGTAGTTCCACATCTCTTCGCCCTGCTCGCGGCGATACCCCTTGGCCACCGCGCCGGCGAGGAACTTTTCCTTCTGCTCGGCCATCACCTCCTGCTTCTTCTTCCCCATCGCCTTGCGCAGCACGTCCGCCTCGCCGGCGGTGAAGCCGGCCATGGCCACGGCGATCTGCATCACCTGCTCCTGGTAGGCGATGACGCCGTAGGTCTCGGCCAGGATGGGCTCGGCGGCCGGGACGATGTAGCGGACCCTCTTCTGCCCGTTCTTGCGTTGGATGAACTCCTCGACCATGCCGACCGACAGCGCGCCCGGGCGGTAGAGCGCGTTGAACGCGGCGAGGTCCTCGAACTTCGACGGCCGGGCGCGCCGCAGCAGGTCTTTCATGCCGCGCGACTCGAACTGGAAGATGCCGTTGGTGCGTCCTTCGCAGAACAGGCGGTAGACCCCCGGGTCGTCGAGCGGCACATCGTCGAGGTCGAGCGGTGTGCCGAGGTGCTCGAGAGTCTTCAACGTGTCGTCGATGACAGTGAGGGTGCGCAGCCCGAGGAAGTCCATCTTGAGGAGCCCCAGGCTCTCGACCACGTCCTTGTCCCACTGGGTGACGATCTCGTCCTTCGACGTCTTGTAGAGCGGCACCAGCTCCTCGATGGCACGCGGCGCGATGACGACGCCGGCCGCGTGGAGGGAGGCGTGGCGAGTCAGCCCCTCGAGGCGGGTGCCGACCTCGACGATCTTCGCCACCTCGGGATCGCGCGCGGCCTCCTGCTTGAGCACCTCGATCTCGCGCGCCGCCTCCGAGAGCGACTTGGTCATGTCGGGGACCAGCTTGGCGACGCGATCGATCTTGCCGTAGGGCACGCCCAGCACGCGGCCGACGTCGCGCAGCACCGCCTTCGCGCCGAGCGTTCCGAACGTGATGATCTGCGCGACGCGGTCGCGGCCGTACTTCTCGCTGACGTAGTGGATGACCTCGCCGCGCCGCCGCATGCAGAAGTCGATGTCGATGTCGGGCATCGAGATGCGGTCGGGGTTGAGGAAGCGCTCGAACAGGAGGTCGTAGCGGAGCGGATCGATGTCGGTGATCCCGAGCGCGTAGGACACCAGCGACCCCGCGGCCGAACCGCGGCCCGGGCCGACCGGGATCCTCTCCTCGCGCGCGTAGCGAACGAAGTCCCACACGATGAGGAAGTACCCTGCGAAGCCCATCCGCACGATCACCTCGAGCTCCTGCTCGAGCCGGCGGGCGTAGGCCTCCGGCGGATGGCGATCGACGGCGCGGGCCGAGCGCCGCAGCTTGTCGAGCCTCACCTCGAGCCCCTCGCGCGCGACCTGGGTCAGATACGAGTCACGCGTGTAGCCGGCCGGCACCGGGAACTCCGGCAGATGAAAGCTGCCGGTCGGGATCTCGAGGTTGCACTGCTCGGCGATGCGCAGCGTGTTCTCGATGGCGATGGCATCCCCCGGGAGGGCGCGCAGCATCTCGTCGGCGCTCTTGAGGTAGAACTGTTCGCCGTGGTAGCGCAGCCGGTCGGGATCGTCGAGCGTCTTCTGGGTACCGATGCACAACAGCACGTCGTGGGCGAAGGAATCCTCGTGCCGCAGGTAGTGGCAGTCGTTGGTCGCCACCAGCGGCACTCCGGTGCGCGCCGCCAGCCGCCGCATCACGTCGTTGGTGTCGCGCTGCTCGGGGATGCCGTGGTCCTGCAGCTCGAGGAAGAAGTTGCCTTCCCCGAAGATCTCGAGGAACTCGTGGCAGACGGCCTGCGCGCGCTCCGGCGCCCCGGCGAGGATCTGTTCGCTGATCTCCCCGTTGAGGCAGGCCGACAGCGCGATCAGCCCCTCACTCGAGCGGCGCAGCAGATCCTTGTCGATCCGCGGCTTGTAGTAGAAGCCCTCGAGGTACGACTTGGTCGTCAGCCGCAGCAGATTGCGGTATCCGGTCTCGTTCTTGGCCAGGAGAACGAGGTGGTTGCTGCGCCCGCGCTGCGGGTCGCGGTCCACCATCGAGCCCTGCGCGACATAGGCTTCGATGCCGATGATCGGCTTGATCCCGGCGGCCTTGGCCTTGTCGTAGAACTCGATGGCCCCGAACATGTTGCCGTGATCGGTGAGGGCAATCGCAGGCATGCCCTTCTCCACCGCGCCGGCGATCACCTCGTCGATGCGGTTCGCGCCGTCGAGCAGGCTGTACTGGCTGTGCAGGTGAAGGTGCGCGAACTGGGCCATGCGCTTCACTCCGCGGGTCTCACGGAGAGCGCGCGACCGAGGATCTCGAGCGCCTCGCCCCCGGAGAGGCTCGCCTGGGGCAGACATTCGTCGGCTTCGGCAACGAGACCGCAGCGCGCTGCGACACCGCACAGGAAGGCCGCGCCCGGCGCGGGATGGGTGGCCGCGTCCCGCGCGCACTCTCCGCCCGGGCGCTCGGCGGCGACCTCGATCGCGCTGGCCAGCGCCTCCAGGCGCGTGACCCGCCGATCCGGCTCGAAGCGATGCAGCACCGGGTTCACCTTCATCAGGCCACGGTTCACCACCCGGATGATCTCCTGCTGCCATTCGTGATCCAGCACGTCGGTCGCGATCCGGGCGCTCGCGCCCTGAGTCTGCCGCACGCCCGGGACCATCCAGTAGACGAGCGCAGCGAAGTCGCCGCGGCGGAGCTCGCCGCGCGAGGCCAGCCGCCGCACGTTCTCGGGAAGGAGCCGCAGACGGAAGCGGAGCTGGGCCGCGACCAGCTGACTCTCGAGCGACGCGTCGCCGGGATGCCGCGCGGCCAGACCCTCGAGCAGCCGTAGCGCCTGGTCGGCGTCGCCGATATCGAGCTCGAGCGCGGCGAGCCGCTCGATCAGGCCTCGCTCCTGGCGGCCGCGGGCATGGAAGGCGCGCAGCACCTGGATCTCACCGGGCTCATCCCCCGAGGCGCGGGCCAGGCGCAGCCGTGCCGCGAGCACGCGCTCCGAGCCCTCCGGCTGCCACGCCGCGAGCCGATCCACCCAGGTGCGCGCCTGGTCGATGCGCCCGGCGCCGAGCGCCTCCTCGAGTCGGACCTCCGCCTGCTCCACCGCTGGATCGCGCGTCGCGCGCGCGCGCTGGGACGCGATCAGCAGCTGATCCGCGAGCGCCACGTACTCGCCGTGCGCCAGCGCCACCTCGCCGCCGAGCTCGAGGAGGCGCGCCCACAGCAGTCGCGCCGCGCGGTACCCGGGTTGCTCCGCGATCCAGCCTTCGAGCCGGACTCGGGCGCGCTGCGGTGAGCCGGCCGCGAGCTCCGCCTGCGCGGCCAGAACCCGCGCCGGATAGAGATCGGGGGAGGAGGCGAGAAGCGCGTCGGCGGCGGTCAGTGCGGCGGCGTGATCGCCGTCGCGCGCGAGCGCCGCAAAACCGACGGCGAGCGCCGACCGCTCGCCCTCTCCGAGCTCCTGCGGCCAGCCGTCGGCCGGCGCCAGGAGATACGGCGACCTCGGCGCGGCCGAGCGTGCCGGGGCATCGGCGTCGCCCGACGCGCAGCCGAACGCGACGACAAGCAACGGAAGTGAGGCGACGAGAACGGTGCGACCGGCCGCTCGCGGAAGCGCTCGGAATGGGCGCGGGAAGGCGCCCAGCGCAGGGGGCGAGCTCTGCGGGCGTCTGTGGCTAGGCGTTGGAGCCGGCACTAGCAATCTGTGTGATGGCGTGCTTGTAAACCAGGATCTCCTTGCCCTCACTCTCGATCACGACGGCGAAACGATCGAATCGCTTGAGCTTGCCGATCAGGTTGCGCCCGGTGGTCAACTCGATCGAGAGCTCTTTCGCCTCCTTCAGGTTCTGGAACAGGAATCCGTCCTGGATGTTGATGTTGTGCTTGGACATCACCTACCCCCGATGCCTTCCCGCGAAAGAAACTCGATCACGTCCTGCTCGAGGCCAAAGGCGTCGGGGGAGCTGAACCAGGCGCTCACCTGCTCCCGCCTGAACCAGGTCTCCTGCCGCTTGGCGTACCGGCGCGTCGCCCGAATGATCTCCACCATCGCCTCCTCCAGAGTGCACGCACCCTGCAGGTGGCGCAGCAACTGCCGATATCCGATGGCCTGAAACGCCGGTGCGCTGTCGGGAACCCCTCCGCGAAGCAGGTCGCCGATCTCCTCGAGCCACCCGCCCCTGAGCATCGCATGAGCCCGTGCGGCGATGCGATCGTACAAGAGCGCTCTCGGAAGCGTCAATCCAACCGAGAGCACTGGTAGTCGTTCTTCCGCGGACGGCTCGGCCTGCCAGCTCGATAGCGAACGACCGGTGGCCGCGACCACCTCCAGGGCGCGGAGCGTGCGCTGCCGATCGCCCGGCGGCAGGCGCCGGGCCGTGGCCGGATCGCGCTCGACCAGCTCGGCGCGCAGCGCCTCGAGACCCTCCCGCTCGAGCCGACGGCGCAGGGCATCGCGCACCGCGAGAGGTATGGGCGGCACGCCCGCGAGCCCACGAAAGAGCGCGCGCAGGTAGAAGCCGCTGCCGCCCACGACGATGGGGATGCGGCCGCGCGCGGCGATCTCGTCGATCGCGGTGCGGGCGCGGCGCGCGAACTCACCCGCCGAGAAGCGCTCGCACGGATCGAGGATGTCGAACAGATGGTGCGGCACCGCCGCGCGCGCGGCGAGGTCGGGCTTGGCGGTGCCGCGATCGAGGCCGCGGTAGACCTGGAGCGCGTCGGCGTTGACGATCTCGGCGGCGTAGCGGCGCGCCAGCGCGAGGGCGAGGCCGCTCTTCCCGGTGCAGGTGGGGCCCACCACCGCGACCGTGATCACGGCCCGATCGCTCATCGGCACCCAGTGTAGCGACCGAGGCCGTCCCCCCCGGCGGGGTGCCGCGCTCAGGGCGCGCCGAGCGATTCGAGCGCGAGTCGCGCCGGCCCCAGCCTCATCCGCTGCGTGCTCTCGCCGACCAGGCCCGGGGTACGGCCGGTGACGATCCGGAGCGGACCCGCGGGCCGCCAGCGCAGCCGGATCCAACCGTGTCGATCCGTCCGCAGCACCGGGATGCCGCGCCGCTCCAGCTTGCGCACCACGGAGTCCGACGGATGGCCGTAGGCGTTCCCCCGGCCGGCCGAGACCACCGCCCATCGCGGCGCCGCCGAGGCCAGGAACGGAAGGGACGTCGAGCTCCGGCTGCCGTGATGGGCGATCTTGAGCAGGTCGACCGGGCGCAGCACGCGTCGACGAACGAGCCTGGTCTCGATGTGGTCCGAGATGTCGCCGGTGAGAAGCAGAGACCGCCCGCCGGCGCTCGCTTCGAGCACCAACGACCGGTCGTTACCGGCGCCCTCCTCCCCGGGCGAAGGGTGGAGAACGGCGAAGCGGAACCGGCCCCACTCCACGGCGTCGCCGCGCCACACCACGCGCAGGCGCGCACCGGCCCGGCCGAGCAGTCGGTCGAGGCACGGCGCTCCGCCCCAGCCGGGCGCGATCCAGACCTCGCCGATCGGCAGATAGGCCGCGATGTCCGCCAGCCCGGCGCAGTGGTCGGAGTCGGGATGAGACACCACGACCGCGTCGAGCGCCCGCACACCGAGCCGCGCCAGCGCCGGCAGCAGCACCCGCCCGCCGAAATCGCCCGCCGGCCAGCCGCCGCCGTCGACCAGGAGCGCGCGACGGCCGTCGCGCAGCAGGATCGCGTCGCCCTGCCCGACGTCGAGAACGACCACCTCGAAGTCCTGCGCGCGGAATCCGGGGAAGAGAAGGACGACCGCGGCGACGATCGACGCCGCGACGGCCAGCCGGCGCGGGCGCGCGGCGAGACCCAGCGCCAACGCCGCGACCGCGCACGCCGTGCCGGTGCCGAGCGCGATCGGAACGGACACCATCGGATGCGCCGGCAGCGCCGCGAGCCAGCCATACGGCCGCGCCAGGGGCTCGAAGAGAGCCACCAGTGCCATGCCCCAGCTCGGCTCGACCAGCGCCACCACTGCCCAGAGCAGTCCGAGCACCAGGCAGAGGCCGGTCCAGGGGACGCCGATCAAGTTGAGCGCGGCGCCGCCGAGTGGCACCAGGGAGAACGCGGGCACGGTGAACGGCAGGGTCGCGAGCTGGGCGCCGGCACCCACAGCGAGGGAGGTCGCCAGCGGTCCACCTCCCCACCGCCGCGCGAGAAAGGGCCCGAGCCCGACCACACCCGCCGTCGCCGCGACCGTGAGCTGGAACGACAGGTCGTAGACCAGCACCGGCGTCCCGGCCGCCAAGAGCCCGGCGGAGAGGGCCAGCGCGTTGATCGCGGACGGCGATCGTCGAGAGAGCCTGGCCAGGATCATCGCGGTCAGCATGAACAGCGAGCGCAGGACGGTGGGGCCGAGCCCGACCAGGAGCGCGTACGCGCCGGCGACGGCCAGCGCGCAGGCCCCTCGGGCCGCCGGCCGGAGCAGGGCCGTGGCGGCCCAGACCACGCCGGCGATCAGGCCCACATGAAGACCCGAGACGGCGAACAGATGGGAGAGCCCGGTCCGCCGCAGCCCACGCTGCCAGTCTTCAGGTAGAGCCGCAGTGCGCCCGAGGAGGAGCCCCTCGAGCAGCGCGGAGCCGTTCCCTCCCCCCGGCCTGGCCCCGACGCCGAGACTCGCCAGCAGGCGAGCCCGCGCCCGGTCCACCGCCCCGCTCGCCCGCGGCGGGCCGGCGGCGGCCACCCACCGCGCGCTCTTCACCCGCAGCCGCCAACCGCCGGTACGGATCGCGGGGTCGCCGTTGAGGAAGGCGAGCGGGGGGCGCAGGTATCCGCGAAGCCGGTAGGAGCCCGCCTCCGGGGGAGCCTGCGCCGACGAGACCACCGCTCGAGCACGCAGGTCGACCTCCTCCCGGCGCCCATCCTGCGACAGCGCTCGGATCCGGCCCGACGCCGTCCAGGAGCCGTCGCGCGGCTCCCAGGGCTCGTCCGGTGCGAACAGGGCCTCCACCGGCCGGTCGAGATCCCAGCCCGGGCTCGCCCGCATCCGCGCCACCCAAGACGCCTCGGCTCGCAGCAGTCCCAGCGAGAAGGTGGCCAGGGAGAGCCCGGGCTGGCCGCCGAGCACGCCGCCGAGCACGGCGAGCGCGAGCGGGAGCACGAGCGCCGGAGCGTACGCGAGCTGCGGCGCGAGGGCCGCGCCCGCCAGGAACGCGCCGACCGGAAGCACGGCCGGAGGCCAGCGGAGCGCCACTTCCTCCCAAGGACGGCAGGCAGGCTTGCGATCTGGCACCGGGCGCCCCGCTCCCGGGGAGTCCTCGGCCCGACCTCGTGAAGAGCGCTACCGGCCGCGCGGTCCGTCGGGCTCCGCGTCGGGCGAGAACAGTGACAAGAGCGGCAGGCCGGCGCGCCGCCGCAGCTCGCGCGACCGGAGCCGAGCGGCGGCGAGCGCTCTGTCCTCGGCGGTGAACCGTGCCCGCAGGCCCGCGACCCGCTCCTCCACCCAGGCGTCTAGCGCCGCCGCCGCCGCCGGGCCGAGGCGCTGCGCCGCCTCCTCGAGCATGCGATCGTCGATCGCCGCCAGCGCCGACTCGATGGCCGCCGCCTCCCCCTCGAGCGCGACGATCTGCTGCGCGAGCGCTGCGGCGCGCGGCCACTCGCTCGGGATCGCACTCGCCAGCGACCGCAGCCGGCGGGCGGAGTCGAACGCGGGCGGGCGCGCTCGGCGCACCGGGCCGGCGAGCTCCTCGGCCCGGCGCCAATGCGACTCGACGGCGCGGGCGCAGTAGCGCAGGCTGGAGACTCGATCCTCGACGCCGCGTTCGCGGCGCCGCGCGAAGATCTCGCTCAGCTCCGCGATGGCGAAGTCGAGCGGGATCCCGAGCGAGCGCCAGCGCTGTGCGACCTGCCAGTCCGCCGGAGACAAGAGCAGCGGCGCGCCGCGCAGCCGGATGAACGCCTCCTCGAGCGCCTGGAAGTAGCGGAGCTCCTCGCTGTCGGCCGCTCCCGCCACGTTCAGCGCCGGTTCCGCTCGCAGATCAGCCGCAGGCCGGTGAGCGTGAGGTGAGCATCCACCTCGCCCAGGAAGCGCGATCCCGACGCGATGAGCTCGGCCTGCCCACCGGTGGCGACCACCGGACACGGCGTCGGCAGCTCGGCCAGCAGCCGCTCCAGGATGCCGTCGACCAGGCCGATATAGCCGTAGTACAGACCCGCCTGCATCGCCTCCGCCGTGTTCTTTCCGAGGACGCGCTCCGGCTGCCGCACGTCGACTTTGTACAGCCGCGAGGCCCGGGCGAAGAGCGCCTCGGCCGAGATCACGAGTCCCGGCGCGATCACGCCGCCGACGTAGGCGCCGCTGGCGTCGACCACGTCGAAGGTGGTCGCCGTTCCGAAGTCGACGGCGACCACCGGAGCGCCCCATCGCGCCTTCGCCGCCACCGCGTTCACCACCCGGTCGGCCCCCACCTCGTGCGGATTGTCGTAGTGGATCTCGATGCCGGGGTCGAGCCCCGGCTCGACGAAGAGCGGGGTGATCTCGAAGTAGCGCCGCGCGAAGCGCTCGAGATGACGGTTCACGGGCGGAACCACCGACGACACCATCACCTCCTCGACCCGATCCGTGGTGATGCCGCCATGCTGAAAGAGCGGCAGCAGGAGCGCCGCGTATTCGTCGGCGGTGCGCTGCGCCTCGCTCGAGACGCGTAAGTCGAGCACCAGTTGTTCGCCGTGGAACAGCCCGAACACCGAGGTGGTGTTCCCGACGTCGACGACGAGAATGAGGCCGGTCTGCCTGCTCGCCCTGCGTGCGCTCATTCCACGATCTCCCCGCTGGCCACTCGCCGCTCGCCGCCGTCCACGGCGAGGCGAAGGAACCCCCGCTCGTCGAAGCCCAGGAAAACGCCCTCGAGATCCTCGTGCGCCACGCGACAGCGCAGCGTCTGGCCCGGCCGGTGCACCGTCAGCTCCTCGTAGGCCTGGCGCGCGTAGTCGGCGTCGCCGGCGTGCGCCCTCTCCACCGCCACGGCCTCGACCAGGTCGGCGATCAACTCCGGCAGCGGCGGCAGCGGATCGAGCACCTCCCGCAGCGAGATCGCGATGGGCGTCGGCAGCTCACGCCGGAGGTGGCCGTGATTCACACCGAAGCCGATGATCGCCGCCGCGGTCGAAGCTTCGCGGGAGATCGACTCGATCAGGATACCGCCGAGCTTGCGGCCGTCGACCTGGAGATCGTTCGGCCACTTGAGTCGCACCGGGCAGCCCAGCCGCCGGAGCGCCCGCGCCAGCCCGACGCCCACCAGGAGCGGCAGCGTCTGCAGCTCGGCCTCGTCGACAGCCGCCAGCAGCGTCACGTAGACGCCCAGGCCGCGCCGGCTCACCCAGCTCCGACCCTGGCGGCCGCGTCCGGCGGTCTGCTCGAGCGCGACGATCACCACTTCGGGGCAGGGGCCGGGGCCGGTCCAGGCCTCCTCGAGCAGGCGCCGGGCCAGCGTGTTGGTCGAGTCGACGCACTCGGCGACGATGACGTTCGAAGCCTCGATTCCCGGACGCGACGCCAGGGCGCGGGCGACGTCCGCGAGATCGCTCAATCGTCCTCCGGCTCTCCGTCGAGCCCGCGCCTCGCCTCGGCGCTCCGCGGCACCTTCGCGACGGCCGCCCCGCCGAGCAGCTCCCTCGCCACCCGTTCGAGCACGGCCTCGCCGCCGATCGCGAGCACGCGGCGCGCGATGCGATCGACCTCCGCGTCGGACAGCCCTGGCGCCGGCACGTCCTCGTGACCGTGAGCAGGCTCCGACGTCCGGACGGCGGCCGCAGCGGGAGGCGCCGCCGCGCGAACCGCCGAGGCTCCTCGCGGGGGCGTCTCGGCAGGGACCGGACCCAGCAGCTCCTCGACCTTGCGCAGCAGCTCGTCGGGCATGAACGGCTTGCGCAGCACGCCGTCGGCGCGCGCCGCCGTCGCGCTGGCCGCATCGAACGGCTCGAAGGTGCCGACGACGAGCAGGACGCGCAACCCCGGTTGCTCGCTCTTCGCCTCGCGGCAGAGCGCGTAGCCGTCGCCCCCGGGCATGTGCACGTCGGCGATCAGGAGCTGCGGCGCGGCGTCACGCAGCTTGGCAAGCGCCTCGCGGCCGTCGGCCACCGCCTCGAGGCGCGCCCCGCGCGCCGCGAGCGCACTCTGAGCCGCCTCGCGAATCGACAAACTGTCGTCGGCGATCAGGATTCTCTCGGTCATCTGAGCCGCCTCGAATCGGGATTCCCGAGTGCTTCCGCGCCGCGCTGCCGCCGCCGGCATGCCGGCGGCCGGGCGCTACTTCTTGGCCAGCCGCGCGCGCAGGTAGTCCACGATCGCCTGCGTGGTGGTGCCGGGGAGGAAGATCTCGTCGATTCCCGCCTGCTTGAGCCCGGCGATGTCGCGCTCGGGGATGATGCCGCCAGCGAACACCAGGACGTCGCCGGCGCCCTCGTCGGCGAGCAGCCGCGTGACGTCCGGCAGCAGACTGTTGTGGGCCCCCGAGAGGATCGAGAGCCCGACCGCGTCGACGTCCTCCTGCACGGCAGCCGCGACGATCTGCTCCGGGGTCTGACGCAGGCCGGAGTAGATGACCTCGAAGCCGGCGTCCCGAAGCGAACGCGCCACCACCTTGGCGCCGCGGTCGTGACCGTCGAGCCCCGGCTTGGCGATCAGCACGCGATGTGGCGCCTCACCCATCGACTCCCTCCGGGGCCAGGACTATACCCCGAAAGAGAGACACTCACCGATGCCGCGAAGGGCCGCACCAACGAGAGTCGGCGAGCGGCGTGCGGAATGGGTCTAGAAGACGGGAGGCTCTTCGTAGCAGCCGAAGACGTCGCGCAGCGCGTCGCTGATCTCGCCTACCGTCGCATAGGCCTTCACGCAGTCGAGCAGGAGCGGCATCGTGTTGTCGTTGCCTTCCGCACCGCGCTTGAGCGCGTCGAGAGTACGCGTCACCGCGTCGCGGTCGCGGCTCTTGCGCAGCGCCTCGAGGCGCTCGAGCTGCGACGCGGCCGCGTCGTCCGCGACATAGAGCGTCTCGATCGGCTGCTCGCCGTCGCTCTGGAACGCGTTGACGCCGACGATCAGCTTCTGCCCGCTGTCGATGGCGCGCTGCGCCGCGTACGCAGCCTCGACGATCTCGCGCTGCGGGAAGCCGGCTTCGATCGCCTCCACCATCCCTCCCAGCTCGTCGATGCGGCGGAAGTACTCGAAGGTACCGTCGACCATGCGCTGCGTGAGCTCCTCGACGTAGTAACTGCCTCCCAGCGGGTCGATGGTGTTCACCACGCCCGACTCGTGCGCGAGGATCTGCTGCGTGCGCAGCGCGATCCGCGCGCTCTCCTCGGTGGGCAGCGCGTAGGTCTCGTCGAGGGCGTTGGTGTGGAGCGACTGGGTCCCCCCCAGGACGGCCGCCAGCGCCTGGATCGCGGTGCGCACCACGTTGTTGATCGGCTGCGGCGCCACCAGCGACACGCCCGCCGTCTGGGTGTGGAAGCGGCACATCCACGAGCGCGGGTCCCGGGCGCCGAAGCGGTCGCGCATGACGGTCGCCCAGATCCGGCGCGCCGCGCGGAACTTGGCGATCTCCTCGAAGAAGTCGTTGTGACTGTTGAAGAAGAACGACAGCCGCGGCGCGAAGACGTCGACGTCGAGCCCGGCGGCGATGCCGTACTGGACGTACTCGATGCCGTCGCGCAGCGTAAAGGCCAGCTCCTGGAGCGCGGTGGAGCCCGCCTCCCGGATGTGGTACCCGGAGATCGAGATGGTGTTCCACTGTGGAACCCGCTCCGCCGCGAAGGAGAACTGATCGGTGATGAGCCGCATCGACGGGCGTGGCGGGAAGATGTACTCCTTCTGCGCGATGTACTCCTTGAGGATGTCGTTCTGGAGCGTGCCGCGCACCTGAGTGCGCCAGTCAGCACCCTGCCGCTCCGCCACCGCCAGGTACATCGCGAACAGGATGGGCGCCGTTGAGTTGATGGTCATCGAGGTCGAGACCTCGGCCAACGGGATCTCCGCGAACAGCTTCTCGACGTCCGCCAGCGAGCACACCGCGACGCCGCACTTCCCGACCTCTCCGCGCGACAGCTCGTGGTCCGAGTCGTAGCCGTAGAGAGTCGGTAGGTCGAACGCCACGGACAGACCGGTCTGCCCCTGCTCAAGGAGATAGCGGAACCGCTGGTTGGTGTCCTCGGCGGTGCCGAAGCCGGCGAATTGGCGCATCGTCCACAGCCGCCCGCGGTAGCCGGTCGGATGGAGACCGCGGGTATACGGAAACTCCCCTGGGACGCCGATGTCGCGCGACGGGTCGGCGCGCACCTCGTCCGCCGTCACCAGGTGCGGCGCCTCCATGCCGGACACGGTCGTGAAGTCGTCCTTCCAGAACGCTTTTCCGGCGCTCGCCTCGCGGGCGGCGCGCTGCCAGCGCTCGCGGTCCCGGCGCGCCTGCTCCCTCACCTCGGCGTCGAGATGAGCGCCGGGCTGGGGGCTCGATCCGCCGTCCGCTGGCCGGGCGGCCGACTCGGGCTTCTCGCGTACCGTCATGACGCATCCTCCCGGAGCGCGTCGGCCCCGTCGCGGCGGATCTCGTACTGCTCCATCTTCTTGTACAGGTTGCTGCGCGGGGTCTCGATCTGCTGCGCGGTCTTGGTCACGTTCCAGCTCTGCTCGCGCAGCTTGTGGAGCAGGAACAGCTTCTCCGAGGCCTCCCGGAACTCGCGCAGTGTGCGATGACCGAGCAGCGCGGTCTCGAGCTCGGGCTCGGTGCCGCCGGTCACCGCGGCGACGTCCTTCGCGCCGATGGTCTCGCCGGTGGCGAGGATGAGAAGGCGCTCGACCAGGTTCTTGAGCTCCCGCACGTTGCCGCGCCAAGGCAGGCCGGCGAGATGACTCAGGGCCTGCGGCGCGAAGCGCCGGCGCGGGTACCCGTGCTCGCGCGCGAACCGGTCGATGAAGTGCTCGACTAAGAGCGGCAGATCCTCGAGCCGCTCGCGCAGTGGCGGTGTTTCGACCGGGATGACGTTGAGCCGGTAGTAGAGGTCCTCACGGAAGCGACTTGCCTCGATCTCCTTGGGCAGGTCGCGGTGGGTCGCGGCCACCACCCGCACGTCGACGTGCACGGTCGAAGAGGCGCCGACCGGCTCCACCTCGCCGTCCTGCAGGACGCGCAGCACCTTGGCCTGGGTGCGCGCCGACATGTCACCGATCTCGTCGAGGAACACGGTGCCGTTGTCGGCCGCCACGAACTTCCCGATCTGCCTGCGGACCGCGCCGGTGAAGCTCCCCTTCTCGTGGCCGAAGAGCTCCGATTCGATGAGCTCCTCCGGGATCGCCGCGCAGTTGACCTGGATCAGCGGATGGGCATGGCGCTGGCTGCCGCGGTGGATCGCGCGGGCCACCAGCTCCTTGCCGGTGCCGCTCTCGCCGGTGATGAGAACGGTAGCGGTGGTCGGCGCCGCGCGCTCGATGGTGCGCCGCAGCTCGCGCATGGCCGCCGACTCGCCGATCAGCTCCTCGGGCTCGGGCCGCAGCCGCCGGTTCTCGCGCTGCAGGCGGTCGTGCTCGACCGCGTTGCGCAGCGCGAGCAGCACGCGGTCGCGCTGCAGCGGCTTCTCGAGGAAATCGAACGCGCCACGCCGGGTGGCCTCGACTGCGGTGGCGATGTCTCCGTGTCCGCTGATCACCACCACCGGGAGGTCGACCCCGCGCTCGCGCAGAGCGCGTAGCACCTCGAGGCCGTCCATCTCCGGCATCTTGACGTCGAGGAACATGGCGTTGAGCGGACGGTCGCCGGCGCGGGTCAGCGCCTCGCGACCGGACGACGCCTCCTCGACGCGATAACCCTCGTACTCCAGGATCATCCGCAGGCTGTCGCGGATCGCGGCCTCGTCGTCGACCACGAGCACCGACCCCCTCCGGACGCCCCGATCCCGGGACGTTTC